>JBARMQ010000404.1:0-35021 GCA_049802535.1 Bryobacteraceae bacterium | reverse complement strand
CTCCTCGAGAATGGCCTCCGACTTTTCGGTTTTCAACTCATGCAGGAGGTCGGCGGCTTCGGAAGGCTCCATCTCTTCGAGAATGTCAGCGGCCTTGTCGGCTTCGAGAGACTCGATAATTTGGGTTTGAACGTTAGGATCGACCTCGCTGAGCAGCTCGGCCGCAGTTTCGCTGTCAATGGTACTGAAAATTGCCTCGCGGTCCTGGTGGCCCAGGTTTTCGACGATGTCAGCCAAATCGGCGGGATGCATATTCACGAGCAGCCGATTCGAAATGTTGAGACGCACGCGACGCTGCGGATCGTGTTCCAGCATGTTGCAGAACTCCCAACGGATGGAGTTCGGAGCGATACGAGATTGGAGGCGCCGAATGACCGAGGGCGACACAACTCCACGGAGTACGCGCCGGAGGATGGAGCGCAGGCCAATATCTACTTCCAAGATGTGGAGGACATCATGGCCGTTCTCAGTTTCCTTGAGAAATGTGACGTCATTGACGCGCACGACTTTGCGGCCTTGGGCATCGATGATCTGCTGGTCAAGAAGATCACGAACCATCCGCAGCATGTACTCGTCGGAGTGATACGGAGTTAGCCGCTCATCGTTGAGATGGATGCCTTCTGGACTGATGGTCTTGACCTGGTCGTGGCGGATGCTAAGCCAGCCGGGTCCTGCGCCTACCAAGAAACGGTCGAGGCGCACCGGATCGATGAGCGGCACCAGCGCGGCATCGCGAAAAGTACCGATGCGACGGCCCTTGAGGTCGTACACGCCGAGTCCCACGAGTTCAGTTAGATAAACGTAGTCTTCCGTCACCCATCTTGAGAATAACCGCTTGTTGGCGTACTACACTGGGGAATTCTTGGAGTCAGAAGTAAAGAGTAAGAAGGCGGAGATCGGGAGCGATCGCCTTAAGGCGAGATCGTTCTTCAAACGCAACGGGCTGCTTTCGCGCTTCCACCCGAATTATGAATTTCGGCCCGGGCAACTCGAAATGGCCGAGGCCGTAGAAGCGGCGCTCCAAGACGGCAAGCATTTAATCGTCGAAGCGGGAACGGGGACGGGAAAGACGCTTGCCTATTTAGTTCCGGCGATCCTCTCCGGCAAGCGGGTCGTGATTTCGACGGGCACAAAGAATCTGCAAGAACAGCTTTATTTTAAAGATGTTCCCTTTCTGCAGAGCTTATTTGATAAACCGCTATCAGTCTGTTATATGAAGGGCCGGGCGAACTACGTGTGCCGGCAAAAAGTCTATGACGCGGCGCGCGAGCCGGTGCTTTCCGGGTTGGAAGAGATCAACGATTTCCGTGTTATTCAGCAGTGGGAGATGACAACAGGGAGCGGCGACCGCAGTGAGTTGACGGGCTTGCGAGAGAGCAGTTCGACCTGGTACAAACTCGACGCGCGCAGCGATCTGTGCGCCGGTCAAAAGTGCAAGCAATTCGACCGATGCTTCATTACTGAAATGCACCGCCGCGCGAGCGCGAGTGACATTATCATCGTGAATCATCATTTGTTCTTCGCGGATTTGGCCGTGCGGGACGACCCTTACGCTGGCATCCTGCCGGATTACAACGCCGTCATATTCGACGAAGCGCATGAGATTGAGGACGTGGCCGGACAGTATTTCGGAATTAGCGTCAGCAACCTTCAAATTCAGGAGCTAGTGAAGGATACATCGGCGATCGCGCGAAGGAAATTCTTCGCCACGCCGGATTTGGATCGCGCTTTGATCTATCTAAACGAGCGCACGGAGAGGTTCTTCAGTATTTTTCCGCAGGAAGGGCGACAAGGGTTTCGAGATCGTGAGCGATTGTTTGAAGAAAACGAGGATTCGTACCGGGAATTACTCTTAGCGCTTGATCTTGTGTGTTCTCAATTGGAACTGGTGCAGAACGCCGTTGAAGACACGCTGCCGCTGGTGCGGCGGGGTAAATTGTTCCAACAGGCGCTGCAATTCTGGACGGAGGGCGGCGATCCCAGCTTTGTTTATTGGACTGACAGGCGAGGGCGCAGCCTTCACTTACAAGCAACACCGGTGGACGTCGCAAACACCTTGCGCAGCCGTCTAATGGAACGTGAAAATCCTGTGATTCTGACGTCTGCCACCCTGACGGTAGCTGGTAATTTTGACTATTCGCAAACAAGACTAGGTCTGGAGAACTCAAGAACGCTGCATGTCGAAAGCCTTTTTAATTACGCGAAGCAGGCCCTACTGTACGTGCCGAAGCACATGCCCGACCCTCGGCAACGTGAGTTTACTGCGATTGCGGCGGAGGAAATTGAGACGATTCTCGAGGCGTCGCGCGGACGGGCGTTCGTCCTATTCACTAGCTACCAACAGATGCGACAGATTCACGACATGTTGAAGGATCGGCTGGAATATCCGGTGCTGCTGCAGGGCACTGCGCCGCGAACCGCGCTGATCGATGCGTTTCGGGCCACTCCAAACTGCGTGCTGTTTGCGACCTCGAGCTTCTGGCAAGGGGTGGACGTTCAGGGCGAGCAGCTGAGCTGCGTTATTGTCGATCGGTTGCCGTTTGCTGTGCCGACGGATCCAGTGATCGCCGCGCGGGTGGACGCGATTCGCGAAGCGGGCGGAAATCCGTTCTACGATTACCAAATACCGCAGGCTGCGTTGTCATTGAAACAAGGGTTTGGACGGCTGATTCGAAGCACCAGCGACCGTGGCGTCCTGGTTCTACTGGATAATAGGATCATCAAGCTGCCTTACGGGAAAGTCTTCTTCGACAGCCTTCCCACTTATCGGTTCAGTTCGAAGATAGAGGACGTTCGGGAATTCTTTCATGTTTGAAATTTGTGTAGAACACACCTTCTCCGCCGGCCACGCGCTACGTAACTATCACGGCAAGTGCGAGAACGTACATGGGCACAACTATCGTGTCCAGGTGGGCGTGGAGGGCCAAGAGTTGGACGAGACAGGGCTGTTGCTGGATTTTGTGGACCTGAAGAAGCGGCTGCGCGCGACCAGCGAATACCTGGATCATCGCTTCATTAATGACCTAAAGCCATTTGACGAAATTAATCCCTCCGCCGAAAACATTGCGAAATTTATCTGCAATGAGATCCAACGCGACCTGAAAAGCGCATCGATAGCATTCGTCAGGGTATGGGAGACCGATACGTCATGCGCGACGTATCGGCCATAGAACCGCGCAAAACCGTCAGAGCGACCCGTTCACTTCTTCTTCAGAACCTTATCGGCCTTCGCGTCGATCTTCTTTTTGTCGGCGCCGCTCAGCTTCCCTTGATGCTCCATTTGCGAGGCACGTGCCTTCGCATTTCGGGCGTGAGCGGCATCTGGCATCGGATATTTGCGCTCCTCGGGCAATCCAAAATCGCTTTTGGGCTCCGCTTTCTTCTTCGACGTGGTAAGTTTTGCCATATTTTTAGCTCCCGGATTGTCTATGAGCACGTAAAGTGCCTTTTAGGTCTGCCGGGAAAAATGCCAATTTTACATGTTCACTTGTCTGGAGGGGAGGGCGGAGATTGCGAACTTCTGCCGTAGCCATGGATCGCCGAGCGTTTTGCCCCTGCGGCGTGCGCTTCGTCGCTCATCGGATGAACGCCGCTTCCGTCGATCCATCGATTATAGAAGTTGAAGAGGGCGCAAACGGTTATGGCATAGTAAATTGCCTCGTCGGTGAATCCCGCGTCGTGAAGAATTGAGATGTCTCCAGGCTGGATGGACGCGGAATCGTGATTGACCTTGCGGACAAACCGAAAGAGGGCCTTCTGCGATCCCGGGAGAAGCGAGGTCTCGAGGTCCGCCAGGACACTGTCTACGAGTTCTTTACTACCAAGCAATTCCGCCGCGACCGCGGCGTGAGACTTGGTTCAAAAAGGACAATGATTGAGATTCGAAGTAAAAGCTGCGATCAACTCCCGGGTGCCGGGCGACAGGGGCGCGTCTTCACGCATCATCTCCTGTGTGAATTTTTCGAGATGCGCGGTGGCCTTGATCTTGAACGAGAACATATGCAGAATCTGAGGATATTCAGGTCCCATGCGCTTCATCATCTCGATAGCGCGAGTGTAGTTGTCGTCGCCTTTGTGCTGCTCGACATCTTTTAGAAACATTGGTTCCATGCCTAAGCTCCCTTATGCCCTTTTCAGGATAAACAGTTGAAGACTTTTATGCTGTTTTGGCGACCGTCACTTGAGGATAAATTTCGCGAGTTTGTTCAAGAGACGCGAGATTAATACCAGGGAGCTTGGTCGACGCGGTGCCGGCGGCGACGCCCCAACGAAGGGCATCTTCAAAGGAATCGCCACGTTCCAGGGACCAGACGACGGCGGCGGCCAAAGCATCTCCGGCGCCGATCGGGCAAAGCGCTTCGACGCGGGGCGGAGCAACCTCGATCACTCCTTCATCGGAGGCCGCCACGACCCCGCGGCTACCGAGCGATAGGACGACGTACTTGGGACCCATCGTCTTCATTTGACGGACCGCCTCAATCCAGTGGGATCGAGTGATCAACGCGTGATTAAGCAGCCGCTCGGCCTCCGATTGATTTGGCGTCACCATGGTGGGGGCGCCTTCGATTCCGTGCAACAGGCCGTCGCCATCAGTATCCAATAAAGTCTTCACATTGTGCTTGGTGGCCAAACGTATCAAGTGAGTGTAGAAGTGAGGATCGGCGCCGGGCGGCAAGCTGCCGCATAACATAAGCCAGGTGGCAGCGGGCAGCAGTTTTTCAACGGCCTTCCGAATGCGTATCATCTCCTGTTTGGAGAGTTCTGGGCCGATCTCGTTGAGCTTTACAGAGAGACCCTGCCGGTCCGAAATGGTCAGGTTGGTGCGCACGTCGTGATTGATTTCGACAAGCTCAGTGCGAAGCTTGTCATTCTTAAGCAACTCCTCGAAAGCGCGGCCTGAAGTAGTGACGGCGAGCGCTTGTGCGCCAAAGCCGGTGAGTACGCGCGCGGCGTTGATCCCACGGCCGCCTGCGGCGTTAGTTGTAGAGAGGATATACGCACGGTCTTCAAAAACGAGGCGATCGACAGTGATGATGCGATCGATGGCAGGATTTACCGTCAGCGTAAGAATGGTTTTGGTCATTCGTTCGTGGGCAGTTCCAGGGTAACAGCCGAAATCGGTCCGGGATGGCGCAGGAATGGATGGAGTGTTACCATTTCACATCACTATGACAAACTCACGGTTCTGCGCCGCCTTTGCGGCATTTCTTCTGTTTGTTCTAGCCCCGTTCGCTCGAGCACAAGCACCTAGTCGATCCATCGTCCTGCACGCTGCCCGATTGCTCGACATCGAGTCCGGGAAAATTCTTTCGCCGGGCGAGGTTCTCGTCGAAGGAGAGCGCATAGCCGAAGCGGGTTCTGCAGTGACGCATCCGGCAGGGGCGGAGGTGATTGACCTCGGCGATCGTACTTTGATGCCGGGGCTAATCGATGTTCACGTCCATCTTTTTCTGCACCCGGGAGCAGAAGACCTGCAAACGGTGGAGGAATCGGTTCCGCAGCGGACGATACTGGCAACGCTGGCGGCGAAAGCGGACTTGATGGGAGGGTTCACGGCAGAACGAGACATGGGAACTGAAGGGGCCGGGTCGGCCGATTCGGCCGTGCGCAACGCGATCAATCAGGGATTGATTCCTGGGCCACGCATGCGGATGAGCGGCAATGCGATCAGCATCACGGGCGGTCATGAGGATGCAATTCACTTCAATCCGGAAGAACATATTTCATCGAATGCAACCTATGCCAATAATTCGACCGACCTGGTGAATGTGATCCGCCAACAAATTAAAGAAGGCGCCGATTTCATCAAGATTTATGAGACTGGCCGCGACTCCTTTGTGAACGGGAAGTTTTCGACCGTGTACCAATATACGGAAGCCGAATTGAGGACGGCGGTGCAGGAAGCGGCAAGAGTGGGAAAGCGCGTCGGCGTTCACGCGACGGGCGAGCCCGGAACGCTCTACGCCGCGCGCGCGGGAGTGGAGACGGTCGATCACGCATATCAGCTGAGTGACGAAACGATGCGCATCATGAAGGAAAAGCAGATTTACGCCGTGCCGACGTTTGCGATTTCCGAATACTTTGCCGATCATGCGGCAACCCCGGCTGGGGCGAAACGTGGACACGAGAGCTTGGCGGCGCACGCAGATGAGTTTCGCAAGCAATTAGCAGCCGGCGTGCCGATGGCAGCCGGGTCGGACGTGGGTCCCTTCCCGCATGGAACGCAAGCGAGCGAATACGTTTTGATGGTGAAATATGGCATGACGCCGCTGGCGGCATTGCAGGCGGCCTTATTGAATGGAGCGAAGGTGCTAGGGTGGCAAGACCAAATCGGCGATCTGAAGCCGCATTATTTAGCGGACGTCATCGCCGTTGACGGCAATCCGCTCCAGGACATCACCGCGGTACAGAAGGTTGCATTCGTGATGAAGGGCGGTGCGGTTTATAAGAAACCCGGCGAGTAACGGTAAAAGGCCCTTGATACACTCCTTTAGATTATGAGTCTCACGGATGCTCAGGCGTCAGCCGCGGCCGGAGTTTCTTTTCAAAACGGAAGCGATATTGTTTCGTTTTTCCAGCAGCAACTAAATCAGCACTACATCGATTGGTTTAATCAGAAGTGCGCAGGCAGGCAGTATTGGGCAGGGAAGAAGCTGGGCAGCAGTGATGCCGTGAAGGCATCATTCCTCGAAATCTGGAATAACATTCCAGCTATTTTCGGCGCGGCTCCCATTAGCTTATTGCAGTTCATTGCGTTAATGAGCATTCTGACAAACGAAGTCGGCGCCGAATTGCTGCCGGTGACGGAGTTGTGCGGGAGCCAAGGTTTGGCGTATCCGTTTAATGACATTCCCGGCAAAAAGCGGTCCTATAACAGCACCGAAGGCAACCGGCTGGCCGGCGATTTATTCTTCGAAGATAACGACTTTTGGCAGGCGCACGGCGGCCTTGCTCCGGCTAATAACGTCCGGAACAGACCGGAGTTGAAAGCGGTGTGGAACGGGACAGCTTATCCGGCGACTGAATTCCCGTTTGCGGAAGACCCCCAGACTACGGCGTTCATTCAGCAGGCGGACTTTTATAAATTCCGCGGGCGCGGTTTCATACAAATGACATGGCGCACGAACTACAAGAAGTTAGTCGAATACGTCCAAAACTACTCCGGCACTGATCCGACCATCCTCGAGTTCAAATCCATGTGGGCTGGGATGGACGGCGATACGGTCTGTACCATCAGCACCAACGCACAGTGGGACACTTTGTTCCAGAAGACAGATTTGGTGCTGGCGAGTCGCGCGGTTGGTTTGCATAACGAAGCGAGCGGTAATTATTTGAAACTCGCGACGGATGCGGTGACGCTGAACGCGATGAGTAATGTAATGAATTCCTTCTATCGGATGGGATTGAAGATCAGCGGCGGTACTGCGTACGCTGCTCTATTTACTAACCGTGCCATTCAATCGTTAACGACGTTGAATTACACCGGCTAGCCGGGCAGCCAAGCGGTGCGCGGGCCGGCATTACTCAAAAGACGAGGGGGAACGGTGGCACTCAAACTGGGTATCAACATGGCCGGAGCTGTTTCGGCCGGGGCTTATACGGCGGGCGTGCTGGATTTTTTGATTCAAGCCCTGGATGAATGGTATGCGGCAAAGGCCGCTGGGGAAAACGTCCCGGGTCACGAGATATCGATCGAGGTTATCTCAGGCGCATCGGCGGGCGGTATGTGCGCCGCCATTGCCGGAACGCAAGTGCAGGAGAGCTTCGATCACATCACCGATGCCAGCCTGACGGGAACGAACAACCGATTTTACGAGAGTTGGGTCAATAAGATCGATATCCGGGAGCTTCTGCAGACCAGCGATTTGAGCGGGGGTAAAGCAGTGGTTTCACTGCTCGATTCCAACATCATCGACGAAATAGCGGCTTACGCGTTGACTCCAGGAAGGCTTCAGCCCAGGAATTATATTTCTCCGCACCTGGCGATTCTGTTGACACTTACAAACATTCGCGGAGTGCCGTATTTGCTGAGCTCGGACGAGAGCGGCTCGGTCGAGGAATATACGGCGTGGTACGGCGATCGCTTGCATTTCGAAGTGGTTCAGCCTGGACAATGTCCCGTAAGCCTGTTCGCAAAGCCGCTGCCAGCGGGCCGTCCCGGCGAAGGCGCATGGCCGTTGTTGCAGCAGGCAGCGATGGCGACGGGCGCGGTACCAGTAATCCTTGCCCCGCGCACAATCGAACGGGATACCACCGACTATTACACGCCGCTTTGGGACCCAATTAACGCGGGCGTCCCCGAGATTCCTCCCACTTGGCCTTACACAAAAGGTCAGACGTGGACGACAGTCAATGTGGACGGCGGGGTGACCGACAACAATCCATTCGACCTGGCGCTACATTACTTGGAGTCGCTTGATCCTCCTTTGGCACAGAACCCCGGCGAAGCGTTGGAAGTGGACCGCGCTGTGATTTCCGTTGCGCCGTTTCCGGCGCAGGATCCCTTCCAAGCCGATTTCAATGCGCAGGCGACCAGTACAGTTGGGAGTGCCTTCATGAGCGTGGTGAACGTGATGCTCTCGCAGTCGCGGTTCTTGGGAGAGTCTTTAGCGGCGATCACTTCGGGCGATTGTTTCGATCGGTTTGTCATTGCGCCTTCGGACCCGAATCATCCGAGCGCGGCGTTGCAGTGCGGGACGTTGTCGGCATTCGGAGGGTTCTTCGACCGCGGCTTTCGCGCTCATGACTTTCAGTTAGGCCGGCGCAATTGCCAACGCTTCCTGCAAGAATCATTGCTGTTGCCGCGAGACAATCCGACGATCAGCGCGGGTCTGGGTAGCAACGCGAACGCGATTCTGGCGCACGCAAACTTTGCCATGAAACCACCTACGAGGACGGCGCGGCCGGCGGGCGAAAAGTGGGTGCCTGTGATCCCGTTATGCGGAACCGCAACGACGGAAGTTCCCGAGCCGCCGCGGATGAAAATCACGGATGCAAACCTGGACCAAATCGCAAAATTGATCATCCAGCGAATGAAGGCACTGCTGCCGGGTCTACTAAAGGGATTTCCTTCGCAATTAGCCAAGATAGTTATCGAGGGCGAAATCATGGGTTACCTTTTGACCGCAGCGCCCGGTGAGTTGAAGAAGTATCTAAGGGCGCAACTCGGGTAAGGCTACAGGCTGAGGCGGCGAACAACGGCTATATGATTGGCGTATGTTTAAACCCGCCCTCGGCAGGTGGCTTACGATTGCGATCTGCCTTCTATCTGGCCGGATGCTGCTTCCCGGCCGTCCCGCGCAGGACAACGCCGGCCCGAACCGGCCACCGATTATTGGCATCGCCCACATAGGACTAAAGACCAGCGACCTGGCGGCTGCGCAGAAGTTCTATGGGGATGTACTCGGTTTCGATCATTTCAGCCTTGATAAGCCGACGGGCGGTTTGATGCTGAACTACTACAAAGTCAACGACCATCAATACATCGAGATCTATCCCGGACTTACCGGCGATGAAGATCGGATGACCCATTTCGCGTTCGAGACAACGAACGTTCGCCAGCTTCGGGATTACTTGGCAGCTCATGGTGTGAATGTTCCCGCAACTCTTAAACCAGGGCTTGACCGGAACATGAGCATGATGATCAAAGACCCGGAAGGGCACGAGGTCGAGTTTGTCCAGTACATGCCGAACTCGCTGCACGGCGAGCAATTTGGAAAACTGCTTTCGGATCGGCGCATCGGCAAGCGGATGATTCACGTCGGCGTTACTGTTCATGACCGCCCGGCGGAGGACAAGTTCTATCGGGACGTGTTGGGCTTTGTGATGACGTGGTACGGCGGCAAGACTGACGACAGTGTCGACTGGGTAGACATGCGAGTGCCGAATGGCACGGATTGGTTGGAATATATGCTGAACACGCATAATCCTTCGCCGAAGCAGCTAGGAGTGATGCACCATTTCTCGCTTGGGGTGGACGCGATCCAGCCCGTATACAAAGAAGTCCTGGCGCGCGGTTATCAGCCCTCGCAACCGCCGAAGATAGGACGGGATGGCAAATGGCAGTTAAACCTGTATGACCCCGATTTCACGCGCGCGGAGGTGATGGAGTTTAAGCCGGTGGAGAAGCCGTGTTGCTCGCCGTTTGTCAATCTGACGCCTTCAACGGAATAGGGTGATTGGGAAAAGAAAAAGGGCCGGAAGAGCGTATGCTCGTCCAGCCCTTTCTGTGTTGCGATGAGCCGATTAGAACGTGAAGCTGCCGGTGAACTGCAGGCGACGCATTTGATAGCCGCCACCGAAAGCCGTCGAGGTGATTTGTCCGACCGTCGACGATTGGATGTCGGCGTTGGGAGAACCGAGATTCGTGTGATTGAAGAAGTTGGTCGAATCAGCGCGAAGCTTAAAGCTTAATCGTTCGGTAATTGCAAACGACTTGCTAAGCGACGCGTCTTCGTTGATGAAGTGAGGACCAATCAGCGTGTTGATCGGATAATTGCCGAATGTGTTAGAGGCGGGTAGCGTGTATGCACCGCTTGAAAGCCCGGTTATCCACTGATTTCGATTTTGGTCCGATGCGTAAGGGCTACCCTGTCCGACGTTTGGACGATTATTCGGCCCAGTGTAGGGCTGGGTATTGGCCCCGTAATTTTCAATGGTGGGCATGAACGGAATGCCGCTGTAATAGGTGGTGATGGTGCTGATATTCCAACCACCGGCTACGGCATCGACGGCTTTATTGATGTTGGCGCCATACTTACGCCCACGTCCGAAGGGAATATCGTAGTTGCCGGCGAAGACGATCTGGTTATGGGGAGTGAAGTCGTCGTTCCCATAACCGAGAGGCCGATCGTAGGTGAAGGTGTAAGCTTCATTGCCGCCCCAACCATCGCCTTTGGCGTACTGATAGGTGTAGTTGGCCTGCATTGTCAGACCGGCGGCCGCGTTAATCTTACCGAGGATCTGAAGAGCGTTGTACTGATTGTTTGCACAATTGCAGTAATTCTCGATGTCGTAGGTCCAACCGTAATTCAGCTTAGGTCCGAGAAGGCCATCAAACGGGTAAGCACCCGAGCCTCCCGGCACAAAGAATTCCTGGTTTTCGTTATAGCTTTGATCGGTTCCGAGTGGCGTATGACGACCCTGGTTCCCCACGTAACCGGCAGAGATAGAGACCTTGTTGGTCAGCTGGCGTTGCACGGTGAGGTTATAAGCGTAAACGACCGGCATCGTCATAATGCCTGGCCGAGTCTTTAACGACAGACCGCCGCCAGGACCGAGATCGATGGTGCCGTTGGCGGTAGGCACAAAGGTGTTGTTGTAAGCGGGTGCACCCTGGGCCAGCGTGAAGACATCGCAGAAAGTCGTCGGACATCCGCCGCTTGACTGCTGTTGACCGAGTGCTTGGTTGATGAGGACCGGCGGATTCTGCGTCACGTTATGGCCGAAGGTGGAACCGAATGTTCCGAGGCTGTAGCTCCATCCGTAACCGGCCCGGACGACGGTTTTAGGCGTGATTTGATAAGCAACTCCGACGCGAGGTGCGAAATCGTGCCAATTCATCTCCTGGTAGCCATGGGAGCTAATGTTGCCAAGGCCGAACACGTCCAGCTGAGCCGTGGCGACGTTCAACTCTGCGCCGTTGCCGGCCCCGTTAACGGTTTCCGGATAAACCCATTCCCAACGAACGCCATAGGTAAACACCAGTTTGGGAGTGACGTGCCATTCGTCCTGGCCGTAGTAGAAGACACGCTTTTGCCGTTCTTCCGCATCGAGTGACGAACTGACATACCGGTTGAAGCTGGTGACATCGCCCAGAAGGAAGGTACCGAGAGCCAAGCCATCTTGCGGGGCGCCACCAGAGGCCGGTACGACGCCCGTGACGCTATCGTTGAAATTCAATTCACCGGCGCGATGATTGTCGCTAGGCACCCGAAGATTGAGAGCGTATCGGCCATCGATGCCGAATTTAAAGTTGTGGTTGCCCTTAACCTTGGTGACGTTGTCTACAAATTGATACTGCCGCTCGAATTCGGTGAGGGGGCAGTTGCACTGATTGACGGTCAGCGAGTAGCCTAGTTCCTCGCTGGGCCCGGCGGGGTTCTGAATATTGAACGCGGGCAAACCTGACGTCGTGAGGTCGGTATTCAAACCCGGGATGCCGGCTGCGGCGGCCGGTGATTGGCCATAACCGTTGGGCACGTCAGTAATGTGATAACGCATGTAGCCAAAGCGAAATTCGTTGATTGTGGTCGGGCTGAACGTGTAGGTCCAACCGGCGGATGCGCTCTGATTGAGTGTTTGAGAAGAACCGGCGTAGTTGCCGCCACCGAAAGCGGGTCCACCGGCCAATGCACCAAAAGCACCGGGAGCCTGTTCGGTGAAGCCGGCATAGCTATACCGCCCGAAAATGGTGTTTTTCTCGTTAATGTAGTAGTCCCACCGTGTGTTCCACTGATTGCCTTCGATGGAATTTGTGCCGCTGCCCTCATAGTTGTTATAAGGCGCCGATCCGCTGGCCGCAGTGTTGGGTAGCGGAAAGTAGTTCAGAATGGCGAGTGCCTGGGGACTGAGCAGGCTAGGAGGAATGACGTTGCCAACGATAGGCGTTCGGCCTTGACCAGTCGCCAAATTTCCAGAATTTGGGTAGTAAAGCTGATATTGGCTTCCTTGCGCGAGCCAGTCGCCGAGATTGCCGGTTCGCTCCTGCGCCGTCGGTACCGAAGTCAGCACCGATCCACCGCGGTAATTACGGGTCAACTGAGCGTCGGCGAAGTAGAATAACTTGTCTTTGATCACTCTGCCGCCGAGCGAACCACCGTATTGGTTGTAGTGGGTGGTCGGGACGCCTGCGGAGGTGTTCTCGTTGAACGGGTTACGTCCGAAGTCCTGGAATCCTGGGGTATTGAGCTCGAGCGATTCAAAGGCATCGCCGTGGAACTGGTTGGTGCCTGACTTGGTTGAATAGGTCAACACACCAGCGCCCGTGTAGCCGAATTCAGCGTCGTAATCCTGGTCGGCCTGCTTTACCTCATTAACCGAGTCAAACGTTGGGTTAATTACAATGATGCCCAAGATCGGATCCTGATTGATCGTGCCGTCCAAATAGTAACCGGTGCTATCAAATAACTGCCCGTTTACGACGGTTTGTATGCTTCCCTGCGGATTCTCGTCGGACGCGTGCTGCCACGGCAACTTGATTGTGCCGGGATTCAGCAGTTCAAACGATTGCAAATTGCGACCGATCGTCGGCAACTGCGAGATCTCTTTCGATGTGAATGTTTCTGCGACGTCGGCGCGGTCGGATTGCAACAGGGGCGCAGTGGCGGTAACTTCCACCGACGTATCCACGCTGCCCACGGTTAAAGCCGCATTGAATTGAGACGCCTGGTCGACCTGAACTTGAATCTCGTTAGAAACGGCCTTGCTAAAACCGGCAGCTTCAATGGTGACTTTGTACGCATCGGGGATTAATTGCCCCTTTGTGTAGTTCCCCGAAGCGTCTGTGACGACGACGGCCGATGTACCCTTGGTGACGTCTGCTATCGTCACTTTGGCATTACTTACGGGCGAACCGCTGGGGTCCGTGACTGTTCCGTAGATACTGCCGAAAATTTGCTGTGCCATTGCGCCGCCGGCCCCGATAAGGACCAGAGCGAACGCAAGGGTTAGAGCATGGATCCCCTTGCCAAAACAAGACATTACCTTCTCCTTGGAAGAATTCCTTAACCACATAGTTACTTGCACCGTTTGACTGGCGCCCTGAACTGCAACGTAATCTTGCTGTAGTGTACTCGATTTCGGGCGAATTGTAGCCAGCAATCTTACGCTGGTTCATGAAGAACATAGATTTCAAGTTGCTTTTGTTTATTTGAGCTAAACGTAATCGTTGACTTCGATGTGCCGCTAGGCTTTTCTTATACTTCCAATATGGTGTGGATGGTGGCGGCGCTGCTGTTTGCCGGAAGCGTTCCCGACGTCGCAGGTCACCAGCGCGGACTCGAGTATTACAAGCAAAAGAAGTATCTTGAGGCCATCGCGGCACTTGAAATGGCCGTTCAGACAGAGCAACCCAAGACGCCGGCATACCGCGAATCGGTGCTCCTGATCGGGCAGAGTTATTTCATGCTTTCGCAAGCGCCGAAGGCGATCCCATGGCTCGAGAAGGCGCCCGATTCGAACGAAGCAAATTACATGCTGGGATATGCATACCTGCAGACTAAGCAGGCGGCGCAGTCGGAAGCGGCGTTTGCGCGGCTGTTTGATGTAAAGCCGGACACGGCGAACGCGCACCTGCTAGCGGCGCAAATGATGATGAAGCAGGAGTACGAACCGGAGGCACAGGCTGAGGCGCAACAGGCGATTGACATAGACGCGAAACTGCCGGAAGCACACTTTGTGCTTGCCGAGATTGCGATCTTCCGCGGCCGTTTGGACGACGCGGTTAAGAATCTGAAGATGGAATTGGCAATTAATCCATCTTATTCAATGGCGTGGTATCGGCTCGGCGACGCCTATTCGCGGCAGCAAAATTGGGATCTGGCAATACCGAACCTGCAGCGCGCTGTCTGGCTAAACCCCGACTTCAGCGGTCCCTTTATTCTACTGGGTAAGTGCTACTTCAAGGCTGGGAATTATGAAAATGCGGAAGGAATCTTGAAACGGGGGCTTATGCTCGATCCGAAGAATCAGTCAGCTAACTACATGTTGGGCCAGACGTTACAAGCCGAGGGCAAAACGGCAGAGGCCGAGGCAGTTTTCGAAAGCCTGAAGGCGTTGAAGCGAGCAAATTAATTCGAAGGCCGATTAACGTAACGTGGGAAAAAGAAGACTTATCGAAATCGTGATCCTTTTCGCGGCGCCTCTCGCGTATATGGCAGCCTACTCGTGTTCAAAGACGCAACACCAAAGTATCGCCGCCAATTATGGACCAATTTCGATCGAGCCTACTTCGGGTTCGGGACGGGAGCAGATTTTTAAGCTGACGCTATCGACTCCGGAACATCTCACGCTCCTCGGATTGCTCATAAATGACGATCTAACTGGACGGAACTCTTGCTACGTTTTGTACAGCTTCACCCGGAACGATGATCTTCTGGTGAACGATAGCGGCTCCGGCTCGCGAACTCTCGGGACTGCACCCTTTCTTGCGAACAGCCAGTGCAGCATCATCAAGGATGGGTCCGCAGCTTCTATCTCGGGCAACATGATCGTGGTCGCCTTTCACATCCGCTTCAACGAAGATTTCCGGGGTACGAAGAGTCTCTATGTCATCGCGCAGAAGGGCAGCGCGGTCCAAGGTCCTACGAAAGCGGGCACCTGGGACATGTGGGATGTCCGCTGAGACACCAGATCTAACTTTTGGGTGACAACTGATCGACACTCGGCAAATCGTAGACCTGCGTAGTTCCGAGGTTCAGATCCGAACCGGTGAATCGCACGATTTGAAGTCTGTCGCCGCAATTCGTGGTGTTTTCCGGCCCCTGATAGAGCCATTTAGAATCTCGAGTGGCGATTTCCGCGGGCGGGACGATAGATGAGTCCTTGATGATGAAAACCTCGCGAAAGTGGATGCCATCGGGTGCAAAGCCAAGAACGATTCCCGATAGGTTTCCATCTTCTGCCAAGTGGTAGTCGAGAAGTGTCAAGGGCTTTGGCGGAGCCTGTGGCTGTAAGTAGAAATGAGAATTCAAGTGGTAGCGCTTTAAGGCAAGCCGATCCCAATAATGCTGATATTGTGAACCGTCCATCCACGACATCGGGGCGGTAGAGAAGTTCCAGAGCCGCGGCGCCGTTACCCGGTCGAGAAGTGTCGCGGGGATTTGGTTCCTGCAGGCTGCGAGCTGATGGATGACCGACCACTTTGCCCCTTGCTCCCGCACATACACCTGGGAGACTCGATTGAATCCGAAAGAGGCGAGAGACGCCCAAGCGGCCACGATGGCGACAATGACAGCAAGAGCCGCTCGAATCGCCGAATTCGAACGTACGACCGCAAGCGTCACGAGGCCGGTACAAAGGAGCGAGAATCCGATCTGCGAAAATGCCGTGCCGGTGTAGGTCACAAGCTGACCGGTAAGGACGAGGTTAGAAAGTTTGGGTATGAATGCGTAGAGGGCGTTCGGCCAGAAGAGCGCGAAGACCCCGAGTGCAGTCACTTGAACGGCGCGCGCCATGGACCAATGTAGGCACATGGAAACCACTAGCTTGTAAGTGACGGCTATGGTCAGCGCCACAACCACTAATTGCCATACGGTTGCATGTTCGAACAAGCGTGCGCCGAAGGCCGCATATAGCGGCTGACTGGAAACATGAGCATGACCGAAGTCGTCATAGACCAGCATCTGCGGGACCCAGTAGCGCGCAAAGATAGACGACGTCAACGAGAGCGTTCCGACGACCCTCGCTATTTGGGGTACTGAAAGATTAAAAGCGGGTTGGACGCCATTGTACGAAGGTGGGAAGAGCAGGCGCCAGCCAACGTAAAGCGCAAAGTAGAATACACAAACGCCAATGGCGGCCAGCACGTCGGGGCGCCGGAGAAGCGACGACCGGTGGTTGCGGGCCGCAGACAACCAGAAGTGGAGGGCGATGAATGCCGCACTCATTAGCATGACCGGCTCGTACCCACATAGAGCCAAGAACAGCGCGACGCAGGCGAGCACGATCAGGGCGGTTCGGTGTGATGCGTGCCTTACATCGCGCGATCGATCGAAGAGCAGCAGGGCCGCTCCGCAGAAGGCCAATGGTGCGAACATGTAGGTCGGGTAGCTGTAAGGGGGACAATATGAGAAGAGTAGCGGCAAGGTGGAGAAATAAGCGATGACGTACAGTTGCAAAACCGGCGTGCTGAGATACCGGTAAAAGGCTGTGACCGGCAATACCGAGCCACCTACGAATGCCGAGAGGTTCAACAGGTCGTACCAGCCGGAACCGGCCAGAGACATGGTAAATGAATACAGGGAAATGCCCAAGAGTTCATGGACCCTAGCTTGCTGGAATGCAAAACCGAACGCCGTTTGGAATGGGCCAATCGCCATCGTTTGAAAATCGACCGCCAGATCGTCGGTGTTACCGTAGTACAATCCCCAGAATTGCGCCAGCTTTGCCAGCGCGATAATGCCGGTCGCAATCCACAAAATCGTCGCCATATGCGACTGCGGCGTTTTGCTTACAGGCGGAGAAGAGGCGGGCTCCAGGACCGGAGTTTGCCGCTGCGGGCGCCGGGGAGCGGAAGACTTCTTCATAGGATGGTTCAGTGCGGTACTTAATTATGCGGGTCTTGGCAATTGTCTTCGAGGTAGTTTAGCAACTCAGGACGGTAAGGAACTGTTTCTAGCCCCAGGGGCGTAATAGGACTCATATAGATCAACATCGAAGACATTTGCGTCAATGACCCGGCTGGTATTCAGCACCTTGGCGTAGGCGTCTACATCGGATATGGAATCGTAGCGGTACTCGGTCAGCCGGCAGGCCTCCAAGGTGGCCGTGTCGCGATAGCCGCTGAAGATCGGGATAATCGAGAAGAATTGATCTTTTGGATCGAGGCTCGGCGTCTCGACCACGTATCCCACATACCACTTGCGGGTATCGAGGGTGACAGAAATCAGGTTGCCTTCCTCGCTCGCCTCATTCAGTAGACGGAGCAAATGATTACCCTGGCGGCGGAGCGCCAACGATTTTGCTTCAAGCTCATCAAAGAAAAAGTTTGAGATGGGACCGCCAATGATGCCCAACAGGAGAGCGGCGACCGCCGTTCCTGAATAGTCAAAGGGAGCGGCCTGATGGAGGGCGTACTCCGCTGGGTGCTCCTGAGGAATGAAAGGGGCAAAGTACGTCGCGGCACGGCCTGCAACCCCGAACACGATCCCGTATTTCGCCGCTTCCAGCAACAAACGATTGCCGTCCAGCGTTTGCGCTCTCCAGCGAAGATACCGATTGGTATGGATGAAAAGATAACCAGCCAGCAGAGGAAAGAGAAGAAGATTGAACGGCAACGGTAGCTATTTTTTGCCGGTGATGACGATTTGGCGAACGCCTTCGACTTGGCGCGACGCCAGCAGGTCCATCACGCGCCGGGTCTTTTTCAGCTGAAATAGTTTTTGAGTATCAACGATGGTCCGGCCCTCCGGCGTGACACTCGCGATGTTTTCTGCTGGGTCTTGTTTCGGTTTGCGGTGAAGCACGATTGTGAGCAGATCGAACATAGTCCATACTTCAACTATACGGGATTTTGTTTTCAAGCGATATATTGCCAAGCCTCAGAAGAGCCCGCGGCAAGAACAGCGTCGATGACCTTCATATTGGCAATGGCATCTTCTAAAGACACCGGTACGGCAAGGTTCTCCTGAATGGCTTGAGAAAAGCGGTCTCCCTGAATGGTGTATTGGTCGCAGATGGAGAATTCTTCCATGCGAGCGTTGCGGCCAGCGGGCTCTGAGCCGTCGTCAATAAAAATGCGTGTGGGCTTATCCGGCGGCGCATTGAAGGGAATCTCAATTTCGATACGGCCGCGCGTCCCCATAACCTCCACGCGTTGGCAGGGAACCATCTGGGTAGAACAGGTAAATGTAGCCTGACCCGGGGAGAAGTCGAGCAGCGCGGAGGTTAGGCGATCGGTATGCATGACGGGATCGCGGTCGATGATGGAAGAGACACGGACCGGCTCACGCTCGAAGAGAAAGCGGGAGATGTTGATGGGGTAGCAGCCGATATCCATGACGGCGCCCCCGCCAATGTCGGCTTGATTGCGAATGTTGCTGGGATCGATATTGTAATAGCTAAACACGGTTCGGATGGAACGCAGCTCGCCGATCGATCCAGCACGCACCAGATCTCGAACGCGAAGCCACTGGGGATGGGTGCGAACCATGAACGCTTCGCCAATCTTCACGCCAGTACGGTCGCGTACGGCGATTAGTGTTTCCGCCTCGGCAGCGTTCAAGGCGATCGGTTTTTCGCAGAGCACATGCTTCCCGGCTTCGGCTGCCTTCACTGTCCAATGGATGTGCAAATGATTGGGCAGCGGGTTGTAAATGGCATCGACAGATCGGTCTGCCAGCAGTTCTTCATAGCTGCCGTAAGCCTGCGAAATGCCAAGTTTTGCGGCCGCGCCTTCCGCCTTTTCGAGCGTACGGGAGGCAATGGCGGCGATGAGTGTCCGCTCGCCTTTTTGCATTGCTGGGATCACCTTTTTTACAGCGATTCCCGCTACTCCGAGCACGCCCCACCGCACTTTATCCGGCATCAACCCGAGTGTCGCACGTCGATCCAGGGCGGCGCCTAGCTCAATAGCCCGATTCTGCTACCCTGAACGCGTGAAACTCTACGATCTCGACCCTGGTCCGGACACTCCTGAAGTCGTCCGGGCAATCATCGAAATCCCCAAGGGCTCCGCGAATAAGTACGAGTATGACGGTAATCTTGGGGTTTTCCGGCTCGACCGTGCGTTGTATTCGCCGATGCATTATCCAGGCGACTACGGTTTCATCCCGGGGACACTGGCGGAAGACAACGATCCATTGGATGTGCTGGTGCTTGTCTCAGATCCTAGCTTTACCGGGTGTCTTATCGAAGTACGGCCGGTCGGCTTATTGCACATGGTGGACACGGAAGAAAACGATCAAAAAGTGATAGCGGTGCCGAACCGAAATCCGCGCTATGACAGCATTCACACGATCGATCAGATCTTTCCTCACGTGCGCCGTGAAATCGAGCACTTCTTCACCATTTATAAAGAACTACAAGGCAGCAAGACACGCATGGAAGGTTGGGATGGGCCACGGGAAGCCCGCAAGATGATCCTCGATAGCCGTCAGGCGTACTTCGATCGCAAACAAGCGAACCACTCCACCCGGATTCAGGCATAGGGTCCGCTTTTGTCTGGCGGCGCGGGCTTGGCCTGAGCGGCTTTTTGAGGAACACCCGCAACACGGGCACGGGATCGAGCGTGCCACCCGAAGAAATAACGAGTTCCTCTCTTGTGTGGTGGCACGCAGCCGTGCCCTTTGCGGCTCCTGAACAAATTGAAATAAGATAGAAGTGCATGCGGTTTGTGCTGTGCCTATTGATCTGCGGACTCGCCTCTGCAAGTGGTCCGAGTCCATTTGACGTTCCAGCGAAGGCACGAGTTCTGCTATTCGTGCGGACCGATTGCCCGCTGACTAATCGTTACGCGCCGGAATTGCGGCGCATTTCGCAAGAGTTTGCGACGCGCGGTGTGACTTTTTGGCTGGTCTATCCCGGGAAGAGCGAACTCGAGAAAGACATCAGTACGCAAGTGACGGAATATGGGCTACCCGGAACGGTGGTCCGTGATACCGATCAATCACTCGTGAAACTGTCTCACGCGATCGTGTCGCCAGAAGCGGCCGTGTTTGACGCTGGCGGCAAGTTGCGGTACCACGGGCGTATTGACGACCAATGGTCAGATTTTGGTAAGGGGCATCCGACGGCGCAATCGCACGATTTGGAAGATGCCATCGCAGACGTGCTTGCGAATAAGGTGGTGGCGCATCCCGAGACGCATGCCGTAGGGTGTGCCCTCGCGGACGTGGAATGAAGTATGTTTTAGTCGCCGTCTTGGGAGTGCCTTTGCTAGCGCAGACTAAGACGCCGACATACGCGCACGATATCGCACCCATTCTCTACAAGAGTTGCGCGCCCTGCCACCGGCCCGGCGAATCGGGACCGTTCTCGCTGTTGACATACGGAGATGCCAAGCGTCATGCAAGCGAGATTGCCGCCGTAACGCGCAGCCGGTATATGCCGCCGTGGTTGCCGGAGCCTGGCTACGGCGATTTTGCGGATGACAGACGATTGACGGATGAACAGATCGAGTTGATCTCTGAGTGGGTGAGTGCGAAAGCCCCGGGAGGTCCGGCCTCCGAATCCCCAGCACCGCCTCACTTCACTGAAGGCTGGCAACTGGGGCCGCCGGACCTTATTCTCGAGGCACCCCACCCACTGACCTTATCGGCTTCAGGACCCGATGTCTTTTGGAACTTCATTTACCATCCGCAGCTTTCCTCAACACGCTACGTACGGGCTATAGAAATCCGGCCAGGGGATAAGCGCGTCGTGCACCATGCGAATTTGATTATCGACCGGATGCACTCTTCCGAAAAGCGAGAGACAACTGCCGGTGCGGGCTTCCCCGGCATGGATCTCGATATTGAAAGCACCGTATTCGATCCTGCGGGTCACTTCTTGTTTTGGAAACCTGGGAGCACTCCAAGAATCGAGCCCGATGGCTTCGCATGGCGTTTAGACCCAGGCAATGACTTGGTGTTGAATACGCACCTAAAACTAACGGGTAAGCCTGAAAAGGTACAACCTTCTGTCGGTCTGTACTTCACTGACAAACCTCAAACGCAGTTCCCGGTGTTGATTCAACTAGAACACGATGGCAACTTGCGCATCCCCGCGGGTAACCGCGATTTCCTGGTGACTGACGATTTCCGTCTGCCCATGGATGTCGAGGTGTTAGCCGTATATCCGCATGCGCATTATCTAGGTAAGGTGCTTGAGGGTTACGCGACGCTGCCCGACGGGAAGCGCCTTTGGCTCATTCGAATCAACGACTGGGATTTGAATTGGCAAGCGGTGTACGACTATCGCACACCTGTTTTCCTTCCGAAAGGAACAGTGATTTCGATGCGGTACCAATACGACAATTCGGCTGCGAATCCTCGTAACCCGAATCGGCCACCTCGGATGGTGGAGGCGGGGAATCAAGCGACTGATGAGATGGGCCACCTCTGGCTGCAAGTATTGATTAAGGGACCTGGCGATCGGAGGCGCGAACTAGAAGAGGCGCTGATGCGGCATCATATTGCGAAATATCCTGGCGACGGAACGGCATATCTTAACCTGGGCGCGTTAATGTTATCCCGACTCGAAACGCAGGGCGCTGTCACCGTGTTGGAGAATGCAGTTACGCTTCAACCCGAGGATTCGCAGGCACACAACTTGTTGGGCGCAGCATTCAGCCGCGTCGGCCGTTTGCAAGAAGCCATTGCCAATTTTCAAACTGCATTGAAGTTGGATTCTGACAATGCGAATGCGCGCTACAACCTGGTGTACGCGTTGGTTAAAGCCGGAAAACTAGATGAGGCGGCCGACAACCTAAGAGCAGTTGTAGCCGCCTATCCCGACGATGCGTCGCTATATAACTTGTGGGGCGAACTGCTAGTTCAGCAGGGGAAGCTTCCCGATGCCATAGCGGAGTTCGATAAAGCGATCACTCTGAAGCCTGATTTTGAAGACGCCCGCAAGAATCGCGAGATCACGCAGGCGCGCATCGGCAAGTGAGTTACGCCGAAGGAGCAGCTTGCTGCCGTTCCTGGCGGCGCTGCATCATGCGATCGTGCTCCTGCTGCAGGATCTGATCGTATCTCTGCTGTTGATCGCCCGTCAGAACGGATTTGATCTTAGCTTCGCTGTCCTGGTGCAATGCCCGCATCTTCGCGAACCGATCCTTCTTACTAAGCGAAGCATCGCTCCGGATCGCCTGCATTTGTTGAGCGCGGTCAGCCAGAATGGGCGCAATCTGGTTCACCTGGTCGGGCGTCAGGTTGAGCTGTTTCGCGAGATGCTTAACCTGTCGAGCCGGATCCGGAGTGCGCGGAGCCGGTTGAGAGGCCTGCGGGGGATTTTGCTGGTCGGGCGTCTGCGCCACCAGTGCAAAGCTGGATGCGAGGCCAAACGCCAAAAAAATAGGTAGGTGTTTCAAGGTTTTCATGTTAGTCACTTTCAGCGGGAAATGTACTGCTGTTCCCTACCTAGTTCAACGACAGCACAAGCGCATTGTTGACAGCACGGAACACTAAAGTTCATTCATGCAGGACGCGGACAATTGTCGAATCTGGCGGCGAGTTTTGCAAAAAAACGCCGCCCAAATACGGGCGGCGCGAAAGCAAGACTCAGAGGTAAAAATGACTGACTGTTCTAACGTTGTTGGGGGGGAACGCCAGGCGCGGGGCTCATTGGCATTTGACCCGAATTCTCTTGAGCGGGGGGCACTCCAATCCGTACACCGATTACTTCGCCCGAGATGACCAATTCCACCCGACGGTTCATCTTCCGTCCGGCGGAGGTATCGTTGGTTGCTACCGGATAGCTTTCACCGTAACCTTGCGCAGTCATGTTGGATGGATCGATACCCTGATTGATCAGGAAATCGCGCACCGCATCGGCTCGCTCGTCGGACAACTTTTGATTGATCTGTACTGTGCCAGTACTATCGGTATAACCTTCGACTTTCAGATTCAGACCGGGATGCGAAATGACAATGCCACTGATTCTGGCCAACGCGAGCTGCGCGGGCTGAGTCAGATCGTATTTGCCGGTAGCAAAAAGCACATCCTGCATGTTGACCACTAGTCCACGAGCCGATTCATGTGTGGGGAGAACGGCGTTAAACTGCTGTAAAAGCTGCTGGCGCAGAGCTTCCTTCTGCTGCTCAGCCTGTGCACGAAGACGATTGGCCTCTTCGGCCGACTGCTGGGCCTTTTGAGCTTCAGCCGAAGCCTGGGCGCGAGCAGCATCGGCTTCCCGTTTCGCCTGCTCAGCCGCGGCACGTTGGGCAGCTTCACGTTGCGCAGCTTCCTGCGACTGCTGCGCTTGCATTTGCGCCTGTTCCGCTTGCTGCTGAGCTAACTGTGCCTGACGAGCGGACTCGGCGGCCTTTGCCTGCTCAGCGGCTTGGCGGTCAGCCGCTTCTTGGCGCTCGTTAGCGAGCGCCTCTTGCTGTTCCTTTCGGAGTGCGATCGTACGTGCGTCTTCCGCCTTTGCGACCGCTTCGCGGGAGATCATGATGGCCGGCTTCCACTGCTTACGGGACTCATAATCCTGAGCCTGCTGCCAAAGCTTCTCGGCGCTTTGATAAACATCTGGAGCGTATTGATCGGCGCGAGCATAAGCAGCGATTTGGATCGCATTCTGCGCCTCGTAAAGTTCAAGCGGGCTCTTCTTGTTTGAATTAAGGTCGACCGGCTTTTGCTCAGATTCGGGAACATGGTATGTGTAATTACCGCGGGGCAGTAATTCATACTTGGCATTTATGGTTTCCCATTTGCCTTCGGTGTCGGGCCTGATTATGTTCTCCATTACAACTACGTCACTCGGCTGGCGGACGGCAAAATACGGTTCAGCAGTAATAATCATGCCGAATGCCTGTAGGTCAGTCGTTACTTGGCCGCTGTAATTGCCGTGCGAATCTACCACGACTTCGCCCATGTTATTGGGGTGTCCATCGGGCGTAATCGCCCAGATGACGTAGGTGAGATAGAGTGGGCCGAAGGTTCTGGGCGCGGGAAGATCCTTAACGTCGAGCTTGACTTCTATATGTCCAAGCTGTCCGCGCACTTGAGAGGAACCTTTCGCCTGAGGCGCGAGTGTAGTGCCCTGAAAGTCGACTTTGGTCCAGCCGCTCCGATCACGGTAACTAACCGCCGCCACCGAACGGGAGACAACATCCACATGAAAGATTGGGATATTCTGCTGGGAACCAACGGAAGCCGGACTTTGCTGGGCTATCGACTGCGTTGGGTTTGGTTCTTGGGCCATCAAGTAGACGGGCGCCAAGCATAATACAACAGAAGATATCAGCTTCATACTATAAGTCCTCTATGCAACGAGGCTACCAAACCCGTAAGTCACAGTTTCTACGTGAGTAGACGAATTTCCGGGAAAGGCTTACGCGGTAGTTTTTTCGGGGTCTGGCGATATTACGGGAAGAGCTGTGAAGCGGCTTACCTTAATCGCCCATCGGATTGTCGGCCAAATACGATTGCAAGCGCGGATGGCGCTGACGGCCAAACCAGGATTGGAGGCGATCGAGGTAAAGATATACGACCGGGGTTGTATACAGCGTCAGCAATTGACTCAAGATCAGGCCGCCGACAATCGTGATGCCGAGAGGACGGCGCAGCTCAGATCCCATGCCGGTACCGATTGCTAATGGCAGACCGCCGAACAACGCGGCCATCGTAGTCATGATGATCGGACGGAATCGGAGCAAGCAGGCCTGGTAAATCGCGTCCCGGGGAGAAAGACCATTTTGCCGCTCCGTCTGCAGCGCGAAATCGATCATCATGATGGCATTCTTTTTCACGATGCCAATGAGAAGAATAATGCCGATTAACGCGATGACGCTCATTTCCGTGTGAAAGAACATCAAGGCTACGATCGCTCCTACTCCTGCTGATGGAAGGGTGGAAAGGATGGTAATGGGATGAATATAACTTTCATACAGCATTCCGAGGACGATATAGACGGCGAGCAACGCCGCCAAAATCAACAAAGGCTCGGACGCCATCGACGTCTGGAAAACTTGCGCGGTGCCGGCAAAGCCGCCGCGTACGTTGCTGGGCATTCCGATCTCTTCCTCAGCATTCTGCACGGTATCGACGGCTTGAGACAACGCAACGCCGGGCGCTAGTGCGAATGACAGAGTAATTGCCGGAAACTGCCCTTGGTGGTTGACCGTGAGAGACGTCAGCATGGTGCGGAAATGGGTGAAGGTCGAAATGGGCACCGTGTTTCCGTTCGCAGTTTTGACGTATAGCTCATCAAGAGAGGCAGGATTTTGCTGAAACTCCGGCAGCACCTCGAGCACTACGTGATATTGGTTGATGCCCGTATACATCGTGGATACTTCGCGTTGGCCAAACGCGCTGTAAAGCGTCGTATCGATCATTTGAGGGCTAACGCCCAGGCGCGCCGCTGTATCCCGATCGATGGAAATCGTCGTTTGCAATCCGCGGACTTGCTGATCGCTATTGACATCCAACAGCATTGGAATGGTCTTTAGTTTGTCCTCCAGTTTGGGCGCCCATTCATTCAGCGCATTCAAACTATCGGATTGCAACGTGTATTGATATTGCGAATTGCTGACGCGGCCACCGACACGAATGTCTTGCACCGACGTCAAAAACAGGGTCGCTCCGGGAACCACGGCCATCTTGCCACGCAAACGGTTAATGACTTCATCTGCGGAGGCCTTTCGTTCGGCAGGCGGCTTTAGGCTCATAAAGAATGCGGCGGAGTTTAATGTGCCGCCCCCGGTAAAGCTGTTTACCGACTGTATGGCTGGATCCTTTTGAATGATTTCCGCGTACTCATGCATCTTCTGATCCATGGCCTTAAACGAGATATCCTGGGATGCCTGCACAAAGCCGACGATGCGTCCGGTATCCTGTTGCGGAAAAAATCCCTTGGGCACAATTATGAACAGGTAGACATTCAGCCCGATTGTAATCAGCAGCGCCATTAGAGTCAGCTGCGGATGGCGCAACACCACGGCCAGGCTCCTCGCATAACTGCCATGAACGAAATCGAAACACTTCTCGTTTATTCGATATAGCCAGCCATGCTTGCGGTTATGCTGGTCGCGCAAGAACTTCGCGCACATCATCGGCGTAGTCGTCAGGGACACGATCAGTGACACGCCGATGGCAACCGCCAACGTCACCGAGAACTCGCGGAACAGGCGGCCCAGTACGCCGCCCATTAGCAAGATGGGAATAAATACGGCAATCAGCGACGTGCTCATCGAGAGAACCGTAAATCCGATCTCGCTCGCTCCTTTTAACGCCGCTTGAAATGGAGCAACCCCTTGCTCGAGATAGCGCGTGATGTTCTCAATCACGACAATGGCGTCGTCGACGACGAAGCCCGTGCAGATCGTCAGCGCCATCAATGAAAGGTTGTCCAGGCTGTAGCCCAGCAGATACATCACGCCGAAGGTGCCCAGCAGCGAGAGCGGCACCGCGATGCTGGGTATTATCGTCGCCCATATGTTGCGGAGGAAGACGAACACCACCAAAATCACCAGAACCACGGAAATCAGCAGTGATATCTCAACGTCGTCAATAGCCGCGCGGATGGTGGTGGTGCGATCCTGCAGAACGTCCAGCTTGATCGACGGCGGAATCGACGCCCGCAACTGCGGCATTATGGCTTTCACCCGTTCCACCGTATCCACGATGTTGGCTTCGGGTTGCTTCATCAAAAACATCATGATGGAAGGCTTGCCATTGGAAATGCCATCGTTCCGTGTATTCGAAACCGAGTTGATTACGTCGCCCAAGTCCGACAATCGAATGGCTGCACCATTCTTGTAGGCCACAAACAGCCGCTTATATTGATCTGCCTTGAACAGTTGGTCGTTGGTTCCGATTTGCCATCGCGTTCTTGAATTAGCAACCTGCCCCTTGGCAAGATTCGCGTTCGCATTAGCCAGCGTGGTGGCCACATCGTCCAACCCGATGCCGAACTTGTTGAGAATTTCCGGGTTCACCTCGACGCGGACAGCCGGTTGCGAGCTACCGCCGACATTCACTTCGCCAATGCCTTCCACCTGGGCGATTTTCTGCGACACGATGGAATCGGCAACGTCGAACATGCGCTCCTTGTCCTGCGTTTTTGACGTCATCGCCAAAATCATGATCGGGGAATCGGCGGGATTCACCTTCCAATAACCCGGATTGCTCGGCAGGTCCTGGGGCAGTTGCCCGCGTGCCGCATTGATTGCCGCCTGTACATCGCGGCCAGCGGCATCTATGTTGCGATTCAGATCGAACTGCAGGGTGATGGAGGTGCTGCTCAACTGGCTGCTGGAGGTCATTTCCGAAACGCTTGCAATTCGTCCGAATTGGCGTTCAAGGGGTGTCGCCACGGAAGACGCCATCGTTTCCGGGCTTGCTCCGGGAAGGTATGCATGCACCTGGATGGTCGGAAATTCCACCTGTGGAAGCGGCGCCACTGGTAGAAACCGGAACGCAATTCCACCGGCCAACGCGAGTGCCGCTGTCAACAGCGTGGTGGCAACCGGTCTGCGAATGAAAGGCGCGGAAATGTTCACAAGCTTATGCCGGCGTCACCGGAGCGTGCAACGGTTCTGCCACGTGTGACCGCGAGAACCGTTTGGCGAGACGATCGAAGAACAGATACACCACTGGGGTTGTGTAAAGGGTCAGGACCTGGCTGACAATCAAGCCGCCTACAATCGTGATGCCGAGCGGCCGCCGCAATTCCGATCCAACGCCCGTCCCTAGCGCGAGCGGAAGACCGCCGAACAGAGCGGCCATGGTCGTCATCATAATCGGGCGAAACCGCAGCAGGCAGGCTTGATAAATCGCTTCCTGCGGGGTCTTGCCGCCTTCGCGCTCGGCTTCCAACGCGAAATCGATCATCATAATCGCGTTCTTCTTAACAATGCCAATTAAGAGAATGATTCCAATCAACGCGATCACATTGAAGTCGCTGTGCGTGATGAAAAGCGCCGCGATCGCGCCGACTCCAGCCGACGGCAGAGTGGAGAGGATGGTGATCGGGTGGATATAGCTTTCATACAGAACGCCCAACACGATGTACACCGTAACCAGCGCGGCCAAAATCAGAATCGGCTCGTTCGCCAACGAGTTCTGGAATGCCGCGGCCGTACCCTGAAAGCTTGAATGGATGCTCAGCGGCAAGCCAATTTCACCTTCGGCTGTATTGATCTCCTTTACCGCGGTACCGAGCGATTCGCCCGCAGGCAAGTTGAACGAAATTGTGTTCACTGGAAACTGGCCCTGATGATTAATGGTCAAAGGCGCCGTGAGTTGTTCCAGATGGCTGAAGCTGCTGATCGGCACATCCGTACCATTCGCCGCCCGTACATAAACGTTGTCTAGCGAATTCGGATTGCTGGCGAATGCCGGCGCTACTCCCAAAACGACGTGATATTGGTTCAACTGCGTAAACATCGTGGATACCAATCGTTGTCCGAACGAATCGTACAGCGTATTGTCGATATCCGTAAGGGAGATGCCCAAACGCGAAGCTGTATCGCGGTCTACTACCAACTCAGTTTCGAGTCCGCCATTTTCCTGGTCAGTCGTCAAGTCTCGCAATGAAGGCAACGTTCGCAGCTTATCCACCAGCCGGTCCGTCCAGAGATTCAGCTCTTTTGGATCCGTGTCTTCCAGGGTGTATTGATATTGCGTCCGGCTGACGCGATCTTCCACTGTCAGGTCCTGGACAGGCTGCATGAACAGTGCGATTCCATCCACCGCCGCCAACTTGGGCTGCAGCCGGCGAATCACGGCTAAAGCGCTGAGGCCGCGCTGACTCAATGGCTTCAGATTGATCTGCATACGGCCACTGTTTAGCGTCATATTCGCCCCATCCACGCCGATGAAAGACGATAGACTCTCCACCGCTGGATCTTTCAAAACCACCTCGGCCAGCTTCTGCTGCAAGCGGGCCATACTTGCGAACGATACCGTCTGGGGCGCCTGGGAGACACCCAGAATTACGCCCGTATCTTGGACGGGAAAGAAGCCTTTGGGCACGATAATGAAAAGCCAAACGGTTGCGGCGAGGGTCGCCACAGTGACCAACAAAGTCGACGGCTGGTGCCCTAGTACCCAGCGCAGCGTGCTCCCGTACTGCGCAATCACCCAGTTGAAGGCTCGCTCGGAGACGCGATAAAGCCGGCCCTGTTCCGATTCCGTCTTATGCCGCAATATCTTGGCGCACATCATAGGCGTCAGTGTGAGGGAGACGAAAGCTGAAACCAGGATGGTGACCGCCAACGTGATCGCGAATTCCCGGAACAGCCGTCCCACGATGTCGCCCATGAACAACAACGGAATCAACACGGCAATCAGCGAAATGGTCAATGACACGATGGTGAAGCCGATTTGCTCTGATCCGCGCAAGGCCGCCTGCAATGGGCTGTAGCCTTGCTCCATATACCGCGAGATGTTCTCGATCATCACGATCGCATCGTCAACAACAAATCCGGTAGAGATGGTCAGCGCCATTAAGGTGAGATTGTTCAGGCTGTAGCCCAGCAGGTACATCACGCCGAACGTTCCAACCAGCGACAACGGGACTGCGATGCTCGGAATGATGGTAGCGGCCAGATTCCGTAAGAAGAGGAATATGACCATGACAACCAGGGCGACCGTCAGCATCATCTCGAATTGAACGTCGTCCACCGAAGCCCGAATCGTCGTCGTGCGGTCGGTAAGCACTGCGATTTGTATTGCGGCCGGAATAGACACCTGCAGCTGCGGCAGCAGAGCCTTGATGCGGTCAACCACGCCAATAATATTTGCTCCGGGTTGGCGCTGGATATTCAAAATCACGGCTGGTGTCGTGTTCATCCAGGCCGCTTGCTGAAGATCCTCGGGCCCCTCGACCACTTCGGCGACATCCTGAACACGCACGGGAGCGCCATTTTTGTAGGCAACGATTATCGGCTTATATCCCGCGGCGGTTAGAATTTGGTCGTTCGCGCCGATCGTGTAGGCTTGGCGTAGTCCGTCGAAATTACCTTTTGCCTGGTCCACGTTCGTTGCCGCCAAGGCGCTACGCAAATCTTCCATGCTCAAGCCGTAGGCGGCGAGAGCGGTTGGATTGGCCCGAATGCGGACAGCCGGCTTCTGGCCGCCGCTTATGCTTACCAACCCCACGCCAGGCAACTGAGAGATCTTTTGCGCGAGCGTTGTATCCGCAAGATCCTCCACCTGGGTCAACGGCATTGTTGTGGAGGTGAGAGCCAGCGTCAAAATCGGCGCATCCGCCGGGTTTACTTTGCTGTAAATCGGAGGATTCGGCAAGTCGGGGGGCAGGTACGTGCCGGCGGCATTGATGGACGCCTGGATTTCCTGCTCGGCATTATCGATGTTGAGGTCCAGATCAAACTGGAGAGTGATCACCGAGGCGCCGTAGGAGCTGGTGGAGGTCATCTGTTTCAGCCCTGGCACCTGTCCAAATTGACGCTCTAAGGGCGCAGTAACCGACGAGACCATTACGTCTGGGCTGGCGCCGGGGTAAAAGGTGAGGCACTGTATTGTGGGGTAATCCACCTCCGGCAAAGCGGAAACCGGCAACTGCTTATAGGCGATTGCACCGGCGAGCAAAACGCCCGCCATCAAAAGAGAAGTCGCAACCGGCCGCAGAATAAACGGCCGTGAAGGACTCATTCCTGTCTCCCGTTTGTTTTCGTGCCGTCTGTCATACGTACTTCGACTTTCATGCCCTCGGTCAGTTTATCGGCGCCGTCGACCACGACCGGGTCTCCCGCATGCAGGCCTTCTTCGACGGCAATGTTATTGCCTTGCGAGTTGCCGATTGTGATCGGCCTCACGGTGACGCTCTGATCCGGCTTAACCAGGTAGACGTAGGTGCCGATCGGGCCGCGCTGCACCGCGACTGTGGGGATAATTACGACCCCGCGCTCCACATCGAGGAGCAGTTTGACGTTGACGAACTGATTCGGGAAGAGCGCGTTATCCGTATTGGGGAACACAGCCTTTAATTTGGATGTTCCGGTAGTCTGATCGATCTCATTATCAACAGCTTCGAGCCTGCCAGTTGCGATTTTAGTGGTGTCGTTGCGATCAAACGCTTCTGCCGTAAGTTTCACGCCTGCGTAAAGCTTCTTTAGGACCTTTTGAAGATCCTGTTCCGGCAGGCTGAACAAAACATTGATGGGCTGCAATTGCGTAACGACGGCGATGCCGGTGGTATCGGCGGCGTGGACGATGTTACCGGCATTTATCTGTTGCAAGCCGATCCGGCCGGTCAAAGGCGAAATAATTTTGCAAAACGATAAGTTCAATTTGGCGCTGGCGATAGCTGCTTGGTCGGCGTCTATCGATCCCTGCGCTCCGCCTACGCTCGCCGCTTGTGTATCAAATTGTTGTTTGGCAATGATTTGATCCTTGAATAGTTCGCGGTCGCGGTCGAGGTTCGCCTGTGCGTCTTTTAACGCTGCTTCATCTTTTGCAAGATTGCCAAGGGCTTGATCGAGCGCTACTTGATAGGGCCTAGGATCGATTGTGGCCAGCACGTCGCCCTGATGCACAAGCTGCCCCTCCTTGAAATCGATGCTGGTGAGCAGGCCATCCACACGCGCCTTTACGGTAACGGTGTTGTACGCAGTGACCGAACCCAACCCGGTTAAATAAATTGGCAAATTGCCCGACCACGCCGCCGTTGCCACGATGGAGGACACGCGGGGGGATTGCCGGTTGCCTTTCTGGTGCGCTGCCGCGGCTGCCGCAGTCGCTTGCTGCGCCTTGTAGAGACGATAACCGCCGTAGCCGACCGCTGCAAAGACCAGCAGCCAAACCCACCAATGGCTCTTGCCTTTCGGCCCGTTTGGATCGACGCCAATAGGCGGCGTTCTGCTCTCGCGATGCTGGACATCCAGCGTGGCAGGAGTATTCATCCCAGATCCTTTACACTTTTTGTGACGTTAGTTGCCGGAAAACCGGCCGAACACATTCAGCCCGGTACGTGAAGACGCGAAAGGCCTCCGGTCAGCGCAATCCTCGCTCTAAAACGACGCTGAAGAAGCGGCAGATGTTACGCGGCGAACTTTCAAAATCGCGCAAGGCGCGACACTGCAATAAGATAGTCCGGAGGCGAAATCGGATCCTTATCTGAGGCATTTTGATAAACTGAATCTTTCGCCCCATACGGCCAGGTAGCTCAGTCGGTAGAGCGCAGCCCTGAAAAGGCTGGCGTCGGCGGTTCGATTCCGTCCCTGGCCACCAATTTGACCCTCTCTCATCATTTTCCAATCGCCGGGATCGTCTCGTATTAGTCACAGAGAGCCAATATTTCTAATGGCAAGTTAATCGCCGACGGCGGCGATTACCATCTCAAGCGTCCTCCGCGTTCCGGCATCGCCGTTGATCGGACCGTCGTGGAACTGATCGAAAGAGTGAGGAGTCCAATCGTCACGAGATGCGTCGCCGCGCTCTGTTTTCCCGGAAAATCCAAGATCGTATTTCGACGCCTCCGGGAGCCCGATCGAAGACATTTTGTAAATTGCCAAATCCAGCGACGGCACCGCGTAAATGCAAAACCCACCGGCGCCCGATTTGAAGAACGTGTCTTCGGGAGCGCCGGCGACATGGCGGTCGTGGTTGATCTCGAATTGAAGACTAAACGGGGAGTGTGGATTGAACGGGGACGCCGTTTTGCAGAGAGCGAGATACTCGGCTGGAATGACTTGACGATCGCCCCAACGACCGTTGCGGAGTAGAAGATACGCGAAACGAAGTGCATCCGTCGCTCTTAGCGCGATGCCTCCCCCGCCTGGCGTATGATCCAGTTTTTTGCCCCTGGCCGTTTGCATATCATAACCCCAACCTCCAAAACGCAGCGGAGTCGCAATCTGCTGGCGAATGTACTGTTCCATTTCCATGCCGACGATATGACGAAGAATAATGGACGCTACATGCACGCCTTGCGATGAATAGCAGTAACCATCGCCTGGACTAGTCCACATAGCTGTCCGGAGCGCACTTGCGTCTTGACCAAGCGTCGGATCGGTAGCGGCCAGATTCTCAATCTTTACGTCAGCGCCGTGAACGATTCCAGTATTGCCGTTGCCGTCCGCCATTCCGGAAGTCATGGTTAGCAAATGTCCCAGCCGAATATCCGCCTTGCGCGGATCGCTCAACGGGAATGCTTCCGGCAGATATTCCGCAGTGAAGACTTTTTGCGAGAGACCGTCCGGTAGCACAGAAGGCTTTTGCTTGAGGGCGATGCCTAAGCAGGTACTGGTGAACATCTTGCCGCACGAGGCCATGTTCGGCGTAGTCTCCCGGGAGGCTCGCCCAAAATATTTCTCGTAGACGAGATATCCGTGCCGCGCTACCAGTAAGCCACCAAATCGACTCGTCGTCTTTGTATATTCAAACGCCCGGTCGAGCGCGATCAGATCTAATCCTGCAATCCTTCGAACGCTTGCCGAGTCCGTGAGCGTTCGCCAACCGCCTGGATCGTCGGCTGGCGGAAAATATCCGCCTGGATCTCTCCCGGATCGAGTCGCGTTCTTAGTGGAGCCGAACGCATGGGCGGCAAGTGAGGCTTGGAGGACGAAATCTCTTCGGCGCATGATCATTTTCCCGACTGTATGTCTCTTCTAGATTGAGCTTCAAGGTTGAATCGATACTGCGCAAATGCGTGAGGTCTTAAGCGCCGGAGCCGCTGCTCCGTGAAGGCTTACGTCAAACAACCCGAGGAACTCAATTCCGATAACCCAGTTCGATCGATTCCGGAAATTCATGACAAATGCCATCCTATAACGGCTTGGTAGCAATGATGACTTCATCCCGGTGGCTAGGCCGAACGCGCTAGTGAGCTAAATTGTAGATGCACAGAATAGAGATATCGGAAGGATGAGGATGGCAAAAACAAAGAGTGCCGCGGTACAAGATCTGATTCAAGGACTGCAAGAAGACTTGTCGCGCGAATACCAGGCAATGATTGCCTACACCGTATACAGCAACGCATTAAAAGGTGCGCAATGGATGAGCATCGCCGGCGAGCTAAAGAAACACGCGCACGAGGAGTTACAGCATGCGCTGATCATTGCCGACCAGATCGACTATTTGGGAGGGATGCCGAACGCAAGCCCAAGAGAGGTGAAGCTGTCGGAAAAGGCGGAAGATATGCTTCAGTTCGATCTCGACAACGAGACCGAAACGATCAAATCGTACCGGAAGCGCGTTAAGCAGGCAGAAGCGGTGGGTCACTACGCCCTCGCTGAGCAAATTCGAAAAATTATCTCGCAAGAGCAGGAGCACCAACACGACCTTGCGACCGCGCTGGGAATCGATGTTCCGAACATTCTGGACGAAGGCGCTTAGACGAACCCAAAGAGCCCATCGCAAATCAGAGAGACCGCCGGCGCGTTTCGGCGAAACCCGGCGGCCCTGGCGAGCATAGGCCACCCGGTACCTCTGGAACGTTGCGAGTGATCCAAATGTACCGGTCCGTAAATCCACGATCGCGGCTGCAGTTTGTTGTTAGCGCTATTTCACTTGGCGGGACGGCAGTTGGGAAAGAGTTCACGCAGTCTTGTTAGCGCTTCCGCCCGGGAGGTCGTTGGCACATCTGAAACCACGGAATACCCAATCTTGTTCTTCCGTTTCAATAGCCTAACCATCCCTTCTGGATTAACCTGCCATACGGCCGGAATTCCATTACGTTGAACTATGTAGAAA
>JBARMQ010000403.1:0-9144 GCA_049802535.1 Bryobacteraceae bacterium | reverse complement strand
ATCTTAAGGCAAGCCGAATCATCCTTGAGGCCGATGAAGAGATCTGCATCAAGGTCGGCGGGAATCATGTTCACATCAGTAGCGCAGGAGTATACGTCGAAGGTACGATGGTCGATCTGAATTGCGGACACTCTGCGGCGAACACGAGTCTGAGCGGTCTCACCCCCACCATCCCTGAGGATCCAAGTTGATGACCTTAATCTCCCAGCCACCTCCCGAAAACGTCCAACCTCCAACCTTCCGATTCAATGACGGTGAGTTCGAGATCCCGGCCGGGTGGGAAGACCGTTCCGTCATCGCTTTGTCGTTCCCTGCCGGGGCCAAGAAGCCCGAGGCCAGTTTTGCCGTCACACGCGATAAGTTCGCTGGCCAGGAATCTTCTCTCGGCCTATATGTCGACAAGCAACTGGTTGATTTGGCCAAAGTATGCCCCCGCTTCGAATTGATCCGGCGGGATCAAGTGAAAATGAACGATCTGGCTGGGCAGCAGTTGGAATTCAGATGGAGATCCCCGGATGGGACTACGGTGCGCCAGGAACAAACGATTCTTCTGCTAAAAACCGGCACTGCTCTGACGCTAACCGGCACCGCGCCAGATCCGAAATTCGCAGAGTACGCCCCTGTGTTTCGACACATGTTCGACCGTTTCCGGCTTCGGACCTAAAGGAGAACTGCATTGTCAGCTGCCGAAGCCGCCCGCCTCACTGATCCCATCGAGCATGGTCTGGGCATTCTCGGGATGATCGGAGGCATGCTGCTGGGCGCTGCGGTAGGCGTCGCTCTGATCGCTGCCACGGTCGCTACCGGCGGAGGGGCGCTGGCCCTTGCCATCGCCGCTGTAAGTGCCGTGGGAGTCACTGCAGGCGGCGGTCTGGCCGGCGGCCAACTTGTGCATGGGCTAAGCACCATCCTCGGGGCAGGCGGCGTAACGACAGGCGCCATTATTCCTTCGACATCCTTCAACGTCAGGGTCGGCGGCTTGTTTTCCGCGCGTGCCCAGGCGGACGGGGCTGCCTGCAGCGGCCTGATCAATCATCTGCCAATGCCCAAAGCTCTGATCGCGCAAGGCAGTTCAACTGTCCGGATCAACGGCCTCCTTGCAGCGCGAAAAGGAGACAAGCTGGTCTGTGGATCCGATATCCAACACGGGGAGCCCACAGTCCGCATTGGCGGCGCCACGAAGCAGGTGCTTGAAATCCACGACAGCGAAGCCGTCCTCGCCGACATCCTTGGCAAGGTCGCATTAGCATCTCTCATTGGCGTGGGCATCCTGGTCGGAGCGGCGGGCGGCGTGGTCGCGGTGCTGGAGTTGGGCGTCGGGGTCGTCGGGTTCTTTGCTCTAAACGCTGCCTTAGGAGTGGTCGGGAATGCGATCGGTCCCGGGTGGGCCGATACTCTTCAAGGCGCTTTTGGAATTGCGACGCTCGTGACTGCTTTCAAAGGCCTCCGTTCGATCGAAGAGATTCCCCCTTGTAGAGACCCCATTGACCCTGTAACTGGCGAGGTAATCTTCGCGAAAACCGACTTCGAATTGCCTGGCGCGCTGCCTCTTGTCCTACGACGGTGCTACGCCTCCGGCCTCGCCGAGAGCAGTTGCTTTGGGCCAAAATGGCGCAGTACTTGGGGCCAGTGGATCGAGACGCGTGGGAATACGGCCACCTATTTCACCGCTGACGGACGCACCATCGCTTTTGAGATTCAAGGTGGAGAGTGGACACGGAATCGACTGGTGAATAAGCTCCGCTTGCGCCAAACGCCTGCCGGTCTGGAGATCCGAAACGAGCAACTTCAGATTCTCCGCTTTGCGTTTCGATCCGCTGAACAGCATCTACTCAGCGAAATTGAGGATCGGAATGGATACCGCATTCACTTCGATTACGATGCTAGTGGTGCGCTCCGGCGAGTAACTCACAGCGGCGGCTATGTTCTCGCGATTCAGGGCACTCCAACTCAGATCCATCGCGTCAGCCTGATTGATTCTGACAGTAGGCAAATTGAACTCATTCGCTATGAATATGACGAAGGAGGTCGGCTTGTTTCAGTGATCGACGGAAGCAGCCTGCCCTTCCGTTTTTCTTACGATTCCCACTCCAGAATTACACGTTGGCAGGATCGTGAGAGGAGTTGGTACGAGTATCAGTACGATGCGCAGGGTCGCTGTATCAAGGGCATCGGGCCGAATGGCGCTTACGGAGGCCAATTGGCCTACGATTCTGCCCTTCGCACAACTTGGGTAACCGATTCCCTTGGCGACGTCACTACCTTCCTTTACAACGAACGTCTGCAAATCACAAACGAAATCAACCCGGCGGGCGGAATAACAAAGACATCCTGGGACGAACGCTCGAACAAGCTGCAGGAAACAGATCCGAGCGGACGCACTGTTTCCAACGAATACGATCAGGACGGCAATCTCCTTTCAACCAAGGATGGCCTCGGGCGCACAACGCGCATCACGTACAACGAACTCGCCTTGCCGACGAAGATTGTGGATCCTGCCGGTCATGCTTGGGTCAGAGGCTATGATCAGCGTGGCAACCTCACAGAAGCTGGATTGGCACGCCGCACCGCCTGGCGCTACGAACGTGATCAGCGGGGCGACCTAACCCGGCTTATCGACCCTGCCGGTAAGAGCCGCCGATTCGCCCACGATGGATTAGGATTGACCACCTGGTTTACGGATTGGCTGGGGCACCCAACAACTTATCGGCGAGATGCGCTGGGTCGGATTGTGGAGGAGGTCGACCGGCTCAAGAATAGAACTCGGTTCCGCTATAACGCTCTCGGGAAATTAGACACGGTCACCCTGCCGACCGGCTCCGCAATCCGATTTGAATACGACGCGGAGGGCAATCTGACTCGGCGCATTTCGCCCAAAGGCAGTTCCTATTCCTATAGCTACGGCTTCTTCGATTTACTCACTGAAGTTCGTAAGCCATCCGGCCGCACCATCCGTCTCGCTTATGACACCGAAATGCGTCTATCGACGGTTGAAAACGAGTTGCATGAACTCTACCGATACGAGTATAATTCCGCAGGCCAAGTCCTCCTGGAGCAAGACTTTTCGGGCCGGAAACAACGGTTCGAATATGATCCATCTGGCTTATGTCTCGCGCGTTGGAATGGCCTCGGCGAGAAGATCAGCTTCGAGCGAGATGCGGCTGGCCAACTCGTGCGGAAAGTCTGCGACGACGGATCAAAAACATCGTTCGAGTATGACCCACTAGGACGAATCAGCAAGGCGACAAACAGCTCGATTGCGGTAGCCTTCGATCGTGACGAATATGGACGGGTCATTAAGGAATCCCAAGGTGATCGTTTTGTTCTCTCGGAATACGATGAACGCGGGCTTCGTACCAAACGATTAACAAGCAGCGGCAACGAACTCCATTGTGCTTATGACGACAACGGCCTGCTTTCGAGCCTGGAGTTACCCGGATCTGAGGCGTTACGGTTTCGCCGCGATGCTGCCGGACGGGAAGTCGAACGCCGAACGCGCGGTGGCTTTCTCCTACGGCAGGGGTATGACTCCCTACATCGTCTTACGTCCCAAGTGGCGAGTTCTGCTCCCTTGTATAGCGGTTCGCAGACCACGGTCGTTGAGCGAAGTTATCGATACGACGAAAACGACAACCCGATTGAGATCGTGGATGGCCGGTGGGGTAAGAGCGTATTCCGGTTCGATGAAGACGACCGCATTCTTGCGGCCCTGAAGGAACGTGGTTCCAGTGAGGAATTCGCCTACGATCCGGCAGGCAATATTGAGAGCTCTCGAAAGATTTCTGCTTTATCGGATGTTGGCAGCAGCGGCTCGGCGAAGCTAACACTTCGATATCACAGCAAAGGCGGCAAGCTCGAGCGCTTGGCTGAGACGCAGTACGTCTACGACGGTGACGGCCGCGTCATTGAAAAGCGGCAGGGGGATGATCAATGGACATACGCCTGGACATCCGAAGGAAGGCTTCGTTCGTTGCAGAATCCAAAGGGAGAGCGATGGCTCTACGACTACGATCCTTTCGGTCGAAGGATTGGCAAACGCGGCGAGACGGGGAGCGAAGACTTCCTGTGGGATGGCGCTGTTCTTGCCGAGAAACTGCCGAGCCACGGCAGAGCATCGCAATGGGCATATGAACCGGGCACCTTTCGCCAACTCCTGAAGCAAGCCGACCGCAAAGTTTATTCGTGTGTGTTAGACCAAATCGGCACTCCTCGCGAACTCGTCTCCACACGTGGCGATTTGGCATGGTCAGCCCGTTCGAGTGTCTGGGGTGAGATCGAAGAACAGGTTGCGGAGAAGACTGACTCGTTAGGGTGTTTCCCAGGTCAGTGGCTTGACGCAGAGAGCGGTCTGCATTACAATTTCCACCGCTACTACGACCCGGAGATTGGACAGTACCTGAGCCCAGATCCGATTGGGTTAGACGGCAGCACGAGGACGTACGGATACGTTCACAATCCTTTGTCTTGGGTTGACCCACTGGGGTTGCAGGCGTGCCTGAAAGACCCGAATACGATCCGTTTTTCGCAGGATTCAATCTTGCCAGATTTCCAAAATCCAAAGTTCGGAACAATTGATGATTTGGCGGCTGGGTTGAAGAAGCATGCTGCTGGACTTGAAGGCGGCATCAATCCGGACAGTATCAAACCCATTCGGTTAGTAGAACGAGAAGGGCAACTAATCTCGATTGACAATCGTCGTTTGGAAGCTTTCCGTCGGGCCGGCGTCAGAATTCCAACTCGCATGGCGACCCCCGCTGAAATTGAAGCGGCAGAAGACGCGTACAAGTTCAGTGCAGGACGACTTGGTGGGGACACGATTCGAATAAGGGGGCAATGAGTTTCATGACGGCTGTGCCAGTTCCAGATATTCCTCGGCTTCATACGACACCATTGGCGTCGATTAGAGTACAGGGTTCACGAGTCATTGCGGCAGTAGATGACGAAAGAGAGAAGCGGTTCAATTTAGTTTTCGTTCCTTATCAGGCAGTTCGGATCACGACGTCTGACTGTTACATCCCGCCGGGTGAGGTGAAGATCCTTCGCGGCACAGTCCTGGAGGTACTACAGTCTGATTGGATAGACGAATTGACGACGAATCTATCGAAAGTAGATGAGTCTGCAACATTCATGAACGAAGCCAGGCATTTTGTCGTTCCCCTGCAAGATGCTTTTCTGGAAGTCGTTGCCTGGAATATCACAACCTCCGCCGCTGATGAGGGATCGCACTAAAGACTGAGCAGGAAACGGCGCTGCGCGCCGGCTGAAGGGGTGACACGCCACCCCAGAATGGGAACTGTATAGGAACCCTGGTTCCCATATGGGAACCATCTGAAAACAGGGCCTCTCGCGTTCGGCAGTTCCTATATAGGAACCATCCACAAACAACCAAATCCGCCTCAAAAGTACGACCGATTGCATGTATGACATACATGGATTAAGCTGTCGTACATGGAAGGTTTGCAGCAGACCCAGACCCTTTCCCTCCGGATCAGCGAAGCCTTGCGCAAGCGGCTGGAGGATATCCGGAAGCTGACTGCGCTTAGGAAGGGCGAGAGCGTATCCACGTCGGAGATCGCTAAGCAACTGCTGGAGTCGGCGCGGGAGGACCGGTTCGAAGTGGTCGAGCTGCTCGTAAGCGTCTGGTGAACCGCCTTGCATGGCCCGGAGGGTGATGTTAGGCGTGGGCGGGACTCTCGAAAGGTTTCCAGTGATGCGGGAGTAATTCAGAGAGCCGATGCACGGGATGTGTGGCAATGCGCGACAATACATCGCGGAACCAGGCGAATGGCTCGACACCACAACGCTTACACATTGCGATGAAGCTCATCAAAATGGCGGCCGTCTTACCGCCATTGTCGCTTCCAAAGAACGTCCAGTTATTCCGTCCAATGGCAACATCGCGATTGGCCCGCTCGGTCGCTCCGTTATCGATCTCCAGATCTCCATCCTCCAGAAATCGTGACAACGCCTCCCACTGATTGCGCGCATACCGCACCGCTTTTCCCGCCGGGCTTTTCGGCAAGACCTCGTGCTGGATCTCGAGCAAGTATCTGTTCAGCTTCGCCATCACCGGCGCTGAGAGCCGATTGCGTAACGCCAGCCGCTCCCCGGCGCTTAACCCCTTGGCGCGATCCTCCACTGCATACAGGCACGCGATCAGATGGAGTGCCCGCCCCATTCGCTGCTGGTCCGAATCGAGCGCTTTGAAAAAGTACCGACGCGCGTGCATCATACAAGCCACTTCGGTCAGACCGCGCGCGCCTTTGAAAAAGGCGTCGTACACGCAATAAGCGTCGGCTTGCAGATATCCCTTAAACCCGTCCAGAAACTTCGCCGGCCCGGCACGACCTCGCGTGGGTGTGTAGTCGAGCAGAACCACCGGATGGTGGGCATCTCCCAAGTACGGCCAAATCCGTCCGGTCCGCGCAAAAGGCAACTTCCGATCCAGCACTTTCACACCGGTATCGTCGGTTCCAATCACTTTGGATTCAAATAGAATTTCCTTCGCCGTTTGAAAAAGAGGATTGAACAGGTCGGCCACCGCGGGTAACCATCCACCCATTGTCTTCCGCGAGAGCCGGATGCCGTGTCGTTCGAACATCTTTTCCTGACGGTGCAACGGTGGATGGTCGGCAAATTTGCTGACGATCACATGCGCCAGCATGCTCGCCCCGGCCGTGCTCTTCTCGATCGGCTGCGCGGGCTTATCTGCGGTCTTCACCGTGCAATCGCAGGCGTACTTCAACCGCACATCCTCGATTACCTTGATCGAGGCGGGAATGAATTCATAGCGTTCGCTGGTTTCTTCCTCAATGAACCGCAGGTCCTTGCCGCAACAACCGCAGTGCTTTTCGGCCTCGGCCAGATCATGCACGATGCGTTCCCGAATCACATTCCTGGCTAGCGGCTGCCGTCCTGTGCGCTTTGTCGTTTGCTGCTGGCCCGGCTTGTCCTGCTGCTCTTCAGACGCGGAATCGGATTCTTCCTCTTCCGAATCGCTGGCCTTCCAGAGCGATTCGAATAATGCCAGTTGCTCTTTCGAGAGTTGCTCGCTTTTCCGCGTGCGTTGCGCCTCGAGCAGTTCACGCAACAGGCTCCGGAACTTGTCTTTTTCCGAACTCTCGTGCTGGAGTTGCGCACAAAGATCGACGACCATCTTATGCAACACGTTGATATCTTTCGGCAGCGCGTTTGGGTCAATTAGAGGCACGTGCGTGAATACAGAATAACCCAAGCGGAGGCATTTCCAAGCCCAAACAAACACACTTGGGAATGTTTTTTACGCCGCTCTCCGGCGGTATCGCTTGCGTCGCTTTGCCTGCTCCAGATTTATACCGCTCAGCAGCGCGCCCAGTTCTTCCACCGTGATTTCAAACCGCTTTGCACCAGGTTCTCCTGAGGGGATTGCGAACGTGCCGGCCTCAAGGCGTTTTGCCCAAATTGCAAATCCGCTTCGGTCCCAATATAAAAGTTTGAGCCGGTCTCGTCTCATGTTGGCGAAAAGGTAAAGATGCCCGGAGAAAGCATCCAACTGGAGATGATCTCTCACCAGAGCATGCAGACCGTCGAAACTGCGCCGCATGTCACACGGGCTCAAACACAGATACACCCGCACGCTGGCGGCCAGGTGTATCATCCCCGCACGACCTCCAGCACCATCCGCAACGTGGCCGCATCTGCTTTGTTGCCGATCCGCAGCCGCTCACCGCTGCTTAGCACCAGTTCGAATGCCGAAGCCAAGCCGCCGGTATCTGTCGGCCTTGTTTCGAGCAGCGCAAATTGCACTGACTCTCGTCTCCGCAGCCGTTTTCGCCAATAGTAAAACGAAGCTTCCGTAATCTCCCGCTCGCGGCAGAACGGCCCAACCTTCTGCCCTCCGCCCTCCTGCTCAGCGATCAGTTTGCTCCAATGCTCCGGTTTGCCAGTCGACACCCCTTAAATATGCCCCTGCACTCCTCTTCACCGGAAGAGCGGTTCACCAGACGCTTACAAATGAGCTGCCACAAAGGCCGCAACCTCGATTCAATGACAGCTTGTGTTAGGTAGAACAAACCGTTATAAGGTGAAAGGTCCGGTTCTTAGAATCAAGGAGGAATTAGAAGAGGCGGCGGGCGCTTCGCGCTGGCTGAAGGGGTGAGACGCCACCCCAGAATGGGTAGCGCACAGCAATCGCCGTTCCCGTATGGGAAACACATGAGAACATGGCTGGCCGCCCTCCGCAAACTCACGCGAGCGTCTTCACGCCTGAGATCGCCAAGCAACTGCTGGAACCGCCGGGGAAGGACCGCTTCGATGTGGTCGAGTTACAAACGTCCCATCCGACTACCATAGCGCGCAGACAAGCCGATTAGCTTTGAACGCTATGGGAGCGGGCCGATGCGTGGTAGCATAGCGTCTACTCTCGGCCATGAACAATTTTCGCCGCGTGGTCTGGACTCGGGGGATGTTCCTCACCCCTCAGCACTTCCAGACGCAGGACCGATATTTCGATCAAATCCTTCAGTTTCGGTTTGCCAACTCTTTATATGCAAATTGGGGCGTGGTCACTTTAGAAATAGATGAGACCGCGCTGCGCAATGGAAATTTTGTCCTCGCCGCATGCAGTGGTGTTTTAAGAGATTCTCTGGCATTCGAACTAAACGGAGATGAAGCGCCCGCAGGCAGGCCAGTGGAAGAAGCTTACTCGCAGAGCAAAGGCACGCTCGACGTGTTTCTAGCTATCCCGGAGGAGCGCCCACGGGGCAAGAACATCACCCACATCGATCCGAAGGCCACAAGTCCGGGGATAGCCCCGACGCGCTATATTGCAGAAAACCAGAAAGTGGTTGATGAGAACAATACGGACGAAGAGAAGATCGTCGAAGTAGGTCGGCAGAATTTCCGCATTCTCTTTGGAAACGAATCGCTCGAAGGCTCCTCGGCAATACGAATTGCACAGGTCCAACGTCCCAAAAAGGATTTTGTCCTTCACTCAGAGTTCGTTCCCGCCTGCCTTGACTTCTCAGTGAGCGACTATTTGACAAACTTAGTTTCGAAGCAAATAGAAGTCCTAAGAAACAGAAGCGCTGTTCTGGCAGCCCAGCGTGCCGAAAAAGGTCAAGGACAGGCTGCATTCACAACCATGGACGTTGCTGTTTATTGGTT
>JBARMQ010000402.1:0-1982 GCA_049802535.1 Bryobacteraceae bacterium | reverse complement strand
CGGTAGCTCAGTGGTAGAGCGACGGACTGTTAATCCGTTGGTCGGCGGTTCGAATCCGTCCCGGGGAGCCAGTATAATCAGTAACTTGCGATCTATTCCTGTGAATCTACTACGCTATTATCGCGTACGCGATTGAGCCCTCGCTTGCCTTATGCACCCGTCCGCTTCACGACGGCGCACCGTATTCGGCGGCAAGCGCTAGCAAATCCGGATTGCGCTGCACTCCCGTGGAGCGCATGACTCCCGCAACGGTGACGTACGCACCCACCGTAAACAGGAAATCAAGCATTTGTTGATTACTCCACTCCTGCATCAGCTCCTCCCAGTTAGCGTCGCTGATCTTCTTGTCTCTGATAAGGTCTTCCGTAGCACGGATAACAACACGCTCAAATTGCGTGAAGTAAGGATCATCCGCACCCACTTGGATCGGCCGAAATATGCTCGGCGGCAGGCCACACCGGACGCTTGTATTGAGGTGGCTCGACCACATGTAAGTGGCCTTGCAGATCCACGCGGTGCGCATTATGGCGATCTGTCGCAAGCGGATCGGCAGAGTATTGGTGCTGAGTAGATGGATGTTGAACTGAGAGAACACCTCCGCCAGTGTCGGGTGGTGAGCGAAGGTCAGTAGCACCGGGTTGCTGCCAGCCTGTGTGAAAATGCCACCAGTCCATTTTTGCAAAAATGCAGTCATTTCATTGTTCAATTCCTCCTGACGAATAGGCGGCATGCGCGGTGGCGGGTCTGCATCGGTCATTTTGTGCATCCTCCTTTGTCTGGTTGGCGCGAAGTCGAGCGCCCGGTCTTGGCCGGCAGCGCCTGATGCTCAGCCCGTTGCCGGTCATTCAGATCCAAGCATCCACTGCATCGAAATCTCATGTTGGCAGACAGCAGCGATAAAACCATCGTCGCGCGAATCATTTAGCTCGTGGCTGTTAGGCCGCTCTTCGAAGAGCAATCGAAACCTTCAGCCCGGCGCGGCCCGCGAGATCAAACAACGCATCCAAACTAAACTTGTCGATCTTACCGCGCAACAGATCGTTCAGCCGCGGCTGAGTAACTCGCAGTCGGTCGGCGGCGACCTTCTGCGATACGTTCCAGGTCGTAACTGCCTTCTGCAGCGCGTGCATCAGTTGCGCCCGGGCTTTCATACTGGTCGCCGCACCTTCAGAATCTTCAATAGCGTCCCACACGCTGGCAAAGGTTTTCATTTAGATTTCCTCATCGTCAGAACTTCTTGATACCGCTCCTTGGCCAACGCCAGATCCTGGCGTGTGGTCGCCCGCGTCTTCTTTTGAAATGCGTGCAGCACATAGACTGCTTCGGGAAATTTTGCCACGTACATCAGCCGGTATGCGCCCGACTCTTCCCGAACGCGAATCTCTTGTACGCCACTGCCCACCGTCGGCATCGGCTTCCACGAATCCGCCTCCTCTCCGTTCTGTATCTTGTCCAATTGAAAGCCCGTCTCACGCCGAGCGCTTTGCGGAAAAGCGCGCAGATCATCCAAGGAAGATCCGACGAACGTTACCGGTTTGGACGCAGATCTAGCCACTGACTGAATTATATCAAAATCGATATAATAGATGCAAACAACAGATTAGAATGGCGAATTCGCGGTACGTACGGGATTCGTCAAAAGCGCTGCGCTACCAAGAGCCGTGCCTTGATGCGCGCGTCGCCTCTGCAGGTCTTGGCGCGTTTCCAAGAAATACCGGGAATATCCCGACACAGCCGGTCATCGGCGGGGGCATGTTTGGGGGTATCGGCACGAGGCATGGTCACGAAACCGCTGAAATTCCCGACCTTTTCTATATGATTTCGAATCCGTCCTGGGGAGCCATAAAATCCCCGATCTCCCATTCGTGCAAGACGGAACCCGCCGTGGTGAAGCCTTCCGGCAGCAACAGCACCTATGGTACGAGACCCAACTGGCGGACCGTGGTGTCTCTTACGTAACTGCTCGTGGGTCGCTTGATGAG
>JBARMQ010000401.1:0-14031 GCA_049802535.1 Bryobacteraceae bacterium | reverse complement strand
GGCAAGTCCACGCTCTTAAATCTACTCGCGGGTTTCCTATCGCCTACCAGCGGCGAAGTAAAAATCGATGGCGAAATTGTGCGCGGTCCGGACCCCCGGCGCATCTTCGTTTTTCAGGAGCGTGGCGTCTTTCCGTGGCTCACGGTTGAAGGAAACATCGGGTTCGGCCTCTTCAAGCTACCGCGAGACGAGCGTGATCGCCGCATCGCGCACTACATCAAAATGGTTGGCCTTGGCGGCTTCGAGAAGGCCTACCCCATGGAACTTTCGGGAGGCATGAAACAGCGGCTTGAAGTTGCTCGCGCTCTCGCCGTAAATCCCGATATGCTCTTCCTCGATGAACCATTCGGCGCCCTTGATTCGATTACCCGCCTGGTCATGCGCGGCGAACTGCTTCGTATCTGGGAGGCCGAACGCAAAACCATTATCTTCGTAACGCACGATATCGACGAGGCGGTCCAACTGGCTGATCGTGTGGCAGTCATGAGCGCTCGTCCGGCGAAAATTCAACAAGTCGTCAACATCGATATTCCGCATCCGCGCGACATTAGCTCTGCGCGTTATCTCAAGCTTCGTGACGGCATCTTCCAACAGATCGGCTTGGCACATCGGATATGAAGCCGTCGCGGGAACCTGCAAAGTGGGAAAGAGTGTTTTGGCCGATCCTTGCGTCGGCGGCTTTCTTGTTGCTTTGGCATTCGCTGGTGGTCTGGTCAAACACAAAAGTGTTCCCTTCGCCGCTAGACGTGGAGAAGGGAATGGCTGAATTGATCCGAAAAGGTCTTTTGTGGGGGTACATCGGCGATTCGCTACGCCGCGTAGTCTTCGGGTTTGGAGCTGCTGCGGCTATCGGAATTCCGCTGGGACTGACGCTCGGCTGGTATCCGGCGACGAACCAGATTGTGAATCCAGTGTTGCAATTACTCCGGCCCATCAGCCCCATCGCTTGGATTCCGCTCGCCATCATCTTCTTCGGCGTTGGCGATCAGGCCGCGATCTTCCTCATCTTTCTTGGCGCATTTTTCCCCATCGTACTGACTTGTGTGAACAGCGTATCCAGCGTCCCGTCCATGTTTAGGCACGCTGGCCGCAACTTTGGGCTGACACCTCCGCAACTTCTCGCCAAAGTCGTGTTCCCGGCCGCTCTTCCCCAAATTCTGGTGGGGTTGCGTATCGCCTTTGGCATCGCTTGGCTTGTAGTTGTTGCCGCCGAAATGATCGCTGTTAATTCGGGCCTCGGATATCTGGTGATCGATTCGCGAAATGCCGGAAAGCGTTATGACCTTGTTGTCGCAGCCATTCTGTTAATCGGCGTCATCGGACTTGCGATGGACCTCTGTTTCCGTAAATTGGAACAACTCAAATCTGTGCGATGGGGATTTCGGCGTGCAAACTAAAAACAAAGTGCTCTTCATCGTGCTCGGATGGGTGCTGCTGATCTCGGCGTTGCATGCATACATGAACGTCAATTGGGCCGCCGTTCTCAACGACTATCGTCCGCCCGCACTACGAAAGATTACGGTCGCCTATATTCCAGTCACCTGCCAACTTACGTGTCCGGTGACAGACTACATCTCAAAATTTTCACTGAGCGGCGAAATGTTTCTGCCTCGCATGTTTCAAGGCTTTCCGGAAATGAAGGAGGCGCTCATCTCGAATAAGGTTCAAGCCGCGTTTATCGTCGCTCCTATGGCGATTGCATTGAAAGCTCAGGGAGTGCCCATCAAAGTCGTCTATCTTGGCCACCGCTACGGAAGTGCGGTTGTTGTGCGAAAGGATGGGCCGATCAAAACGTTCGCCGACATGCGCGGCCGTACAGTTGCTATACCGACGCGGTTTTCGGATGAGCGCTTAATGCTTTTTCGTGCCATGAAAATTTGGGGCATTCAGCCGGGTGAAATCAAGATGGTCGAAATGGCGCCCCCCGATGTTTCGGGAGCATTGGCTGCCGGAGCCATCGATGCCTTTGCAATGGGCGAACCCTTCCCCTCACAGGCAGAGCTCGCTGGGTATGGCCGAGTTCTTTTCCAGGCGCGCGAGTATTGGCCCGATTACATGTCGTGCATTCTGATCGTTCGTCAGGACTTGATCGATAGCCGCCCGGACGTTGTGCAGGTGCTGGTCGATGGCATCGCCCGCTCGGGTCTCTGGCTGGATAAGAGCAAGCCGCATCGCGAAGACGCAGCGGATTTCGTGGGCCGTTTCTATTACCACCAACGACCGGCATTACTGCGCTGGGCACTCACACATCCCATGGATCGAGTCATGTATAGCCCGCTCGCGCCGCGCAAAGCCGATTTCGATCTGGTCCGCGACATGATGATTGAGACCGGCATATTGACTAAGAGAATCCCGTTCGAAGATTACACCGATACGCGATTTTCCGATCGGGCGACCATTCAGACGGCGTGGCGGTACGAGCCCGGCTTAGCGGTAACTCGATGACGGTGCCGGCCTGGCACGACAACTCCGATCCGACACAGAATTCTGAGAATAGCTTGAACATAGTTATGTTCAATTACCTACAGAAAGGCCGTTTGAAACAGGACCTGTCTGCGCGCAGTCTTACAAGATTAGAGGAGAAATTATGCTTACACTAAGACGCCTTGGCCTTTTGACGATCGCCACTGGTCTTTTTTTCGCAATGGGCCATCGTGCGTCCGCGCAGGTTTCGGTCTCCATAGGAGCAGCCCCCGTTTGCCCTTACGGGTACTACGAAGTTCCACCGTATAACTGCGCTCCAGATGGATACTATGGCCCGGAATGGTTCACGGACGGTGTCTTTATTGGCGCTGGGCCTTGGTTTCACGGACCGGAACATTTCTACGGACACGTCGATCATCATTACGACTATCGCAAGGGCTACCATGGCCCACTGCCCGCAAGAGGGGAGCATGCGTCAGCGCACCGGGCCCAATTTCACGGCCAAGCAATGCATGACTCACACGGCCATGAAGCACCCCGCGGCCACGATTCTCACGGCCACTAGAACAGGAGCTAGCGTCCTGTCACAAGAGGCTCGCGGCAGTTGGTAACTGTCGCGAGCAGCTTGAGGGTGAACATGCCAGAAATATTCTTTACGATATGATTCTCGGGCGAAGTACGAGGGGGCGATAAGCCCCTCACAGTAAAAGCAACTATTGAGCTCACGGGATGCACCTGTTAAGCGCAGCGGCTAACTGCTACTGTCCTTCAAAAGCTGGTCAATGAGTTCCCGAGAGACATGGAAGTTCGTTTGACGCAGTCGCAATAACGCGCCGGAAAGCTCGACAAGCCCTTCTTTTGAAGCTGCTTCAAGTACTCCGAGCGTTCCCGTCACCTGAAAGTGCCGACGCTTCGCTTCGAGTCTTCCGCCCATATCGTCAATGATGATCTGGTCAGCGTTTACCTCCTGTGCAAGAAGAAGCGCGTCGCGCTCTCCGTCATCAAGCTCTGCATCAATAAGGTCAGCATCGGGCTGTCCGATGGGGCTCACGATATTCAGCCACGCAGGTGCGCTTGCCATCCAGCGCTGCACGGCTATTAGAGCCTTGGGCCGTTTCAACTCCTCGGCTACTGCCGGAGGGATCAGGATATTGAGATAGAGCTTAGATAGTAGCTCTATCTCGCCAATGAGAACCAGATAATTGATGGGGCTGGTATCGGCGACAACAATCATCCGGCAGGTCGGATGCTTGCATCCTCTCGCTCAAGTTGGGCCTTGCGGGCGCTATCCAAGGCGACCGCGGTATCGCTCTTTACGTCTGCCATCGTGTAAGGCATGTAGGCATTGTGTTCCTTCAGGAACCCATGAACCTCCATCCGTGTTTCAAATCCGAGCATTCGCCTGATCTGCGATTCGTTGAGCCGCTGCTGGCGATAGCCTTCTAAGGCCGTAGCTTCCAGTACGGCGCGGGAAACGTCGCCGCTCGGGGCAAGCGCATGTGCAACGCTATCGGGAATCTCAACGGTGACGATCATGACGTGCCTATCAAACATTATGGCGCGCGTCGTATTTTCCCGGTCAGTCTAGTGGATGCCCGCCTCTGCCCCCTGTGCTGCGATGGTGCGCGCCTTGTACCAGCGGAACTTCCCCGTCTGCCTGCGGTTGAATCTACTCGCAAGCGTTCCTGAGGCATGGATGACGCAGGAGCATCGCGTCGCCCCTCGCCTGCTCGCTTCAAATTCGCCGGTGAATGAGCCCTCCGGCCCTGATGCTTCGCAGCCGTTTCGGTGGCGGCGATAGAGCGTCACAGGCACGCACCTTTGAAAGTTGTTGAGAATGCAGTGGCGGTGAGGGTGGGATTCGAACCCACGGAACCCGTGAAGGTTCAACGGTTTTCGAGACCGCCCGATTCAACCGCTCTCGCACCTCACCGTCCCTCTAATCTACCATCCCGAAAGCCTTAAATCCCCCAGGAAAATGGCTATCCGGAAAGTTGGTAGTCCTTGCCAAGCGCGCCCGGTTCTCTACTCGTGGCGGATTGCAGCGTATGGGTCCATCCGCGAAGCCCGCTGCGCCGGCCCATAACTCGCCGCAAGGGCGATGACGCCGAAAACCAGCAGCATCATGACGTAAGCGATCCCCTCTGTCGGTGGCGTTTTATAAAGCAGAGAACTCATCAGCGTGGATACAGCGTATGCCACGGGCAGGCCAATGCCCAGTCCTGCACTCACCAGCAGCAAGCAACGCTTCTGCACACTCCAACGCACCAAACTCGCAGGGCACCCCAAAGCAAGACGAACGCCGATTTCCTGCTCACGTTGATTGACGCGGTAACTGATCAATCCGTAGAGACCAAACGCTGCAATGACCAGCGCTATCAGCGCAAATGCTCCAAATGCCACCAGGCTGACGCGTGGTCGCAGGATGGAATCCGACATGGCGTCGTGTATGGGCTGAAACTCCAGCGCCGCATTTCGATCGACAGTCCAGACGTCCCGCCGAACATCCCGGGTCGCGGCCAGCGGATCGCCCTTCGATCGGATCAGTAGCGACATCGGTGCATCGGACAGTTGGGCGAATGGACGAAACATGGTGGGCTCAGGAGGAGCATCGACGGCTAAATCCCGCAAATCACCAACCACACCCACAATCGTCTTTGGGCTACCGGACCTTCCCCACAGGAGCCGCTTTCCAACCGGATCTTGATTCGGCCAGAATCTGCGAGCCATGGATTCGCTGAGGATCACGACTTCGAGCGATCCCGCCGAGTCCCGATCTGTGAAGAATCGGCCGTGCTTCAAAGGCAGGCCCAGCGTGCTAAAGAAACCGGGCGTGACCGCTCGCCAGGCCGCGGAGCGGTAGTCCGCAGCGGTGGATTCTCCTTCAAACCGAAAGCGGTTCGCAGTTCCCTCGCCGCTGAAAGGAGAAATGTTGGTGGCGCCCACCGATTCCACCTCCGGTAAGCGAGCGAGGCTTTGTTCTACATTGCGAAAGAATGTCACTCGCCGCGAGCTGTCCTGGTCCGCGCCCGGAAGACTCACATGAACCGCCAGAATCCGTTCCGGATTAAACCCGGGATCGACCGCTTCCAGGCGCATGAAACTATGGAGAAGCAGGCTGGCGCCCAACACTAACACACTCGCCAGAGCCACCTGCGCCACGATCAGCACGTCCCGCCCTCGATCGCGCCTCGCAAGTTTACGTCCGCCTTGAAAGGTGCTTGGGGAGCCGGCAAAGACTGCGCACAACAGAATCGACACGAGTACGCAACCCAACGCGATGCAGATCGTTTTGACATCGATCTGGACATCCGCTAAACGCGGCAAGAATTTTGCGCCCAAGTCCCGAATGATCGCGACGGCATATTCGGCGCCCAGCAGGCCCAAAATCGAACCGGACATAGCCAGAACAAGACTCTCGATGAGAGCCTGTCCCACCAGCCTCATCGTGCTGGCCCCAAGGATTGAGCGTGTGCTCATCTCGTGCCGCCGGCTGATGCTTCTCGCAACCTGTAATCCAGCCACATTCGCGCATGCCAGCATCCACAACAGCGCGACTGCGGCGAAGATCATCCAAATGGTCCGCCCCGTGTGTGGACCCATTATGTAAGCGGAAAGCGGTGTAATTTGCATGCTCCATCCGGAATTCGTCCGCGGATTCTCACGCGCAATGGAGCTTGCAATCATACGGAGCTCGGCGCGCGCTTGCCCGATCTCCACGCCCTCCCGCAATCGGCCAACCGCCTCGATCTCGTGCGCCGTCCGCGATTCAGTGGCTACCGGCAAGAGAGGCAGAAGCAGCTCCGAGCCCGGGATCAGATCAGCGGGAAGCTCGGCAACTCCGGCAATGGTGTAATTCTCTCCATCGAGTGCAATCGCTTTGCCAATAATGCCGGGGTTCATTTGCCACTTTCGCTTCCACAGACCGCGGCTGATCACAACCTCCTTTTGCGATTCTTGAAACACGTGTCCCAGCATCGGCCTGATACCGAACAGGGCAAACGTCGACGGCGTAACGGCGGCGGAACGGATGGTCTCCGGATCGCCCGCTCCTGTCAATGCGGAAGATCCGCTCCGAAATGCGGCGACGGCGGAAAGCGATCGGGATTGCTCCTGCAGGTTCAGAAAGTCCGGTTCGGAAAAGGTCCACGTGCCACTGCGTGGGTCTAGCTCTTGAATGGCAACCAAACGGCTTGGACTAGGGTACGGCAGTGGTTTCCAAATAACCGCCGACACAACGCATAGAACGGTTATCATCGAACCCAGCCCGACCGCCAGCGTCGCCGTGCAGGAGATGCTATAGGACGGTGTTCGCCCCAATGTGCGCAAAGCGAACTTGAAATCGCGCCAAATATTCTCGAGCATCGGGATACCACTTTGCTCTCGGTACGTCTGTTGTACGGACGTGACATTACCCACCTGACGCCTCGCTGCGTAGCGCGCCTCATCCTCGGGCATACCGCACCGTATGTAATCGCCGGTGAGCAGCTCGAGATGATGATTGAGCTCTTCCTCGAGACGGCCCGCCCGGTTTTGACCCGCAATAGAGCGGAATCGAGCGATCCACGGCGCTAAAGCTCTCATCGAATATCCTCACGCTGTCGAATCGCGGTTGCCATTATTCCGTCCGAATGCTACTTTCTTGTTCCTGTTGTCTATCAACAAGTGTACTCTCGTTCTGTTGGCTGTCAACAGATAGAACTGTACTGGGCGGCGTGACATTTCAGTGGCTCGCCTTCCTAAACAGCGTCGTCTCCCTCCTCAATTCTGCTCGGGAGGGCCCTCAATTTTTGGACCGAAATATGTCGCAAAAAGAACGAAAAGTCAGATTTCTATTTTCCGGCGTAATTTGCCAAGAATCCGGACATTTTTTGTGTCTACCGGGCCAAACTTAGCTGTTGAATAGCTGCCTACTTCATCGATCCGGCACTTCCCTGTGTTCCTCGCGACGAGCCGTAAACTGGTTTCCGTGTCACCTCAAAAGCCCTGGCGCGGGCATCGCGGAAAACGGCGGCAACTGCTTCTAACTAAACCACATTACTCGCTAATGTACTAGTACTAAAACCGTGTACATATTTGGCTTTTTTATCGTCTACGGACGAGGGGCCGGGGTAAACAAAGGATTAGGGGTTGTACTCGCACCGTCGCCCTGATAAAGTTTCAATGCAAGCTGAAAGGACGACTGAATGTCTGACAAACTCATGGAGAAGCTAATCTCTCAATCTCCCAACCGAAGAAATTTTGTTCGGAAACTGGGCATCGCAAGTGCCGTTGTGGGCGCAGCCGGCGCGACAAATGTCGCTGAAGCCCAAACCTCATCTGCTGACAACGATATTGCAATTCTGAATTTCGCCTTAAATCTTGAATATCTTGAGGCGGAGTTTTATACGGTCGCCACCACCGGAATGACCATTGACCAGTTAGGTGTGTCCATCACCGGGACGGGAACTGCCGGCGCGACGACTGGCGGCAGTGCGATTACGTGGTCAATCACGGATAACACCGTTAGAAACGTAGCAGAGGAGCTTGCCACCGACGAGCGGGCTCACGTTTCGCTCCTGCAGGGCGCGATTACGGGTTTGGGTGGAATGCCGATTGCCAAGCCGGCCATCAACCTGAACGCGCTGGGATTTGGATTTACCAATCAGAACGATTTTTTGAAACTCGCCCGTATCTTCGAAGATATCGGTGTCACAGCCTACGGCGGCGCCGCTCCGCTCATTCAGACCAATTCGATTCTTGGTTACGCCGCGCGCATTCTGGCGACAGAGGCTGAGCATTCTGGCAACATCCGTCTGTTGATCGATGCCTACGGAATTTCGACCGCTCCCCCTCTGGATTCCGTGGATATCCTGCCGCCCCCATCCGGCTCCCAATTCTTCTCCACCGACAGCAATGCCCTGACGGAAACTCGCACGCCGCAAGAGGTGCTGTACCTCGCCTACGGCGGCGCCGCAAACGCAACTTCTGGCGGCTTCTTCCCCAACGGCGTAAACGGCAGCTTTACGACGTCCTCCGCCGCAGCCGCTGCGAACAATGGAGTCACCTTCACGGCGACACCAAATCCGATCCCGACCAATCCCGGCCAAATGTATGCCGCGACGACCCTTTCCTGGAACGCTCCGGCGTCCGTCCAATTCATCCAAATCCGCATCGGCAGTCCTTCCGGCGGTCTGTTCTCCACCAACTTCCCCTCAGGGTCGATGGCGACAGGACCATGGGTTACCGATGGAATGATGTTCTTCTTGCAGGACATCACGGACGGTAAGGCGCTGACGGCCGCAAATACTCTGGCCACAGTCGTCGTCCATTTTGGGACATCCAGCCAACTCGAATGCTGCACGAAGCCCTTCTTCCAGCGGCCGGAATAGGCACCGGTTTGTCCCTCAGTACCCTCGTATAGGGCAACGGGTCCAGCGTGCAGAAATGCATCGTCTGGGCCCGTTCCTGTTTCAGGCCGAAGCCATCATCTAACGATCTCTAGTTTAATTTTTCCATCTTGTTCCCAAGCAGCCAGAACCGATCCATTCGGAAGACTCGCCAGCGAGGGAAAACTTCCGGCAGGCGATAAGCACAAAGTCTCTTTCTTACGACCTCCATAAAGCTCAACGCCCGAAGAATTCACCCACGCCACGAACGGTCCTCTGGTAGTAAGCGCAACAGCCACATCCTTTCCTTCTCCGGCAGCGATTTCCGGACGCCCAGGTTCATCCAGGTAAACGGTATGGTCTCTGCGCCACGCGGTCACCGTCATGTTCCCTCTGTGAGCAATGCCTCCTCCATCCATGGGACAGGCATTGATCTGCCAAGAGCCTTCTCCTAGTTTTTGCGCTGTTGAAACTTGCCCGTCGATATCCCAGCCGGCCATATACATGTCTCGGGCGCTTTGCACCACGTTGCGGAACATCACCTTAAAGCGATCTTTTCCGGCTGCGGCAATAGAAGGATCGCAGCACGGGCAGATTGTTCGGCCGGGCTGCCCATAAATCAAGACATTCTTCGACCAGGTAGCGCCACCATCCCGGGAATAAGCGCCATAAAGGTGTTTATTAGACGATCTTGTGTCTAACCACACCGCTGCCATTGAGCCATCGGCGGAAGCCATTGCATGCAAACCCTCCTGCGCGGATCCCGGCACGTCATTAATCACCACGGGCTTTGACCAGCTTCGCCCTTCGTCTTCAGACCTCCACGCGACTAGGTCACCTTCAACCGCCGATCCGTGATCCCGGGTGACAGGATCTGACGTACCTCCGTTGATGGCGCTAATGACAATCGTCTTCCCGCTGATCACTACGCGCGGGCCGCGATGCCGTCCCAACATGAGAGCCGGTAGGCGGCCCACCTCCTTCGCCGGTGCAAAGGTCCGCCCTTCGTCATGCGATGCGGCAAACCAGATGGAGTCGCCGCTGCCGAATACCAACGCCGTCAAGCCCGGCGCCGACGCCAATTGTGGTTGCCGGTTGGCCGTTGAAGCCTGAACCTTAGGAATAGAAGTAATGAACGCCGCAATCAGTAGTAATTGCATATAAAAAACACCTCAAACGCGCAAAAGGCATCCTCGCGTGTCACCTTCTGGGCGAAATCCTCAAAAAACAAACCGCATCGCAAATTGGAATGCCCTGGAATCTCCGACGGCTGTAACCTGTTTGTAAGTCGGGGACGGGTTGGTGGGATAAGTACCGGTGCCAAATACTCCGTTCAATGTGACCCCATTACGTGGTTCGTTAGATTAAATCCCTCAGCGATTGCTTCCAAACGGAGCCGCTCCGTCAATTGGAAGCTCCGGCTCAAGCGGCGGTCAAATTCAAAAAGTCGAAGCCAGCGCCCGCATTCCGATTGATATAAATTCCGTTCACGGTGGGTCGCCCGGTTGTTCCCTGGATCGTGTTCGCCCCGGTCGTGATGTTAAAGGGCAGTGGCGAATAATATTGGAACATCGAAGTCAGCTGGAAGCCATGCGTAACGTGTTCCCAACCCGTCCTCGCACTCCCTAAGGGGCTGTGGATACTCCCGTCGAGCACCACGCGGTTCCTCTGGTCGTCGTCGGAACGCCCGTAGTCCTGCCAAATATCGAAGTTGTTAATCGGCGAGCTAAAGAAAAACTCGCCTACGTCGTCATTAGCCTTGGAATAGGTATAGGAAATTCGATAATTGCCCCATCGCACCGGACGCTGACGGAACGAAACGTGCAAGCCATCGTAGCGTGAATTCGCTAAGGAAGAATATTGGCTGTCGTTGCCGTAGCCGGCGTTCGGCCGGCAGCCATTGTTGCCACCGGATGCGACGCAGGCCGGAACGTTCTGGTTCACCGAAATCAAGAGATGTAGCCCGCGCACGTGCTCATAGCCCGCTTCTATCGTCGTCTTTGTCCCGATTTGATGTTCCACATCTATGTTTCCTTGCTCTGAGTAGGCATTTTGCATGTTGCGCTGCATCGTCGAGAAATTAAACAACACGCCTGCGGGCAGCGTCAGGCTACTCAAAGTGTTCGGAAACAACGGTGCGCCAGCCTGGGTCGGCGACAGACTCATGCTGATTTGGCTCAGCTCCGATGGATCGGTTGTGTTGTTCGCCGAAAGCAGCGCATTGGCTAAGGCCCGCAAGGGCACGCGATCGTAAAACAGCCCATAACCGCCGCGAATCACCGTCTTTCTCGATGCAAACGGCGACCAGGCGAAGCCGACGCGAGGCGACACATTGTTTGTATCGGTGGCAATCGTTCGCAAAAACTGCAGGTCATAACGAACGCCAAGGTTGATCGTTAATCGATCGTTCGCTCTCCACTCGTCCTGCGCATAAAAACCGGTGTTGGGGTTTCGCTGGGAGACTACGCTATTCGCGAACGTCTGAGTAAATCCGGAGTTAGTGTATGTACCGCTCAAAAAGCTGGCGAGTGAGGGAAACGAATAACTACCGCGTACCGACCGCGGAAATGTGATTGTGTCGTCGTTATATAAAAAATCGGTTCCAAAGCGAATGGCATGCGCTCCGTCCTGATACGAGACGTTGTCCGCCACTTCGGCTAACTTGTTGACTCGGGCTGTCGGCGATCCGGAGAGCGTACCAAAAGAAGCCACCCCCGAAATGCTCACGGCCGGCCCAATCGGGTCGGCTGGCGGTGCTGCCAGGTTGCTATTCCAAAATTGACCCCGCGTTTCATTCACCAGGCGCGGAGTGAGCGTGGCGATATTGCTGAACGCCAGAACTTGATCCGTGTCATACAAGTTAGCCGCCGCCGTGGGCGCGCTGAGACCTCCGGCGCCGCGCGACTTAAGGCTGTCAACGTGATAAAGGCTGTAACGCGCGCTGAACTCGTCTCTTGCACTTACTTGGTGATCTAACTTGGCAAAGAAGTTAGTAATGCGAACCGGGTTTGAGTACAACCCTGTGGCGATTAATGATCCAGGGTAATCAACCGCCAAAAGTCGGACGTTAATTAAGGCTATGTTCAAAGGCGAAATAGTAACCAGGCCTGACTGGTTTAGCTCGCGCTGTTCAAAATTGGCGAAATAGAACGTGCGATCGTGAACGATTGGACCGCCAAGGCTTGCTCCATACTGTGTTTGTGTCAACGGAAGCACGGTGTGCGACAGCGCGTTGGTGGCGTCGAACCTGCTATTTCGGAGATACCCATAAAGATCGCCGTGCGTCGTATTGGCGCCGCTTCTGGTAACGATATTCACGTACCCGCCTAATGCCCTGCCGAATTCCGCCTGGCCGCCGCTGGTCACCACTTGCAACTCGTTCACGACATCCAGGCCGTAAAACGCGCCCGTCGTTCCCGCGGCGTCGTCGTTGTCCGAAAGCCCGTCTACGATGAAGCTGTTGGAGAAATTGCGCTGGCTATCGACGGAAATCCCTTGCCCCGGTACCGATGAGGTTTCGGCAAATAGCTGGTTGGCCGCTGTGTTAGTCGGCGAGACACCCGGAATCAGAAGAGCGAGATCCAGAAAATTGCGGCCATTCAGAGGCAGTTGATCGATCTCAGTTTGCGAAACCGTCCCTGCCACCTCCGATCGTGCCGTTTCAAGCGGCGCCGCTTGCTCGCCTACCGTGACATTTGTCGCGTTTGTCGCCACCCGGAGTGAGATCAGAAGCGCAAAATCGGAGCCGGCGGCGAGCGTAAGTTGCTGGCTGCTATCTGCAAATCCCTGATCGTGCACTGTAATTTCATACGTCCCTACGGGAAGATAAGGAAATCGAAATCGGCCGTCGCGATCCGTGCCGGCGGTGCTCACAATGCCGGTATCCAGCTGGTGCGCCGTCACCACTGCGCCCTGAACAACTCCGCCCGACGCATCTGTGACCCGCCCGCTCACGCTGGCATTATTCACTGTTTGTTGGCCGTACATAGCCGCTGCGGCAGCGCCGAGAAACAGCAATACCAACGGCTTTCGCAGAGATAGGAAGCTATCCACGGATCCTCCAAGACGGCAATTGACACATGCCTCAAACCCGGCATGCCGGTGCCTGGTCGAGGACAAATTGAATTGGAAGGTTAGAAGCGCAAAGGGCACGGCTGCGTGCCGCCACACAGCAGAGGAACTCGGTAGTTCTTCGGGTGGGACGCTTTGATTCCGTGCCCGTTTTGCGCTAGTTCCTTAGAAGAAGAGGATCAGACTTGGAGGGCCGCGCTTGTGCCGCGAACGCTCATACGAAATACGATAGACAGCTTCGGTTTGCGCGGAAACAGCCGGATGCTGCACCAGGCCAGCGAAAACCGCGTCGCCGATTGCCGGCGAGCTGAATTGCGCATTGGACGCAGTCGTCGAATACGGGCAGTAAGGACATTTGACGGTAATCGTCGCTAATCCGGCTTGGGCGCCGGCCAGTTCACCCCCGCGGCCCATCATACAATGATGTTTGCCGTTTTTGCGGCAACAGGGCGGAAGAGTCAATTCAGCTGACGAAGCAAAAACCGGCAGCACTAGCAGCCAACCGAACACCAACGTGACGATAGTGGCAATGCCGCGCTGCATCGAGTTTGAGTTTACCGCACCCTGAGGTTAGCGCAACCACATACCGCGCTTCGCCTTTGAATGCTAGACCACTTCGTCTACTGGGCGGGATGTGAAAGGCCAGCTTTACCGCCGGAAGAACTATTCATGCCGTAGCGTCAAGCGGCCGGCGATGTTTGTTCTCAATACGGGGACCAGCGTAGTAGTTGAGCGCCGATGAAGAAGGCTGCCACTCAACGGCATCCGTCATCTTCACCCAAATCTTCCCCTTGGCATCGCAGCGAACATCTCCCAAGGGGGCTTTCACTTCATCGACTCGAATGTCTTCCGTTTCAATCGCTGCCAAGAACTGCGATGCGTAACTCGTACCCGCTCCGAATCCTGTTCTATTCGCAATTAAATGGATTTGCTTTAATCGAACAGTCGACTTTAGTCCCAGTTGCGTCAGCAGCCTCGCCAACTCTTCTGGCGCCCGGCCCGCTATCGTTTCACCGTTTCCACCGCCAACGATGTGAAGTTTCTGGCCACCCTTCAATTGGTCCAGCGGCGTGTCCGATCCATCCAAACGGACGACGGGTCCACGCGCCGAATCGCCTCCTTGCTTATCGGGCCTAGCCAAAAGATCTTGCGGCTCTAACCCGGCAAC
>JBARMQ010000400.1:0-15378 GCA_049802535.1 Bryobacteraceae bacterium | reverse complement strand
CAGAATCTTCTTCGTCATGTGTGAATGGATCTCCGTCCGGATGGGCAATTAAGACTATCCTTAGTCTACAAAACCTTCTCGGGGTACGACATCGGACACATTCATTCTGAACAAGAAGTAACGTAAGGGAAACTTCATCCCCGTACCAGTCCGTCTAGAAACTATCGGCGTTCCTCCTTTACTTTGCGTCATAATTATTAATGAAGATCCGGTGACCACTGCCAAGTTCACGCACCGCCTCGGATCGGTCAACGGGTTCTCCTAAAAGAAGGTAATTTGCATGTTTCAGCGGGCGCTTGTCTGCTCCATCGTTCTCGCGTCTCTATCGGCTTCCTTGCTTGTAGCCGCCGATGGCATTCCCAACATGACCATGCCGCCGAAGACCGGCAAGGTTGAGTTTTTCCCGGAGTCGTCGCTGAAACCGGGCATGAAAGCCATCGCATGGACGGTATTTCAAGGCGACAAACCCGAATCAATTCCCGTCGAAATCATTGGAATTCTCAAGAATGCATGGGGCCCGAAATCCGATATCATTGTGGCGAAATTAGGCGGAACTGCGCAACGCACGAATGTCGCCGGCGGTATGAGCGGCAGTCCCGTTTATATAGACGGCAAGCTGGTCGGGGCAATATCGCTTCGCATGAGCGTGTTTTCCCCCGATGCGATATGCGGAATTACGCCGATTCAGGCGATGCTCGAAGTGAAGGCGTTCGACACCGACCGGCCGGCCGATGCGCGCACTCCCGACAAGACACAGATGCCAACGGCCTCAATCGAAGTACCAAGCGAACTGTTGACCCGCGTTATGGCCGCGGGAGCGGCTGCACCGTTAACGGAGCAGCCCATGATGACGCCGATTGCTACTCCCATAACAATGTCAGGCTTCAGCGATCAAGCTGTACGCGAGTTCGGTCCCATCTTCAATCAACTCGGCATGACCGTTTCGCAGGGCGGCGCAGGCGGCGCGATTGATTCCGCCACGCCTGCTAAAGATTGGCGCACAGCCTTGCAGCCGGGCGATGGAATTGCCGCCGTGTTGGTCTCGGGCGATATGACGATGACCGGCGCCGGAACAGTCACCTATAACGACGGTAAGCGCGTGCTTGCATTCGGCCACCCGATGTTCAATCTGGGGCCTCTCAGTATGCCCATCGCCAAGGAAGACTACATCATGACCTTGGCGTCGGCGTACCAACCCACCAAGATGGGCAATGCAACGGAAGTGGTCGGCGCGCTGCGGCAAGACCGCCATAGCGCGATTGAGGGTGAATTGGGTGCGACCGCGCCCATGATTCCAGTGACCATGCACGTGCGGACACATAATGCCGACAACAGCATCCGCAATACCCACGATTTCCATTTCAACGTTTTTGTCGACCAGAAGTGGACGCCCTATCTAATGATGGCGACGCTGTTCAATTCTCTTTCGAACATGAACGACTTTTCGGACGAGGCCACCTACCGTCTGCAGGGGGAACTGGATCTTGATGGGCACCAACGCGTCGAACTGACCACGATGCAGGCGCCTGTTGAAGCTCCTGTGCCCACGCCGATGCTGTTGGCTGGGTGGTGGGGCGACAAATTCAATCGCCTCTTTGTGAATTCGAACAAGATGCCGCATTTGAACGCTGTCAATGCCACGGTCGATCTCATTCCCGAGAGGCGTATTGCCCAGATCGAATCCGCCTGGATCGCCGATAACCGTGTGAATCCCGGCACTGATGTTCCAGTCAAGGTCTTTTTGCGCCCTTACAAGGGCGACAGGATCGAGCAGGACGTAACGGTGAAGATTCCGGCAGGGTTGACGCGCGGCGAACACGAGATTCTGTTCAGCGACGCCGACACGCTGAGCCGCTTTCAGAACATTGCGAGCTCTCTGAACCGCATTGAAGACATCCCGCAGACAGTTGCGCTTTTGAATGAGGAACGGAGCAACAACCGCCTCTATATATCGCTGGTTGATTCGCAGCCGACCGTCTATTCGGATGAAAAGGTGTTGCCGAGTTTGCCTCCGTCTGTACTGAACGTTATGCAGAGCGGACGCGCGACGAACCATCAGTTCGTCAGTTCACCTGAGAGTGCTCACGAGCAACTCTCCGTCCCGTTCGACGTCGTGGTCACGGGAAATTACTCCTTGAAGATTCACGTAAACTGATCACTCGTTTTCCATTACCCATGCACAAAATCTCCGGCCTATTGCAGGCCGTCGCCCTTGTTGCGCTCGCGGCCGCGCCTCCTTTTTCCTTTGCCGTCGAAACACACGTTTGGGAGCAGAGCGACCAAGCGGATTTCGCACGCGGAACGCTGCAACATCTCTCCGTCCGCAGCGATGGACACGTTACTTTGTCGCCGCTTTTCAAAGAACTTGACAGCAGCGGAATTCCCTACCTTTGGGCGGTTGTGCAGAACTCCGAAGGCGACTTGATCTATGGCGGTGGAGCGCCTACGGGAGCGAATACCAAGCTTTTCGAACTCCCGCATAACGCCAAAAAGAGCAAAGTACTGGCCGAATTGACCGGCCTTGAAATCCATGCGCTGGCGATCGATTCGCACGATCGCGTTTATGCCGCTGTCATGCCCGACGCGAAGGTCTATCGCATTGAATCCGGCAAGCCCGTTCTCTTCTTCGATCCCAAATGTAAATACATCTGGGCTATGCAGTTCGATAAGGCGGGCAATCTGTTTGTCGCGACCGGAGACTCGGGTATTGTGTACAAAGTTGGTCCCGACGGCAAGGGGACTGAGTTCTTCCATACGGACGAGACGCATGCCCGTTCCATGACGATGGATGCTGACGGTAATCTGATTGTCGGCACCGAGCCCGGTGGCCTGGTCTTCCGTGTTACGCCCGCCGGGAAGAGCTTCGTGCTGTATCAAAGCAGCAAACGGGAAGTGACGAGCGTTGCCGTTCACGATGGGGTAATTTACGCGGCGGCGGTTGGAAACCGACCCAGCGGCAGCATTTCGTTGACCGGCCCGATTCCGGTATTACCGCCCACCACGCCAGCGCCGTCCACGGCTGGGACCACAGGCATTCGAATTACGGCCGGTCCCGCGGCGCCGCCAGCAATTGGCTCCATCGGCGCGTCGATCGCAGGGGGATCGGAAGTATACCGGATCGAGAAAGACGGGTTTACCGAGCCGATTTGGAGCTCGGCTACCGACCTGGTGTATGCCATCGGCTTTGACAGCTCGGGAAAGCCTCTGCTTGGGACCGGCAATAAAGGCTTGATCTACCGAGTCGATTCGAATGAGCTCTCGACCCAGCTTTTAAACGCGCCGCCCACGCAGGTGACAGGCTTTCTACAGGGCCGCAACGGCGATCTCTATGCCGTAACGGGCAACGTCGGCAATCTGTATCTGATCGGGCCCGGTTTGGAATCCCACGGCACATTTGAGAGCGACGTGTTGGACGCGGGGGAATTTGCCTACTGGGGCAAAGTACATATCACGGCTGAGATGCACGGCGGAACCATTGAGGTGGAGACCCGCAGCGGCAACGTAAATCAACCGCAGAAGAACTGGAGCCCCTGGAGTAAGGTAAACGTCAGTCCGGTGGGCGGCCAAATCGATTCGCCGTCAACACGCTTCCTCCAATATCGAATGATTGTGAACAGCGGCGGTTCTGAATCGCCAGACCTCAGCGTTGTTGACCTGGCGTATCTGCCAAAAAATATCGCGCCGCGCGTGACAGAACTCGAAATGGTTCCTTACAACTACAAGGAGCAAGCGAGCAATCTGACGCTGGAGCGAAACTTAATGGCTTCGGGATCGCCAATGAGCTTAACGGTATCGGCGGTTGGGAAGCGAAAGACGCAGAGCCCGCTTAACGTGGAGGGTGCCGCCGGCAGCGCCACCCTCCAATACAGCAAGGGATATTTGACCGCGCGCTGGGCAGCAAGCGATCAGAATGGCGATCCTCTGGTCTTCAAGGTGGAGATTCGAAGCAAGGGTGGTTCCACTTGGCGGCTCCTCAAAGACAAGCTGCAGGACCACTTCTATTCATTCGATACGGATGCATTTCCTGATGGCGATTATGTATTGCGGGTGACCGCGAGCGATGTGCCGGACAACACACCGCAAACCGCCCTTACATCTTATATGGACAGCGATGCGTTTACGATCGACAATACACCGCCGGAGATCGTGGATGTTTCTGAGAACGGCGGTTCGGTGAAGTTCACGGCCAAAGACGCCTTGAGCTGGGTTGCCAAGGCGGAGTACTCCGTCAACGGCGGCGAGTGGACGCTGCTCGATCCGATTGGTAAAGTGACCGATTCACAAGTCCTTCAATTTCAAGTGGCCGCGAAACCCGGCGAACTGTTAGCCGTTCGCGTGTTTGATGAGAACGACAACGTCGTTGTCAAACAGTTCGGTAAGTAAATAATCCATCGCAGTTTCAAGGTTCTGTATGTACCCTGTACTGCCCGGCTTGATTTGACAATCGTCAATCAATACAATCCCGATAATGACCGCAGCAGATGAGGTTACTCCAAACGGATTATGCCCACGACCTATGTGACAAGTGCCGTCGGCGCCGGCTTGCCGTTGTCCCGGAGCATCACCGCAACTACGGCGCACAGGGTCCCCGAACTCGATGGCGTTCGAGGTTTGGCCATCAGCTTAGTCATTCTGTTTCACTACTTGGCGGTAGATGCACCGGCCCACGGGTGGCTGTTTTACGCCCTGTTACCGACACATTTGATGTGGTCTGGCGTTGACTTATTTTTTATTCTGAGCGGGCTCCTCATCGGCGGCATTTTGCTCGATAACCGGGAATCGGCGCCGTACTACGGCGTTTTCTATGCACGCCGTGTTCATCGTATCTTCCCTTTGTACTATTTGATGATCGCGCTAATGATTATTGGGGTCTGGCTATATCCTACCTTCCCTCTCTTTCAAGGAAGGGCCAAACTGTGGAGTTTTCCGCTATTTGCCCAAAACCTTACGGGCCACCTTACTCACTTACAACCTTGGCTTGGTTCTAGTTGGTCACTTGCTGTCGAAGAACAATTCTACCTCGTACTTCCGTTCGTAGTCCGGCACTCATCCAGGAAGGCGATACTCTGGCTGATGTTGTCCTGTATTGTTGGCGCGCCTCTCATACGAACCCTGATGATTATGTACGGATCATACGACCAAGCCTACTCCCTCCTTCCTGGTAGGGCAGATGCTCTCGCTTACGGAGTCGTAGTCGCTATGATTTTGAGAAGCAACACAGCGAAGGACTGGGTCCGCAATAACTCAAAATTCCTTTATGGCCTTTGGCTCACCCTCTTTGCGGCGACACCAACGATTTTGAAGTGGTCGGCCGCTCGCTACTATGGCGGCACGGTCGCGTTCAGTCTTCTAGATTCGATGTATTGTTTACTCGTTCTACTGCTGCTCGTAAATCCGTTGCCAGTAACTAAATGGTTTTTTAACCTCTCTCTGCTTCGTTGGCTTGGCACCTTATCTTATTGCATCTACCTTATTCATACTCCCATCCTTCAGGGCCTCTTTCTGGTAGCTGGCTTCGGGTTACATCCACGTATCACAGGATGGACGACTCTGTTCTTAACTGTGATGGCGCTGGCGATCGTGTTACTAGTTGCACAGCTGTCTTGGATAATATTGGAAAAGCCTCTGATAAATCGGGCACGGTTGAGATATAGGTATGAATAGCCGCGGCATAGTCATCTGAGCCCTAGCGTCGAACGAAACCGTCGCTCGTCAGGTATGAAATCGACGAGTCGGAAAGGGCGCGGTCGTTTCCAAACAACTCAAAGTGCTGACCGGCTAAATGAACGGGGAACGACTTTAGTATCCGACGCCACACTGGATCGATCTTGGTTAGGATAATCGGCTCATCCGTAGCCTCCGCAACGACGTCTGCCTCGCGCATTTGATCCACAACGAACTGGTTTCCTCGAGGGGTGGTGATTCCAGGGAGCAAAAACCAACTTTGACTCCAGCCAACCTGCGGGTACAAGGTATCCAACCCTCCACCTACGCTGAGCACGAAAACACGATGGCGCGCAGCAAGATCCAGCACCTGCACCCATTCGCGACGAACGCTCTCAGACGCAAAGAGATTGGCCGTCTCGGCGCTCGCGTGATCATCTCGCCACTTCCGGAGTTCGAAACGCCCTTCCTGGAATGAACCCAAGACGCCAAAGACCAGAAGACATAGAGCGATTACACCACGCACGCGGGGAGTATGAAATTCGCAAATTCCGAGAAGGAGTCCAATCGCCAATAATGGCTCGTAATAGACGCTGCTAAATGCGCCGCCAAATCCCAAGGAAACAAATGTCACGTGAAGAATGGCACAGGTCACGACGATAAGGGGAACTCCTCGCAAGCGGCGCAAATGAAACATGCGTACTGAACAGGCGAGGGCATACGCCAGAAGTAGCAAGGAGGATAAGATCCAGATACCGGCATGATTGCCAAGGTAATAGCGGTAGTTGGCTCCTGCGGGATCCCAAAAGTTCCTGCCCTCCCGAACGAACCCGTAGTTCATAATTTTGTAGTGAGCTGCCCCCCTGAGAGGAAGAAGGGAGGGAAGAACTGAGGCGCGACCGAATTTGGCAATTAGGATCGCCAGGACAGCCAAGTAACCCAAAACTGCGGGGACGAAACGCCGGACTAGTTGACTCCAATGCCGGTCTTTCGCAGCCAACCAATGCAATAGAATCACGAGCGAGACAATGGCGGCTAAGGGTATCGGAATCGTCGGCAGTGCAAGACTACCAATTGCCGCGACAAGTAGCGCCAAATCAAGTCTTTCCTTCAGGAGAAAGTAAAGCGCGAAGATTATTGACAGCTGCATCAGGCCATGGGCCGGCGTGGGTAGACCAATGATTAGGAATGACTGGAAAGCGATGAGGAGCGCGATGCGAGCCCAGGAAAACTCCACTTCTAGCAACAGCAGAACCCAGAAGAGCGCATTGAGGACGGCGTAGATAAGCTGAAAGCCGATCATTTGCCAAGGTCCGCTCCCAAAAAATCCAGAATAGAATCGCTGCACTAATATCGGCAAGAACCCATAGGGGTAGCCGACGTCTACTCCGATTTTGAGGTGCTTATCCAGCAAATGGTCCAGCTTTAGGAAACTGCCGTTGTCACGGAAAGCAAAGCCGTCAAAACTCGCAATGAGTGGCCAACGAGAGAGGACACGTAATGCGATGAGCACAATCGGCGAAGTAATTAAGACGATCTTCTGCAGCGCAGTGAACCGGCTGGAGGCTTCATTTTGAATCATGCCGCGTCTTTCGATTCTAGTATCGTTACGCGGCAAAGCGTGAGTGACCAAAAGGGCTATTCGTGCCGGAGCGCCCGGATGGGGTCGATGCGGCTGGCGCGAAGCGCCGGGATGAAACCGGCTAGTCCGGCAACTCCGATGAGAGTCAGCGTGGCAAGCGATATGGTCAGGACGTCGTGTGGGGCAAGTCCATATAGTTGACTCTTGGCCAATTGTCCTAAGGCAAGCGCCGTTGGCAAACCGGCGGCGATTCCGATTGCGATCAATAGCAGCACCTCCGCCATGACCAACCAAATGACGGAACCCTGCACAGCGCCGAGAGCCATGCGGATGCCAATTTCACGGGTGCGGCGCGCGACGGTGTAGGCCATTACCCCGTACAATCCGATCACTGCAAGCAGAGTTGCCAGCAAACCAAAGACAGTAGAAAGGCTGGCGACTAAGCGCTCCGTCCGGAGTGAAATATCAATCTGCTGGTTGGTGGAACGCAGGTGATAGAGCGGGAGATTGGGATCAAGCTGTCTGACCTTCGCACGGACTGCCGCAGCCAGTTGTTGTGTGTCGATGGTGGTGCGAACGTACACAGTCATGAATCCGATGTCTCTATCGGCGAGGTAGGGGAGAAAGCATTGCGGTGGTATCTGGTCGCGCAAATTGGTGTACTTGATGTCTTTGACAACGCCGACGACCTGAATATCGGTTTTAGTGCCGGGGTCGTTGCCGAGTCCGATGTGCAAGCCGAGCGGATCACGCCCGTTGAAATACTTGTTGACGAATGTTTCGTTGACGATAGCGACATCGGGAGTGAACGAGTCCGGATCGGGCCCGTGAAAGATGCTGTGGGTGTCATTCAAGGTGAAGTCGCGGCCGCTGAGGAGCGGAACTTTCAGTGCAGCGAAGTAACCAGGGCTGATCCAGTTCATATAAGGCTCGGCACGCTGGCTGCCGGCGGCATTGTAGCCTTCTACGGTCATGCTGTCGTCCCATTCGTTGTCTTCGAGGATACGCATGCGCGCCAGCGCGACAGCCCGAACTCCCGGGATGGTGCGCAGATCGTCGGCAAGTTGGCGATAAAAGATCTTCGTACGTTCCGGGGTGTAGCCGTTCAGCGATGGATCCATATCGAAACCGATCAGTTGATCGGCGTCGAAACCAGGACCGGTATCGCGGAGATTAGTCAGCGTGCGCATAAAAAGGCCGGCGGCAATGAGGAGCAGAAGCGAGAGCCCAACTTGCATCGCGACGAGGGATTTGCGGAGCAGAACATGGCCGCCGGAGACCACTGCGCCGGCCTGATCCTTGAGGGTCGGCGCGACGTCCGATTTCGATGCCTGCAAAGCAGGAACAAGGCCGAAGAGAATCGTCGTTAGCGCGGTAACAACGAGAGTGAAAGCGAGAACGCGGCCGTCCGGGGCGGTCGAAAAAACGCTATCGTGAGCCTCCGTTGAAAGGTAGGCTTTTAGCAACAGCTGGTCCGCTACCCAAGCTAAAGCTAACCCGGCGCATGCTCCAAACAGTGACAGCAGCCCACTCTCAATCAACAGTTGACGAATGATGCGTGTGCGACCCGCGCCGATTGCCAGGCGTATTGCCATCTCTTTGCGCCGGGTGGAGGCCCGGGCGACCATGAGATTGGCAAGGTTGGCGCACGCCATGAGCAGAACGACACCGGTAATGCCAAACAAGACAAGGAGGGGAGTAGAGAGACTCTCACGCAAAGAAGAACGGCCTTGTGAACCGGGGAGGAGATCCATCCAACATTTAAGGAATTCGTCGCGGTCGTATCGTGAGGCGTTACGAAACGCCGGTTCCCGTACTTCCATTTCGAGCATGCTGTGCATGAATGGCTGCAAAGAGGCTTTCGCCTGCTGGCGAGTGATGCCTGGCTTCAAACGGCCGAACGCGTTCACCCAACGCATGCGCCGATTGTCCATTTCGTACCAGTTCGGCGTCATGATCTTCTTCATGGCGATGGGGACAAATATGGCGGGTTTAAACCCGGGCTGCACGCCGGTGAAGCCTCGCTGGGCGACGCCGACCACGGTCATGTTATTGCCGTTGATGACCAGCTTTTTTCCGAGGATGGATGGATCGCTGGTGAAACGGGTTTTCCAATAGTCGTAGCTCAAGACCACGAGCGGCTCGCCACCGCGCACGCGATCGTCATCGGCGGTAAACGTGCGACCGAGCGCAGCGCCGACTCCTAACACCGGGAAATAGTTGCCGGAAACTAACGCGGCATCAATGCGCTCGGTATGGTTGCCGTAGCCGAGGCTCGCGTTAAGGGGATAACGGCAGAACATGCCGGAGAAGACCTGATTATGATCCCGGAAATCGCGATACATCGGGTACGAAATTGCGTTTCCCCCGGTGTTGCTGCCGTAGTGACGTCCGCGCATAGTGAACAGCATCAGCTGCTGGGGATTTTTCACCGGAAGCAGGCGCAACATCACTTGATCGAGCAATGTGAAGATTGCGGTATTCGCGCCGATTCCGAACGCGAGCGAAAGAATGGCTACGGCGGTGAATAGGGGAGATGTGACGAAGCCGCGCAGCGCGTAGCGGACATCGTGCAGGATCGAGTTCATAGGCGAGGGCTTTCGGCTTAGTCGATGCCGTGGATCCTTAGCTTAATCAATTGATCGACAGTGAGATCGTGCAAACCGCGAGACTGCATCATGTGAATGTAGTCGGGCGTAACACCGTGGATGCGCATGGCGACCAGCTTTTCGGCACTCGGGGTGCCCAAGCCCGCGGAGCGGACAGAATTCACGAAAGCTGCATCGACCTTGAAGATCCGGAAGGAGATGAGCTTTTGTGCATTCAGGTCAGCGATGTTGAACGCCTTCATCTCTTTCGCGAAGGCATAGCTGACATTGAATAGCGCGAATGACATCTGTTTGTCCGGATCGAAATCGGCATAGCCAAGATCCTCGATGCGGCGGGAATAGTCGGCGTTCGGCGTGAAGGTGAAGAGGCCTGCGCCCTCGCCATTTTTGACAAACCCATCGCATTGAAAAACGCCGGCATCGCGACGGATCGAAAAGCTTACGTCGTGCCGGGTCATGGTCGACCAGTTCATCCCTTCAAAGTCGGACGAGTTCCAGTCGGAACTGTGGCTGAAGTGGTCGTTGCCGTTGCGCGAGCCCTGAAGAGAGAAGTGGACCTTGCCGGCATCCTGGGAGGGACCGATAGTCCACTCCCCCGTTTGGACGGCATTGTCGTAAAAAAGAGCGAGAAAGGCCATGGCAGTCACCTGCAGTACGTACGTCATGCTGTTGATCCTTAAGAAGCCGCTTTTAGAAGACGCCAGCGAGCTTCAACTGAATGAGCTTGTGGGCGTCCAGATTAGTAAAACCGTGGCTGCGAACCATGCGGACGAAGTCGGGCGTTACCCCGAGAATCTTGGCGTTTAGAAATTCATGTGGCGTTCCGTTAAAGCCGGCGTCTTTCATCTCCTTGACGAAGCCGGGCGTAACGCCTTGTATCTTCATTTCGATGAGCTGATGCAAAGACAAGTCCGGAAAACCGATTTGGCGGAATTGACCCATGTCGCCGGGCTCTACGCCTTGGATGCGCATGGCGATCAGATCGTGGATGCTGGCATCTTTCCAGGTTTCTCGAACGCGGCGCGCGTAGTCTGGAGTGACGCCTTGGATCTTCATCTCGATGAGCTCGTGAACCGACAAGTTAGGAAAGCCCAGTTGCCGGAATTGGCCGACATCGTTGGGATCAACGCCCTGGATACGCATGGCGATGAGGTCGCGAGCGGTGACGTCCTTCCACGTGTCGCGAATGTGGCGGACGTATTCGGGAGTGACGCCTTGGATCTTCATGCCGATTAGTTCTGAGCGGCTGAAGCTTAGGCCGGTGGCGCGCATGTCACGCATGTACTCGGGCGTGATGCCCTGGGTTTTGAAGGCAATCAGGTCATCGACGCTCATGTCTTTGTAACCCGCGGCGGCCATCGCGTCTATGTACGATTCGTGATTGGAAGTGCTTGGCGATGCGGGCGCCTGGGGCGGCTCGGGCGCTTGCGCTGGGGAAATTTCCGAGATCTCCGGCTCGGGCGGGAGCGGCGGGATAGCCGGTACTGCTGAGGGCGCGGCGGGAGGGGCGAGGACCGGTACTGCGGGCGCTTCCGGAATGTCTGGAACAGGGGGCGGGGGAGGAGGCGGCGGTTCAAGCAAAGCGCAATCCGTGCCGGAGTTGCTGTCTTTCAGGTTGCTGCTGAAGCCGGCACCAGCCAGCAGAGCGCCCGTGGATAACAGAAAAGCCAAACCAACCAAGCCAACGCGAGGAACACCGGTGGCGAACGTCCGAAGGCCTAACAGCCGCGAAATACGCGTCTTGAGCGATCCGCCGTTGGCCCCTAACGCGAGGGCGGGAGCGCTACGCCAAGTTTCCATCAAGGTGAGAGCGCGGGCATAGTCGACAGGATTGCCGCACAACGAAACGGCCATATCATCGCAGCAATTTTCACGCTCCATACGGGCTCGACGGCTAACCCACCACACTCCCGGGTGATAGAAGAGGAGAGTTTCGAGCGCGATTTGGAAGAGATTCACAAAAGGATCGAACCGCCGGATGTGCGCGAGTTCGTGGACGATGATGGCCTCGATTTGGGAGGGCGAAAGACCCGTGAGGGCGCTAGCCGGCAGCAGGACCACAGGACGGAACCAGCCGATTACCGAGGGCGCATCGATTAAAAAGGATTTGTAGTAGCTGACAGTGCGCCGAATGCCCATGCGATCTTGCAGATCGAGACAAAGGGCACGGAGATTGCCGGTGATTTGGGCTTGGTGACGTCGCATTCGCTCCATCAAAAAGAAGCCGCCGAGCGTACGGAGGCTGAGCACGACGATTCCGGAGAACCACAGTAATACCGCTATTCTGGTCCAGTCCACATTCAGCAAACCCAGACCGGGCCAAGTCAAGGAAATCTCTTGGGGGGCAGACAACACGGGATCAATGACCGGGGCGAAGAGCCCATTGGAGACAGACGGATGATGAGCAACAAGCAAGGTTGGAGACTTGGGCGTCTGGAACAGGATCAGGAACGTGATGACGGGCGCCAGGCCCATCAGCGTTAACGTTCCGAGAGCGGCCGCGTAACGGGCGTTGGCGGTCTTAAGAAATCCTGAGATGAGCGGGAGCAGTAGGGCAAGCAACGCTCCCTGCCAAACAAAATGGAGCAGTGTCCAACCGAGCGACTGGACGGCGGCGGAACTGAGCCAGGGCGTGAAGTGGTTCATTTGGACTTCCTTTCGTATTCGTCCAGCATCCGGCGAATCTCATCAATTTCGCCCGGCGGTGTTTGCTTGCCGGCCAGGGCGTGCATCATTAACTGACTGGCAGAGCCGGAAAACGCCCGCTCCAGCAGGTCACCGACCAATTGCTGGCGCGTGGCGCCGGCGGGCTGCTGTGCTTCGTATACGTGGGCTCGAGCCTCTTCGTTCCGACGAACCAACTGCTTTTCCGTCATGATCTGCAGCAACTTCAATACGGTGGTGTATCCGAGCGGCCGAGATTGGGAGATGACTTCGTGGATTTCCCGGACTGTGGAAGGTCCGCGATCCCACAGAACTCCCAATATTTGCAGTTCGGTTGACGTAGGCTTAACCGGCATGAGACCGTTGTACTACGAACGACTTCGTACTGTCAACGAAATTCTTCGTAGTTTTTAAATGATTGGGGGCGAGTATCAACCGCGTTCAATTTTCCAGAGGTCGACGCCGGACAGGTTGAGGATCCTGGCTCGACCGTCGATGATGCGGCGGAATTCGGCACGCTCTATGGCGACTGGCCTCCCGGTAACCCGGAAGAGAGCGCCGCCCATAGGCTCAAGAGGCGCCGCGCCGTCGAGCCACAACTGGCCCTTTCGTAAAACTACCCGAACCGTTCCCACCCAGGCGCTGTCGGCGCGGTAGTAGCCAGTGAAGCCTTTGAGATCCGAAGAAACAGGGAAATCTTTAGGTCCGCTGTAACGATCGTTCGGGTACCATTCGCTGCCGTATGCCAGTTCGACAACTTGCTTGTCCGGCGTGCGCCCAAACAGGAGCGGGTAAGCGTAGTACTTCGGCCCAATACTGATAAAAGAATCAGGGCCGGCGGATTCGAGCGGATTCGTCTCGCGATCAGCCACCAGTTCCAACCGTTTGCCATTGATCCGGACCTCGAGCTGCGCTCCCGCAGGCGACGTATAGATGCCGGCATAGTCGGAGGCATTTTCGACTTCAGATACATCGGGAATGGAAGGCGGATTCACGACCGCACTTTGCTGTAAGTCCGCGCCCATCAAGCGAACCGCATATTCGACCGCCGGATTGGGCCGAAAGCCCTGCATCGCATTGATCGAAGCAAAGGCCGCGACACCGCCATCGAGGTCGACCATGAAAGCAGATGCATACGAATCCATGCCACCGGTGTGCCGAAGAACGGTGTGGCCGCCCAACTGGTCGATTGCGATGCCGTATCCATAGCTTGCGGTGGAACTGAACTCGGGCGCCTTGATATAGGGCTTTGAAAATAGGGCAAAGCCATCCTCTGACACGATTCGGCCCCTTTCGGCGACACCACGGTTGAGGAGCATGCGCATATAACGCGCCATGTCGGCCGGGGTGGAGAGAACACCGCCAGCGGCGTCGTCAAATACCAGATCTTCCGCCTTGGCGAGCCGTCCGTGACGTGGATAAGGACGATCTTCGTAAAACGGTTTGTAACTGCTGGGGCAATAGGGCCGGGTGTCATCGTCGATGAGCGCGCGGGAGGCAGTCATGCCGAGGGGTGACATGACACGCTCGTGAATCGCACGGGGCCAAGGCCTTCCATCAAGCTTGGAAATCAGGTGGCCGAGAATGGAGAATCCGACGTTGCAGTAATAAAAATGTTCGCCTGGCTTGAAACCCTGCACATGACGCCAAGCGGGATCGCTGGAGAACAGATTGAGACTGTCGGGCAGCCCGGAGGTATGCGTCAGCAAGTGGTGAACGGTAACGGTTCCGTATGCGGTTTCGATTGGCAGCCACGGAAGGTATTCCAAGATCGGACGATCGAGATCGAGTTTGCCCTCATCGCGAAGCTGGAGCAGCGTCAAGGCGACAAACGACTTGCTGATGGAGCCAATCTGAAAGCGCATCTCGGGTGTGAGAGGCGTCTGGGCTTCGAGGTCGGCAAGGCCGAAACTCGCAATGCGCGCGGTTCCGGTGCGATTGGCCAGAGCGAGCGTTAAGCCAGGCGCATTCATCTCGTGCAAATAGCGATTGACGAACTCGTCGAGCGGGTCGTGCGAGCCACTTGTTGGATTGCGCGGCGATTCGAGACCGGCCGCGGCGGCATTAGCGGCAAGCGAATACGCTCCGCCTAATAACAGTGATCTCCGGTCCAACATAGGTTGATACACGTTGAGCGTCACGATAACACAGACGAGCCAGTTGGCCGGGAGCCGGGGCTTGCGAGATGTCATGATGGCCGGAAAAGTGGGCAGGTGGACGCTGTTTTAAGCAGCTTGCTCCTTTTGGAAGGTGTAGAACTTGCCGTTTCCGATCGCGTTCTTGCGGTCGACGGCAGTCCAGTAAGCATTGAGTTCGTCTTTAGAAAATTCGAACCCAATTTCTTTTGGATCGAACGGCCTACCTTCTTTTTGGGCATTGACCCAGTTGGTAGCGGCGCATTGCATGTCCGACCTCTGCCGGCTGGCGCGCGCGGCAATTAAGCTTCGATGTTCGGCGTCATCTTTGTCATAGTGGCGGCGGAGACGCTCGTTCTGCAGTGACAGGTTGTTGATCTGGCGCTGGTAGGTGGTGAAGGTTTTCGCGTCGATCAGTGCCGGACGGGCGGACGCGTCTTCGTTCTCGTACAGATTGGCAAACTCGATGCGGCCGGCGGCGTAGATGCCTTGTTCAAGAGAGAAGATGCGGTTGAGACGCCATTGGGTGTCGGCGATGTTTTGGGTGAGCTCTTTCTCACGATCGGCGACAGGCTTGTATTCGGCTTCGAAACGGGCGACGTGTTTCTGATAAGCCTCGACGTCATCGTTGGGGAGCAGGACCGTTTGGCCGGTGAGGCCGGTTCGCACGGCGTTGTGCGATGACTTGGCTTTGCCTTCTTCGGTTTTGGGACCGGTGGAGAGC
>JBARMQ010000399.1:0-9148 GCA_049802535.1 Bryobacteraceae bacterium | reverse complement strand
GCTGCGGAACTGATCAGAATACCGGATTCGAGCCGTACAACCTTGGCGCCTTGTAAGCCACCCCGCAGGGCGATAACCCGCTCGAACAGCGTCTCTACCAATTCTTTGTATCGCCGGTCGTAATTCTCAGCGCGTTTCAGCAGGATGCGGTAGGAACCGCTGTCCAGCTTCGCTAGAACTTCGTGCGGCTTATCAGCGACACCCGGTACGGAAAAAAACTCAGTGTCCGGCTTGGGCGCTCCGCCGGCAACCATGTAGTCCCGGGGGGAGCCCGTGAATTTTTCTGCGAGCCCGTACAACGCACTCATTTGGAAAAGGTCGAGGTCACCGAGATTGTGCGTAAAGGGGACCGGTTCCCGATCAAAGGCTTCGGAGAAGCGTTGAGCGTCAAATTGTAACCGCGGGTATATATTCATAGCCAATTCTTAGGAGAAACAGAAAGTATGTTCGAAGTTCACAAGAAAGTAAGTGGTTGCTATTCCTCACTGCGCGAGAGGCAGCGTTCCTGTCTGCCGGCGCAACAGCGTGCCCGGAACGTCATGGACCGCAGCCTCGACGGAAGCGGCGTGATCGTGTAAGAGCTCGTGCTGGAAAAACGCAAGCGTAATTCGATTAACGGCTTCGTGGCCCTTCCGCGCACTAATGGGCCCTGAATCCGTCCACGCCCGTACTTGCGAATAGAGCGAATAATCGGAGAAATTCATATGCTCCATGCCGGGCACCTGCAGAAAATAACCACCATACCGATTCAGGCTTCGATCGACCGCCGCGTAGTCGGCCGCGAGTTCTAAATTCTCTCTTCGTCGCGGCTCATTCAGGACTGCGAGATCTGACGGAGCCGGTCGAGCCGAGGTGAAGAAGGTCAAGAATGGTTTGGGCACGCCATCGCGCTTTGCCGAACCAAAAATCGATCCATCCATGTTCACGCCGGCGCGGACTCGCGGGTCGACGCGACAGACCTCGGCGGCAACGGCGCCACCAAAGCTGTGTCCGAACATTCCGACATCCGACAGGTCGAGCCGTCCAAAGAAGGTGTTGCCATACGCTTCGTTCCACCCGTTCAGTCGGTCTAACACGTAAAGAGTGTCAGCTACACGCACCGCCAAGCGGCGTTCGACCTTGGGGCGGCTGAGGGCGAGTGCACGGGCGGACGTGAAGTCGAGGAGACAAGATCCCTTGCTGCCGCTGATGCGCCGTCCATCGGGAAGGACAACGAGATCCCCGTCGTAGGTATGGTCGATGCCGACAACGATAAAGCCGTGGCTGGCCATTTCCTCGGTCTCGAAGGTGTTTTGAAACCGGTTGAAAGGGCCGCTAAACAGGAGTACCGGATATTGCCGCTGCCGTTGGGCGAGCGGCGCATCGACGAAGGACCGCGTTTGGACCAGCGCCAAGTTCGCATCACGCCAACCACTCTGCCGTCCATTACGATAGCGGGCGCGTCTGAATCCGTTGGTTGTCTGGGCCGGATACCAAAGCTGCACCATCAACTCCCGATCGACCGGTTTGCCGGGCGCGTACGGGTCGCGGCGCCCGGGATCGACGAGATACTCGCTCATCGTTCCTACCTTGTAAGGTCCAGTCAGAGGGACAAACTCGAAGACCGGCCACAGTACCCCGCCGGTGACTAAGGTTGTTCCCAACAGGATCCCAGCCACGGCCCATCCGATGCACATGTGTCTGAGACGCAGCCGGAAACTGCGGGTTTGACACAACGGATAAGCCGCTAAGGTCAGGATGACAAGAAGATAGAGCGGCGCCAATTGCCATCGGGCGCCCTCGGCGAATAAGTGAACCAAAAGGAGACCAGCAGCCACGAACGGCAGCCAGCGAAATCGGCTCGCCGGCAGTCCGCTTCCAAAGGAGAGCCAAAGTAAGTACGCCAACTCGGTGACAGCGATTAAGAGCTCGAACGTTCGCATGGTTAGCGGTCCGACTCGATCGAGCGACGATCAAAGCGATGCCAGTCCGGGTTCAATTTGACTCCACCGGCGCGCGTTTGCCTCGCCCAAAAGCACGCAGCAGTTTCGCGGTCATGCCCTTTGCGGAGTCAGCCCAACGCGATTGGCCGGGTTGCCTAGGATTTAGGCGTGCTCGCCTCAGATAGTGGTTGACACGATGAAGATCGGGAATGGTCTCGTCATTAAAACAGAAGTTGATACTGGCTGAGACGGAAACGTTATTGTGATTCTGTACCCAATGGGGAAACGTGACGGGGACATGAACGCCCAATCCGGGCGTCAGTTCATAGTGGCTCGCACCCTCATCGAGGACAGGCCGATAGGCGGCTGCATTGATGTCGCCAAGATAGAATCGCTCCAATTCCCGCGGTGTTACTACGGACCGGTCGGCGCCATTAAAGACGTGTATGGTCTTCGATCCGTGTAGCTGCAGAAGATAGTTGCAGTCGGCATCGAAGTGGTAAGGCGTGATTCGGTTGGGCGACGTCAGAATGACGCTGATGTTGTGGCTGTGTGTAATCCGCTGGTACTCACGCCGGCTCGCCTGATGAACTTCGCGGAGCACGTTGTCTAACACCGCCGCATAGTCAGGGTCGCGCTGGACCCGGCGGAGAATCATCCAGGCTTGAGAGGTTTCGATCTTGTCCAGCGCCTCCCGCGCAGAGAAGGAATGATCATCGCCAAAATCCCACCCGCGGCCTACACCCAAGCTGCCCACGTTATAGTACACGGCATTCGGAATTGTTGACATTCGCTGCGCTAGGTCCATCAGTTTCGACATGCTGAACAACTCAGACTCATGGAGCGCATGCCGCAGCAGGAAGGAAGCGCGGTTATAGTTCGTTTCAAACTCGGCGCGTGATTCGAGGGTGAGGGGAATGCAAGCGGCCTCTGCGGCCGCAATCAGACTGGTGTTCATGACATCTCCTTACAGGCGATCGAGCTACGGTAGACAAGGATTACGGCAAACGTCTTCCACACAGGCGCATTGCCCCTCGAACCGTTGCGTACAGCTTGGCTTTGGCGTGGTCGACCGGTCTATGCCGGCTGGGTGTGCTGGGTGAGAAGCCGAGCCGGCGCAAAAAATAATTCGCACGGTAAATATCCGCGCGCATGGAGTCTTTGAACTGCACATTGATGTTTACGGAGACAGAGACATTGTCGTGGTTTTCCACCCAATGGGGGAAGTTGACGGGAATGTGCACGGCTTTCCCCGGCTCGAGCAGGTAGCTTTGCGCGCGGTCCTGAAACTGAGGACGATACCGGGGAGCGTTGTTATCGATTGTCCAAAAAGCTTCAATCTCTTCTTCGGGAAGCAGGTCGCGGTCATTGCGATCGAAGATATGAATTGTTTTCTGCCCCTGCACCTGCAGAAGAAAACTGCACTCACGATCGATGTGATAGGTCGCTATTCTTCGCGGCGAGGTCACAAAGATAATCATTTCCTGACTGCGGATACCCCGCCGCAGAGGAAATGAGACAAGCGCTTCGGCCTCTTCTAAGCATTGCTCTAAGACCTCGGCATACTTGGGCGACTGCTGCGCATTCTTGATAACTAACCAAGTCTTCCCCTGTTCGATGCTTTCTAAAGCCTGTTTCGCTGTTTGCTCGCCGCGCGCCAAGGTGTCCCAGCGATCGTCGACGCCCACGTTGCCGGCGTCGTAGTAAATATTGTGCTTGAGACTTTGTTCCAATTCAATCAGTGCCGGCAGTTGAAACAACGGATTAAATTGCAGCGAGTGATTGATGATGAACGGCCGGTGGTCAAACTGTCCGGTCAGATCGGCCGCCGGGTTGGCGATCAGTAGCCGCGCCGGTCCGGAAAGCGCCGTCCCAGCGTCTTGGCTTACTAAGTGTGGAGAAATCATTTGATTATTAACCTGGGACATTTTCAAAAACCTAAATGGCCGCTTACCGGAGCGCTTGTCTGTCCCGCTTCCCTGGACTCATGCTTACCCGCATACGCCACACTCCCGGAGCGGTCAAACCTGCGGAAGACAGCTTCGGGAAAAGACGCGGCCGCGCGATCCAACTCGCATTCGGAAGCATTGCGCAGATAGACGTCGAAAAATGCAAGCGTCAAGCGATTAATGAGTGAATGAGCGCGGCGGAAATCAATGGCGCCTGCTCCCGTGCGTGCACTGAGCCTTGAATAAAGAGGCGAGTCACTAAAATTCATGTGCTCCAAGCCCGGAGCTTGTGCAAGGTACCCTCCCCATCGATTCAGCGAACCCTCGACTTCAACGAATCCTTCAATGGTGCGCTGGGCGGTTCGGCGATTTTCGCCATGGAGCGTATCTAATACCGCATTCGAAGGTCTCGGCGTGCAATCAAGCATGAAAAAGAAAGGCTTAGGAACACCCACAGCGCTCGCTTGCCCAAAGAGCCAGCCATCCATATTGATTCCGGCCTGGAGCGCAGTACTCCGGAGACATGCTTCGGCTGCAACCGCCCCTCCGAAGCTATGACCGAATATGCCTATGCGAGAAACGTCGATGCTGCCCGCTAATGGGCTGGGGTGAATCCCTCTCTCCCATTTCTCCAGCTGTGCAATTAAAAAATTCACGTCCGCCACTCTTACTTCCAGATCGGCAGTCACCTCCACAGTGGATGTGCTTAGCGTTTCGTCGGACTGGAAATCCAGAAAAACATTCTCTTTCCGCCGGCGGATTATTTGACCGTTCGGAAGTTTCATCCAAGAAGAAGAATAAGGATGATCCAAAGCGATAACCAAATAGCCGTGGCTGGCGAGTTCTTCCGTCTCAAACGTGTTTTGGAAGCGATTGTCCGGTCCGGTGAACAGCAGTACAGGGAGTTTGCCGCCAGACCGGAGGACTGGCGCATTCGCGAAGGATCTGGTCTTCACCAGCCCAAGGTTGGATGTTCGCCAGCTGGCTGTGACGCCGTCACCATATCGCGCCCGGCTCGAACGCGGCAGTTTTTCGGCCGGATACCAGGCCTGTACCATAAGCTCGCGCGGCGGCGTGCCGCACGGCGCGTAAGGCTCGGTTCTTTCGACATCAACCAGATGTGCCGCAAAAGTACCGACATGATATTTCCCGGTAAGGGGAACGAAAGTGAAGACCGGATAAAGAATACCTGCCAAAATTCCGCAGGCGCCGATCAGAACTGCTGTTACGAGCCAGAGGATGGCGATGTCCGTCAGCCGGAGCCGGAAGTCTTGGGCCTGACACCAGGGATAGAGAAGCAAAAGCCCAGCGGTGAAGAGATACCCCGGAATCATGTGCCACCGATAGCCTTCAAATTTGATTTGGCATACCGCGACTCCTGCTGCAACGAAGGCTAGCCATTGAAAAGGTGACCCCGGAATACCGGTCCCAAATGAGAGCCAAAGCAAATATGTCACGCCCGTTATGACGGAAAGGAGTTCGAGAGGCCTCATCGCGGCCTTCTAATCGCCCACTCGAGCTCGATCACGAGAGTGGTTCGATGCGTCGCCAAAGTGCGTTTGCCAGCCATTCCACCTGGGGCTCCCGGAACATCGCCACGTGATCGGCAGGCACCTCTACTGTTTCTATGCCACCTAACGCGACCTCTTTCCATCCGAGATCTGGGTCTTGATATCGATCCACGGCAGACCGGATCAACAGGAGCGGGGTCGTGATGGGGGTCGGAGTGTACAAGTCCTCAGAGCGATAAATCAAGCGGCGAAAGCTCTGCCGGGTTGCGTCGTTTTGGACCATGATTTCATTCTGCTCAATCTTCGTTCGCGAGAGCAACATGCGCTCCACGCGCCCGAAGATATCCTTCAAACCCTCCCAAAAGTAGGCCCGAGCTCCATTGCGCCGGAGCCTGCGGCTATCCTTGACCAAATCTACGAAGCGCCGGAGAATTCTCTGGACAGACTGCGTTCTTGAGCGAAAGAGCCGTCGATAAGGCGGATGGATCGCATCCATCAACGCAACAATTCCGACTTCTTTTCCCATCTCAAGGAGTTGCCGCGCGACCTCATACGCCAGGCAGCCATCTACGCACCAGCCGCCTAAAAGATAGGGTCCCGACGGATAGACCCGAATGATTAACTGCGCCAGATCCCGGCCAATATTCTCAAATAAGGCGGGCTCCGTTAATTGTTCATATCGCTGAAGAGAAATCCCGAGAAACGGTTGATCGGGCCCAAGCCTCTTCGCCAGCGATCTAAACCAATGGTCGCCGCCAATCATAAAGAATGGATGCCGTGATCCCGACGGCTGGATCGGCACGGTTTCGACTAACTCCGCGCTCGCAGGCTTCTCTAGAAGTTTGGCCATTGCCTCGACCGTAGGGTTGGCAAACAATCGCGCGAGAGGAACCGCAAGCCCGAACCGTTCCTTGACACGAAGTAAGATCGGTACCGCAAGCAGCGAATGGCCGCCTACATCGAAAAAGTTTGTCTCAACTCCGATCGGCGAAATTTTGAGAACATCTTCCCAGATCGCAACGATTGACGATTCGATTGCGGTGCGCGCTGCCACGTATTCGGGACTTACAACTTTTTGCGTCTCCGGGCGCTTCCGCCGAACGGGCGTGAACGGAATATTCGAAATCAATTGAGATGGCTCGGCTGCGACGGACTGCAAGATTTTTTGGAAGCTCTGTAGCATCCGTTCTCCCGTTTCGGGAGCAAACATGTCCGTGTTGACATCGACCGAGGCGCGCCATCCGTCCTCCCGCTCCACCAGGAAAAAATTGAGATCGCAAAAAGTTCCCGCGGCCTTCGATGGGATTGGCGTCATCGTCACACCGGCTTGCCGCCATGGAGAAACAAGATCTCTCTGAAAGATGAAGTTGACCTGGAAAGGAGGATGGCGCCGAGCTGAAGACGCCGGTCGAAGTACCTCCATCAAACTCTCAAAAGGTACGTCTTGCGAATCGAATGTTTCAAGTACCAACCGCCGCACGTCTTCAAGGAGTGCTAGAAATGGCTGATCAGGTGAAATCCGACTGCGGAGCACAAGTGAATTCACGAACCAACCGATCAGGGGCTCGACCTCAAGGCGTTCGCGGCCTGCCACTTGTGTCCGGATGACCACTTCCGGCTGACCGGAACTCTTATGCATCATGGTGACGAACGCGGAAAACATCGTCACAAATAAGGTGCATCCTTGCCGGTCACTCAGCCGCTTCAACGTGTTTGTGAGGTCGCGTGGCAACAGCAACGACCGTATTTGACCCGCACCTCCGGATGCCGCCTGGCGTGGATAGTCGGTCTCGAGGACGAGCGGCGTGAAGCCGTCGAGCTTCGCTTTCAATTCCGAAAGCTGCGATTGGTACTCCGCGCTTTCCATCCAATCCCGCTGCCAGCAGGCATAATCGCCATACTGAATCGATAAAGCAGGAACCGCGGCTCGCCGGCCTTCCACCAGCGCCCCATATATTTCCCCGATCTCGCTGGTGACAATGCCGATCGACCAGCCGTCGGAAATCATGTGGTGCATGGTCAGCAGCAAAACATACGAGTCTGAAGCGGTTTGAATCAGCGTGGCCCGAAAGAGTGGACCGCGCTCGATGTCAAATCCGATCTTGGCTTCTTCCGATGCCAGTCGTTCCGCTTCGGCCTTGCGTTCCGTATCCGGTAGTTCGCGAAGATCGATCAGTGGTAGCGCGAAGCGGACTTCAGAGCTCACCATCTGGCAGGGATTGCCGTCGGGTGCGCTGAAGCTCGTTCTCAAAATTTCGTGACGGGCGGCCAGTTCGCGGAAGGCCTCGGTTAAGAACTCGACTTGCAATGGTCCTTCGAGAAGAACCCGCACCGCGATATTCATCATCGGAGTCGCCGGCGACATTCGATCGAGGAACCACGCGATGCGCTGAACAACGCTACACGGAAAAGCGTAGACTTCAGCCTCTGAACCTATTTCTGACAACGTATCCTGAAGAATTTTCACCCGTGTCGCTCCGGTATTCGATTTCCCGCCAAAGGCATTCGATTCTGGCGAGGAATCGGAACGATCGGCGTCCGCTGCCGCCGGACAGCCAAATCGCCACCATCCGAAATTATGGAAGAAATTCCGCTGATAGTCGGCTTAAGGAGAAGTTGAGGCGCCGTCAGCGTTAGACCATCGCGGTTCGCTCGAGCGACGATCCGAAAGACTTGAATGGAGTCCGCCCCCAGCTCAAACAGATTGTCATCGATGCCGATCTTATCCAGTATCAACACTTCCGAACAGATTGCCGCCAACTTCCTCTCGTAGTCGTTTCGCGGCGCGCGGAAGGGCCGATGTTCCTGTTGTTCGGCGATATCAGGGGCCGGGAGAGCTTTCCGCTCGATTTTGCCGTTAGGCGTTCGAGGCATTTCGGCAAGATGTACGTAAACCGCGGGCACCATATAGGCCGGCAGTGAGATTGACAGGAAGAACCGCAGATCCTCGGCGGACAGAGCCTTCCTGGCCGTGTAATAGGCAGCCAAGTTCTTGGCGCCCCGTTGTTCAAACACAGTGACCAGCGCTTCGGAAACCTCCGGGTGATTGCGTAATGCCGTTTCCACTTCTCCTAATTCAATCCGAAATCCGCGCACCTTAACTTGGTTGTCCAGGCGGCCCAGAAACTCCAGTTCGCCGTTAGGCAAGCTCCGAACCAAATCGCCGGTCCGATACATCTTCTCTTCTGAATCTGAGTTCGAGCGAAATGGATTCCTGACAAACTTCTCGGCAGTTAACTCAGGCTTCTTGAAGTATCCTCGTGCTAACCCATCCCCGCCAATGAACAGTTCTCCCGGCACGCCTAGCGGTTGGGGATGCAATTTTGCGTCCAAAACATAAAATTGCGTGTTTGCGATCGGGGCGCCAATGCGGACGGCGCCTTCACCCGGCTCAACGCGGGAGACCGCTGACCAAATGGTTGTCTCGGTGGGGCCGTACATGTTCCAAAGCTCGCCACCGCCGGCCAGTAACGAATCGGCCAAATCGCGCGGCAACGCCTCGCCGCCGCAAAGCATTCTGAATGATGGGGCCGCCTTCCAACCCGCTTCAAGCAAGATTCGCCACGTCGACGGGGTCGCCTGCATCACCGAGATCTTCGTTTCGTCCATCAAGCGCGCAAGCAACATTCCGTCGACGGTTTCGTCACGGCTGGCGAGTACCACGCGCGCACCGGCGATTAATGGCAGAAAGAGTTCGAGGCCCGCAATATCGAAAGAGATAGTGGTGACGGCGAGCAGCCGATCGTCTGGTTTCAGACCGGGCTCG
>JBARMQ010000398.1:0-1896 GCA_049802535.1 Bryobacteraceae bacterium | reverse complement strand
AATAGCGTCGGCGGCGCCTGGGAATCGACGAATCGAATCGGTTGCCAGTCCTTGTCGCTGAATGGCGCCGCAAAAGCAGCCCGCAATGCATCTGAGTCAGGCACCAAGACGTACGGTCCGGATAGGCCGATGAGACCCACGATATTTTTGGAACTCGCACCGAATCGTTCCAAAAAAGCATGATTGAATGCCAGAAACGCGGCCGTGTGTCCGCCGGCCGAATGACCCATTAGAACAATTCGCCGGGGATCGCCGCCAAACTCTTGGGCGTGCTGTTCAACCCAGGCAACGGCATGCGCGCCATCTTCGTCGAATAGAGGGAACTTGACTTGGGGGTATAAGCGATAGTCTGGCAGCACCGCGACGAAACCGAGCTTTGCCAGCGCATTTCCGACAAAGCGATAGTTCGACTTGTTGCCCTTCTGCCACGAACCGCCGTACCAGAAAATCACGACCGGCTGATTGGCCGCCTTCTGCGGTGCATAAACATCTAATTTCTGGCGTGGCTCCGCCCCATAGGCAAGGTTGACATGGCGATCGACATGACTAAACGCGGTCGGCGCGTTGGCGGCCAAAAAAGCGAGGTTGGTGCAACCCGAGACGCATGCAAGGATCAATGTTGCGCCAAGAATTCCAAAGGAGACGCGGATTTTCGGCATTATCGCCTCGGACTTGTCATCCATTTGCTCGACAGGTTCTAGAATTCAAGGCTAAATTCTAGCACTCGTTCGAAAATTCCCGCGGCGAGATGCAAGTGATCCGTAACCCACCTGACGAGCCCGGGGTTGCTGACCGGGAATCGCCCTTTGAGCAGGTGTGTGTCCATGCCGCACTGCGTGTTTCTCAAACCGTAGCCGCGTCACATTCTTAGCGGGGTCGCTCACGTAATGTCCGGCCATGTGTCAGCGCTACGCACTTCCAGACCAGGCGACGGTTGAGCGGGAATTCATGCCGTCGCGGGCTTGGTGGCGCTTTGCCGCCAAGTACAATGTGGCGGCGAAACAATACGTGCCCGCGATTCGCTGGCACGATGGCCAATCCGAAGCGGTGATGATGCGTTGGGGGCTGATACCCTCCTTCACCGAAGACCGCGTTACTGAATCGGCGCTGACAGTTGGCGACTCGCCCCTGACCATCGACGTGAATGAAATCATGTCCTCTCCCGTGTTCCGCAGCGCCTGGCTCGAAGGCCAACGCTGCATTTTGCCAATGTCCGGATTTTTTGCATGGCAGCTGACCAATCGACGCTACCGTCAGCCTCATTTCGTTCATCTGTTGGACCGCTCGGTTTTTGGCATAGCGGCAATCTGGGATCGATCGGTCACCGAGGATGACGATGTGATCGAAAGCTGTGCGATTCTCTGCGTGCCGCCGAATGACCTGATCGTCCGCGTCGCCAACACAGACGGGTGCATGCCTGCCATCCTGCGACGCAAGGATTATCAAACGTGGCTGCGCGACACCCCGGTAGCGGCAAAGGCGACTCTACGCACATATAATCAGGGCCGCATGCAAGCCTACGCCGTTAGTCCGCGCATCAATTCGACCGCGCCCGACGATCCTGGTCTAATCCAAGCGGCGGAACTCGTTGTTTAGCAATCCGGCTGCGAGTTACGCTTGTAACTTGCGGCAATAGCACTAACTCGAGGAGTTTCGGGCATGGGAACAACAATCTCCTATCTGCGGCCTGATGGCAAAAAAGTGGACGGCTATCTGGCCGAGCCCAAAGACGCTGCCACTGCTCCTGGAATTGTGGTCATTCAGGAATGGTGGGGAGTGAATGATCAGATCCGTGGCGTGGCGGAGCGGATCGCCACTGCGGGCTTCCGTGCTCTGGTGCCCGACCTATTCCGCGGCAAGTCCACGGTCGAGGCGGAGGAAGCGCACCATTTGATG
>JBARMQ010000397.1:0-53739 GCA_049802535.1 Bryobacteraceae bacterium | reverse complement strand
TGGGCCTTGTGGTCTCTCTCAATCTGCGACGGCCTCAGGGTTGTTACGCCATAAAAGTGTGCCAAGTCTTCGCCCCCGGCCACCTGAATTTCGCGGCTGCGGATCAAGTTGCGTAGCGGCAGATTTCCGATGTACTTGATATTGTCAGGGATCGTGCTCTCCGGCAAATCGAAGGCAGCGTGCGTAACTCTGCTATCGATCTTCAGCGAGGATGGGGATGTTCCACTCTCAGGATAAAAAACATTCCAGTCGATTACGTGGTCCGGCTGAAGGTATGTCGAGCCCCGCAAATCACCCCTCCGCTGGAGGTCGCGGTTATTGAAGAGCTGGATCTCGCCGTTGTTATTGAGATGATAGGTACTCCGCAATTGGCTATGGCCCATCCGGAAACCAATCGCGAACTCGTGGGGCATCCGCACTGTTCCGTCCTGGTTCGGGCGGTGCTTGAACGCACCATAGTTGGGCTTTTGCACTTCCTCTTTCAGAAACGCGAGCGTATCCTCCAATAGAATCCTTGGCAAATAGTCGTTCAGGAGAACGCTCTGCCAATTACTGATAACTTCCGTCCGGGCCAACTCAAGCGCCGCGCCGGGAGTGAGTGATGGATCCGCCGCGTAGAGTTGCTGAATGATTTTGTTGTGCACCCGCATCACGAGGATTTGAACTTGCAGAATGAGCTGATTCTCATCATTCCTTGGATCGAACATGTACGCGGCCTGCGTGTCAGCGCGCGGCAGATCATACGCGTTTGGTCCCATTTGGCGCAATTTGAACGTTTGGTCGCCGGCAAAGATATCCGTATAAGTCCCGCTTGCAGCGCTACGGGGCCCGTAAATGCTATCCAAGTCGATTAGCGGACTTGCCCCATCGACCACCGTTCCCGTTTGGTCGACGAAAAGATCCAGACCATTCATCGTAAGGTCGTGATCGACAAATTGGCCCACGAACGTAAAGACTGCCGGAATGTTGGGGTTGTCGTCCTTGGGCTTATCTTCGCGGGTATAAGTCGTGCCTTCGTGGGGAAAGGTGATGAATGACATCAGGTCGGAGGGCACGATATATTTGCCGCTGCTGAGCCTATAAAAGAAGCTCTGCGCGATGGTTTGAATATTTCGAGCAAGATCGGCGTTCGCCAGTACGTCTTCGTTAGGGAGCGCCCTCTTGATCCGTGAGATGACAACGTCCTCGCTGGCAAGCATCTGCATCCCGCCGTGAGTCATCAGGCTCGCTAGGGCGGTATTTGTTGGCAGGGCACTAAAAGGCTTGCCGAGGGCGACACTTAATTTTTGCAATTGGTCATGGATTTGCGGATGTTGCTGTTCTGGTGTTGACACCTCTTCGCTCCTTTGAATGATTTCGAGAAATTCGCGCAGGACGAACACGGAATCAGGACGCCATCAAAGAAATATCGAGTTCCTCTCCGGTTTGGTGGCACGCCGCCGTGCCCTTTGCGCTCCCCAGACGTTTATTCCGCGCCTGCTCCATGAAGCCTACCAAGATTGTTGTAAAGGACTTGCCGTTTACCGTCCTGTTGCGCGTTAGGCTACCTTGTATGCGCATTGGCATCACGTGCTATCCGACGTATGGCGGCAGTGGCATCGTGGCCACCGAACTAGGGCTGGAGCTGGCGCTTCGCGGCCACGAGGTGCACTTCATTACGTACGCCAACCCGATACGGCTGGATCCCGGCACGCCTGGCATTCACTATCACGAGGTTGAAGTCTCCAGCTATCCTCTCTTCCAGTACCCGCCGTACTCACTCGCGCTGGCCTCGAGGATGGCTGAGGTTGCTGAGAGCCGCCGACTGGACCTGCTGCATGTCCATTACGCGATTCCACACTCCGTCTCAGCGTTTCTAGCTCAACAGATGACCATTAAGCGCTACCTGCCATTTGTTACGACTCTGCACGGAACCGATATCACGCTAGTGGGGGCGGACCGGTCCTATTTCCCGATTACTAAGTTCTCGATTGAACGCTCTGATGGCATCACCACCATCAGCGAATACATGCGGCGGCGCACTATTGACTTCTTCGGCGTACGGAAGGAAATCGAAGTCATACACAATTTCGTCAATTGCAGCCTGTATCGCCCCGATGAAGAGGCGCAGCGAGGCAGCAGGCGGATTCTACACATTTCAAATTTCCGGCCAGTTAAACGTGTGCTCGATTGTATCCATGCGTTCGCCAGGGTTCGGCGCGATGTTGATGCCGAATTGGTCATGGCCGGCGACGGACCAGAGCGTGGACCAGCCGAAGCTTTAGCACGCGATTTACACGTTGCCGACCAAGTCGTTTTTCTGGGGAAGCAGGATCATATGGAGAGATTGATCCCGCGCATGCGAGCTCTGCACTTGCCAAGCGAAATGGAGGCGTTCGGCTTGGCTGCCCTTGAAGCCATGGCCTGCGGCGTACCTCCGGTAGCCACTCGGACAGGCGGCGTACCCGACCTGATCACACATGGCGTTGACGGATACATGGAGGAAGTTGGCGACGTAGACGCGCAGGCGAGCCGCCTGGCGGAGCTACTTACGAATGACACGCTCCACTCTCAAATGGCGTCTGCCGCCCGACGGACCGCAGAGACCCGCTTCGCAACCGAACTTGTGATACCCCTCTACGAGCGTCACTATGAACGCGTGTGTGGCGCCACGGGAACTTAAACTGCCCCGGTGGGTTCCAAATGTACGGGTGGCCGAGACGCAACCTGGGGAATTGCCAGTTGTTTTAGCGTATGCACCATCCGTCAGAACGTCATAAAATGATGACGTAAGATAAAGGAGCAATGGGTCAATCTGTGCCCGGAAACGCGCACAATCTTTCCATCACCGCGGGTGCCAAAGGCACCCTGTCCGAACAGGACGAACGAATTCTGCGCGGCCTGCGAGCGGGTATCGAAAGCGCGTACGAAGAGTTGATCGATCGGTATCAGCAGCCGGTTTTCAGCATCGTTTTCCGCCTTTTGGGTAGCAGTAGCGATGCCTGCGATGTGGCGCAGGAGGTCTTCCTAAAGATTTTTCGGAACGTCGGCAGTTTTCAGGAAAAGAGCAGTTTGCGCACTTGGATCTTTCGCATTGCCGTGAATGAGGCACACAACCATCGCCGCTGGTTTGCCCGGCATTGCAAGCATGAAGTCACCATTGAGAAGACCGAAGATGAATACGCGCATTCTCTTGAATATGCTCCCGATCCTGGCCGCTCGCCGTTCGATCAGACCCTCAATCGTGAAACTCGAACGTTAATTGAACGCGCGCTCGCTGACATTAACCCGGTATTCCGGACGGCGGTCGTGCTGCGTGATATTGAAAATCTAAGCTACGAGGAGATCGCTGAAATTCTGCAGGTGTCGCTAGGCACCGTCAAATCGAGGATTCTGCGAGGCCGCGAGGCTTTGCGGAGGGAATTGAGCCAACTGGATCACGGTTTGGCTCAGGCGTTCGGCTAGAGAGAGCAAGTAGGTTTTGACCGTATGACTTGTTTTGGTGCGAAGCGTCACATTACCGCGTATCTGGATGGAAGGCTTGATGCCATCAAGCATGCTCAGGTATCGGCGCACGTGCAATCGTGCGAGTCGTGCTCTGCCCATTTCGAGCAGATGGGTGCTGTCAAAAGCGCCCTGAGTAACGTTCCACGGCTTCTGGCTCCGGCCCGGCTGCGAACCCAACTCCGCGTGCTTGCATCGCGCGAACAGCAATTGATCGAACTGAACGGCGGCTCGCATTGGCTGGCAATGTGGAGCCAGTGGAAATTTCGAATGCATCAGATGATGCGGCCCCTGACCATCCCGGCGACCGGGGGGTTGATTAGCAGTCTGATTCTGTTTGGAACGCTTGCTTTTACGATCAGCACGACTACGCGAGTTGTCAGTTACGAAGTTCCACTCGCTTACCAGGATGAGGGCGAGGCGAATCAACTTCCATTTGAGTTACGTTCCGCTAAAGTGATCCTAAATATGAGCTTTGATTCCAGCGGCCGTCTACAGGATTATGCTTTTGCCGATGGCACCGCGGTCGACTCGGGCCACTTGCAATACCTGAACGTAATGATGCCGCAGTTTCCCGCCGTTCTGGCGCTGGCCCACCCAACTTCAGGGGACATACGCATTTCGTTCACGCCGCTGGCCTTTCGGCAGTGAGATTGGGCGTCTGCCTGCCTCTGCTGAGGGTGGTTCGCTTGCGAAAGTTTTACCCGCTACCAGTCTTACTCGCCACTATTCTTATCTGTCCCTGGCATCTGCCGGCCGTTGATGTCAATTCGCTCCCACCGCCGACTGGGTACGTAGACGATTTCGCACATGTCCTAAACCCCGCGGACCAGGCACAACTGACGGCCTTTTGCGGCTCGGTAGAGCGCCAACTCGGCGTTCAGTTTGCTTTGGTGACCGTAGACACGATCGGCGATACGCCGGTGGAGGACTTTGGCGTTCAACTGGCTCGAAAGTGGGGTATTGGAGATCGTAAGAGCAGTCAGGGCCTTCTTCTACTACTGGTAATTCGCGACCACAAGAGCGATATCGAAACAGGGCGTGGAATTGAGCCCTTCATCAATGACGGGTTCGCCGGCGGAACCTTGCGTTCCATGCGACCGAGTCTGCAGTCCGGGAATTACGGAGTGGCGTTACTGATGGGCGCCCGAGCGATGGCCCAGCAAATAGCCGAGGGCAAGGGCATTCCGTTCCAAGGCAGTGTCGCGCCTGTTGCCGCCAGACCGGTTGCGCCCGTACACCACACGGGGATTCCGTTCCCATTGATCGTACTGGCAATTCTAGTAGTGATCGCTCTTTTCGGCCGACGGCGAGGAGGCGGCGGAGGCGGCGGTAATTTCCTGACTGGCTTGTTCCTTGGAACCATTCTGGGCGGAGGGGATCGCTGGGGTGGCGGCTGGGGAGGCGGGGGAGGATTTGGTGGAAACTCCGGTGGTGGTGGATTCGGAGGCTTCGGTGGTGGAGACTTCGGCGGCGGCGGGGCGAATAGCGATTGGTGAGGCGGGGGGCAACATGGAAGCTAAGCTAACGAATCTGGTTGAACGGATGAAAGCCGCTTTTTCCGACGCGCTAAAGTCTGCCATTCTCTATGGATCGGCGGCGGCGGACGACTGGCATGAATACGGTTCCGATCTAAATGTCCTATGCGTTTTAGGGCGATTGACGCCGCGGGAATTGGCTCAATCAGAACCCGTCTTTCGTTGGTGGCGAGAGCAGGGGAATCCACCGCCTTTGTTATTGAGCGCGGAAGAGGTCCGCACTTCCACCGATTGTTTTCCGATGGAGTTCAGTGACATGCAGGCGCACCGCCGCGTGCTGTATGGGGAGGATGTCATCGCCGGTCTGGTAGTTGATCGAAGTTTTTATCGCGCCCAGGTGGAACATGAGCTACGCGCCAAGCAGATCCGGCTACGCCAAAAGGCGGCGGAACTCCTAGGACGGCCTGCTGAGTTAATGAAGCTTCTGACGGCATCCATCTCGACGTTTTGCGTGCTCGGCCGACACGCGCTGCTGCTGAGCGGCCGGGACGCGCACTGGAAGAAGCGAGAGGTGCTGGCCGCGTTGGCGGCAGCGCTCGATCGACCCTTTTCCGGAGCGAATGCGATACTGGCCATTCGAGCCGCTGGCAAAATGCCGCCGGGGCAGGATCCGGTGGCAATCTTCGGTCAATATCTGGGCGAAACGGACGCTGTCGTTCGTTTCGTGGATTCGCTCGACCGGTAATGATTGCGCTGGACGGCTAAGAGTAATAACTTCCGCGGAGGATTGAAGCAATGAAGGGTGCATTGATCGTGGTTCTCATTCTGCTCGTGATCGGCGGAATTTTGGGCGGATCCATGGTTTCGTCATATAACCAGTTAGTTGCGGAGAGGAACGAGATTAATGCGCGTTGGGCGGAAGTGGATAACACCATGAAACGCCGCGCCGACCTGATTCCGAATCTGGTGGAGACCGTCAAAGGCTACGCCAAGCAAGAACAGACTGTGATTGGCGAAGTCACCAGCGCCCGCGCAGCTCTGCTCGGGGCGCAAAGCCCACAAGATAAGATCGCCGCCAATACCCAACTGAGTGGCGCTCTTGGACGTTTGCTGGTCTTGCAGGAGAATTATCCCGATCTGAAGTCCAACGAGAACTTCCGCCGCCTGATGGATGAACTATCGCGATCGGAGAACCGCATCGCGTTGGCGCGTCACGACTATAACGAAGCGATTCGGCGATACAACACGGACGTGGAACTGTTCCCCAAGAACATCACCGCTTCTGTGTTCGGCTTCACCCGAAACGATTCGTACTTCAAAGCCGATGAAGAAGAGAAGAAGGTTCCGGCCGTTCACTTCTGAGAGGGAGTTCGAACTGGTCGAATTGATTCAGACGTGCGCAGTCTCCACCTTATCGGCAAGCACGTCTGCGTTGCGAATCTGAGGTGGGCTTGCCAAGAGTTCATCGGCATGCGCCATCAGCGCGGCGGCGATCGGCCCCTTCAGGTGCGCTTGGCGTCCCGCTTCATCATTGAAAGCGTCAAAGATCGCGAATGTCTGCGAGTCTAATCGCACCGCGAACCAGACGGCGGTACCCGGTTCGGCAGCCGCCAACGGCTGTGCGCCCGCCAGGAATGCCGCGAGTTGTTCTTCTCGACCGGGTTTGGCCTTTAATTCAACCAGCAATGCAACTTTAGTCATGTCGGATCTCCCGAGTGGTGGCACGCGGCCGTGCCCTTTGCGCTTATAGGACGTTGTAATTCAGAATCAGGCGTAGTTTCTTACCAGGAGCAGATTAAAAATTTCCGCATGGACAGATTTTTGCCTGGAGTGGTGCGCCCGGCATGATTCGAACATGCGACCTTCTGGTTCGTAGCCAGACGCTCTATCCAACTGAGCTACGGGCGCGCAGTATCGAGTATACCAGCGTAGGAAGGCCTTAGAGCCGACTCTTCTATGTTGAGAGCGGCGGTGCAATTCCGGCCGGATGCCTTGGCACGATAGAGAGCCTCGTCAGCAACGCGAACAAACACTTCGGGAGAGCGTTCGCTACCGTCGGAGACGGTGACACCGAAGCTTGCCGAAACCGAAAGTTCCATACCGTCAATTTCCATTGAACGCGAACAGAGTTTAACCCGCATGCGCTCAGCTTGCTGCATGGCCTGCTCCTGATCGCAATTCGGAAGCACCACGAGGAACTCCTCTCCTCCGTAGCGGCCAACCTGATCGTAACTCCGGATGTTTGAACGAAGCCGGACTGCGGTTTCTACTAATACCATGTCGCCGGCAAAATGTCCGTACGTATCGTTAACTTGCTTGAAGTGGTCTAAGTCGAGCAGTATGACGCCGACAGTCCGGCCATCTCGGTGACAGCGGGCGAGTTCGTGTTCGAGTACGGCGGCTATGGCAGAACGGTTGGGCAGCAGTGTTAACAGATCGGTATTGGCGCGTTCGCGCAGTTCCTCGCGTGCGCGAAGAAGATCCATCTGCAGATTGATGTTCCGCTTTCCGACGTTGATCCGGACTTTCAATTCGTGTTCATTGAACGGTTTTACCACGTAATCGTCGGCGCCGGCTTCCATTCCTTCCACGATTTCATCGGTCGTGTTCTTGGACGTCAAAAGCAGGATATAGGTATAAGGCTCGCGCAGCGTCTCCCTAACCTTCCGGCAAACCTCGGGGCCGGTCATTCCCGGCATTATCCAGTCTAAAATTGCGATCGGCGGAGCGTCGGACGATGCCAGGATTTCCCAGGCTTGCGCCCCGTTCTCAGCCAGCACGACGTCGTATCCCCACTGCGCGAGCACGGCTCGCAGCAGCTTCCTTGACATCGCACTATCGTCGGCAACCAGCACCCTCATGTGAGCGATTATGTCCCGTTCCGTCACTTACCTCATCGTTCGCCGTTAGGCAAAGATGAACGTGATTCGTCACCGGATTTCAAGCCTTTCTTAGCTCGGTTCCGAAAAAAGACAAATTTCGACCCGAAATAGCACGAAACAATGCTGACCTATACTATGCGGCCTCGTTCTTCTGGCGTCAATAGGCGGTTAATCCTTAAGAGGATAAGGCATATTCGGCGGGGGCTTATCCCTTATCATGGGGGTGCTATTCGGTTTTCTCGCGGATGCCGCCCCTGCAATGGATTGCACCGGGCGAACATTCCGGGTTAGAGGAGCTTTGCATGAACAACTCAGTACTTGTCCCGATGGTAGTAGAGCAAACGTCCCGGGGAGAACGAGCTTACGACATCTACTCTCGTTTGCTGAAGGAAAATATTATTTTCCTGGGCACGCCCATCGACGATAACATCGCGAACTTGATCATGGCGCAGATGCTATTTCTGGCGGCCGAGGACCCGGAGCGCGATATTTCGCTCTACATCAATTCGCCCGGGGGATCGATCACGGCCGGTCTTGCCATTCTCGATACGATGCGGCTCGTGGAGCCGGACATCGTGACCTACTGCCTCGGCCAAGCGGCATCCATGGCGGCGGTGTTATTGGCGTGCGGAACGAAAGGTAAGCGTTTCAGCTTGCCGCACTCACGGATTCTGATCCACCAGCCGTCCATGAGCGGCCTCGGTGGACAGGCAACCGATATTGACATTTATGCCCGTGAAATCCTTCGCATGCGGCAATCTTTGAACGAGATTCTGGCCGACGCTACCGGGCAACCGGTAGAGAAGATCGCGCGTGACGTGGACCGCGACTATATTCTTGAAGCGGATGGCGCTCTCGAATATGGATTGATTGACAGGATCATTACCTCTCGCGGCCCACAACAAATACCGACCCGCTGACAGGGTTAATCATCTTTAATTTTCGCCTTTGCTCTATTGACTGCCGCGCACGTTAGACATTTGGCCACTACGGGTCGAGGGTGCGCGGCACCCTAAGTCATTGGAATTGCAAGACTACGGGCGGGCAAGGGCGTGCCCCTACGATGGCCTCGAACGTGCTCCATATAACCCCAGAAGGCTATGAAGTTCGGAAAACGCCTACCATAATTGGAAGCCTAGTCTCTTTTAAGCCTTGACCCTCTCTCTAACCGTACGATAAAGTGATGGTTCTGTTACAAAAACTCTGCGTCATAAGGTTTGTTTATCGAATGATGGTTCGCTCACTGCCCTTTTTGACTGGTGTCGCCATTTTGGCTACATGTACTTTGAGTTCCCGAGCGGCTTCGAACCCCGATTTGATTAAGGGTGTTACATTTTCCGCCAACGCCGATAACAGTCCTTCCGAAATAGCAGCGATTGCAAGCTCTTCGGTGCCTTCGTCTGATGCGAACCATTCTGCCGAGGCCGATGATCGCATCGATCGCGCCGATCGACACTTCAACACAGGGCGCGAACTTTACTTCCAGGGTGACCTTGCCGGTGCACGGCGGGAATTCGATGCCGCGGTCGATGCTTTGCTCAACGCTCCAGACACTCTTCCTGACCGCAGCCGCCTCGAAAGACGCCTCGATGAGATCTGCGACCAGATTTATCGCTTCGATGTGGAAAGACTAGGCGCTGGATTCAGCGAAGATGCTGTTGTTTTCGACAAGGCGCCGATCGACGAGATCAGTAACCTTACTTTTGCGACTGATCCCAATTCTGTCCCTGATCCTGCTCTTGCTCCCAAGCTTAAAAATGAATTGACGCAGACTTCGTCCGGGATACCGCTGGACCTAACTGACCCCGTGCTTAGCTTTGTGCACTACTTCTCAACCGATCGAGGCCGCGAGATCCTACTGGCCGGCTTCCGTAGGTCCGGCCGCTATCGCAGCTTAATTCAGCGCATTTTTTCAGAAGAGGGCGTCCCGCAGGATCTGATTTATCTCGCGCAGGCGGAATCGGGCTTCTTACCGCGAGCCGTGTCCAATAAACAGGCCGTAGGCATGTGGCAATTTATTGCCGGGACCGGGAGCCGCTACGATTTAGTTCGTACCCCGGTGCTCGATGAGCGCCTCGATCCGGAAAAAGCAACGCGGGCCGCTGCGAAATACCTCAAGGATCTCTATGCGCGTTATGGGGATTGGTATCTGGCCATGGCAGCCTACAATTGCGGCGAAGGAAATGTAGATCGTGCCGTGGAACGGACCGGATATTCCGATTACTGGGAGCTTCTGAAGCGCCGGGCGTTGCCCCGGGAGACGGCAGCCTATGTTCCGATCATCGTGGCAATGACGATCATGGCCAAGAATCCAAAAGACTACGGGCTGGAAAACCTCGACCTGGATCCGCCCATTGAATATGAGAATATCCAGCTCACCGCGGCGACCAATCTCGACCTGCTGGCCGACGCCGCCTTGCAACCGGTATCAACCATCCGCGATCTCAATCCCGCACTTTTGACGACTGTCGCTCCGGCGGGCTTTCAGATCCATGTACCCAAGGGCGCCGCGCAAACAACCCTGGCAGCCCTTGAAATAGTACCGGCGCCCAATCGCAACGCCTGGCGCCTTCATCATGTGACGGCGGGCGATACACTGGCGACGATTGCCCAGTCGTATCACACGACCGCCGAGCGCATCGTTGCGGCGAACAATTCAGCGGATTCACTTGAAGCTGGGGATGTGCTGCTGATTCCAGCCAGCTATCACGCGCCCGCGCCAGCCGCGCTACATGGACGAACCCGGTCGGCCCATCGGAAGGGCTCGCTCGCCGCTAGCCTGCGTCAGTCCCATGGCGTCGAAGCCCGCGTATCATCGGCTAGAACTAAGTTTGCCGCAACGCGGCACGTTTCTACATCAGCTCTTCATCGCCGGGCCTTAGTGCACACAGCCAGTCTTCAACAGCAGTAGACAGTTCGTTCGATCTCTCAATTTAAGCCAAACACGCACACGCGGACAGATAATCCGCGTGCTGTTGTTTTAAACTGCTGATTTCTCTTGCCAACTCGTCACACCTTGTGAAATCATTTGGCTTCTTGCATCATCTCGATGCGTAGTTGCTAAAAAGTTTTTCGAAAGGACCAATGCATGAGCAAGTTCCTACTGAGACCAGAAGAAGACGACGATGACTTCGACTATGAAGATGAGCACGTAGAACTCGAGTCGGACAAAGACGAATACGACGAGGACGATGGGCCTGAAGAGAAGGCCGCTAAGCCTGCTCCCCCAGCCCCCAAGCATACGCACTCGCACGCCGCAATGCCAGAACCAAAGAGCGAACCTGCGGCTGAATCCTCTGAGCCAATGGCTATGGAAGAGATGTTGATCGCGGAGACGGTGGAAGAAGCGCCTGCGTCGGAGAAGAAGCCGGCCAAGAAAAAGGCTCCCGTCAAGAAGAGCATGCCGGCGGCGAAAACAGCAACGAAGAAGGCTGCTCCAGCGCCTCCGCCGCCGGCAGCGAAGAAGGTGACAGCGAAGAAGGTTGCCGCGAAGAAAGCAGCTCCAAAGAAAGCAGCTCCAAAGAAGGCTGTGGCAAAGAAGGCAATTAAGAAGGCGGCCGCCAAAAAGGCAGTGACGAAGAAGGCTGTGAAGAAAGCCGCTCCCAAAAAAGTGGCTGTGAAGAAGGGCGCGGCAAAGAAGATGCCTGCGAAGAAGGCAACGAAGAAAGCTGTCAAGAAGACGGTGACTAAACGCCGCTAGGATCGCATTCGACCGGGCAGGTCTTCTGCCGGTCTCGCCGGTTAGGCTTCATTCCGTCCTTTACGTGGGGCGAAGAGCAATGGGCTCGAGGTTCGGGCCCATTGTCTGCCTGAAGGCGACGTCAGTCTACTTAGGAGTCTTCTTAACCGCCGCACGGCAGCGGTCGAACAGCTCGAGCAATGCCTCGGCGTATTCTTCGCTTGACCGGGACGCTTTCCCTGCAAAGCCAGCGCTTGAAGTTCCCTTTCCGTATCCGGTGGTGACCGCAATGAATTTCATCAGTTCCAGAGCCACGTCATCTGGGTTGCTCCGGGGCGTTTGTTTCTCGTCTTCGCTGTCTACAGGCATTCGTTTCGTTGGTCTCCCTCGTGAAATTTGGCAGCCGTGTCAAAGCCCAGATTTTACTCTTGAGTTCGCTTGCGTGGGTTCGGTTAGGGGCAACGCCCTGCCAAACCACGGACTGCTAGGATGATTCTCGCACCTCCCATGCTCCTTCAGACAAACGCGCCTAAAGTGGTGCGGGATCAAGCATGCCACCCGAAGAAATGACGAGTTCCTCCCTCGTCCAGTGGCACGGAGCCGCGCTCTTTGCGCTTTTAAGATGCCTGTACGCGCCAGCAAGCTGATCCGAAAAATGCGCGGAGGCGCGCAAGCGCATCTGATAGAGGGTGAAGACGGCGGCTTCTACGTCGTAAAGTTCACGAATAACCCGCAACATCGCCGCATTTTGCTGAATGAATGGTTGGCCAACGACTTTCTGCGGCATCTTCAAGTGCATGTGCCGGAGACCGCGATCGTCGAGCTAACGCGAGATTTTATCGAGAGCAGTCCGGAACTGTATCTTTCCTTAGGGCCGCGTCGAGAGCCGATCCCGGAGGGCTTGCATTTTGGATCTCAACTCGCCGTTCATCCCGACCGGGTTGCAATCTTCGACTTCTTGCCGGATACATTGCTGCATAAGATTGAAAACCGCCATGATTTTCTAGGCGTCCTGGTATTCGACAAATGGGTCGCAAACGCCGACTCCCGACAGGCGGTGTTCTTTCGTGCCAAAGCTAAAGCCTGGACGCCGCTGAAGGGCGAGGCGCCCGCTCGTGTGGGCTTCTTTGCGCAAATGATCGACCACGGATTCGCCTTCAACGGGCCGCATTGGGATTTCCCGGACTCCCCCATCCAAGGACTCTATTCCCGGACCAGCGTGTACGACGAGGTGAAGTCGATTGATTCGTTTCAACCTTGGATCGATCTAGTGCGGCACTTCCCACTCGAGGCAATTGATTCCGCATGGAAAGCAATTCCCCGAAGTTGGATCGGAGACGACGAGAGCGCTCTCGAAGCCATGCTTGAGAAATTGTGGAAACGCCGCACCCGTGCACCGGACCTAATCCTCGACGTTCGCGCGAAACGCCCATCTGCCTTTACGAACTGGAAAGACTGAGTGATAAAACATTCAGGATGCGACATTTTCCAAACACTGTACGGCGGCTGCTTCGAACAGTGAAGCGACTGCGGTGGTTCCCCAGCGTGTCCTGCTATGCCCTTGGTTGTTACGCGATTGGCTGCTACGCCACCCTCGCGGGTTCCGGTCGACTTTGGGCGCAACCTCAGACCGAGCAGATTCCGCAGCTGATCGAGCTTGCCCGGCAAGGACCGGATGCGCCTGGACTGGCTGACGCGATTCGCAAAACGCTTTCACCCAAAGGCGGACAGACGGTGTGGGGGCAAGACTACTTGTTTGTGACGCAGTCGAGCGATCCCGCTTCGGTAGCGATCGATTTGGGAACGCCACACGCGATGCAGCGAATTGCTGGGTCAGATTTCTGGATGCTCCTGACCATAATGCGTGTGGGCGTCACTCATGCCTTTCAATATTCGGCCAATGGAAAGCCCTTAGGTAACCGCAGCGATCTGGCGGGGTTCAACCCCGATTCTTACCCGAAGCCCGGAGTTCCCCAGGGAAAGGCGAGCGACAAGCACACGATTACGAGCAAAATATACGAGGGCATGAAGGCCGATTTCTGGATATATGCCTCGCCCGGCGTGGATCCCAATGTGCCGGCGCCACTTATGGTCTGGCAAGACGGTCAGGGTCTTGTGAATGACAGAGGCATTCGGCTGATGACGGTCACTGAGAATCTAGTCGCTCAAAAGCGCATCCCGCCTATGGTTCACGTGCTGATTGCACCCGGATTTTCATCCGATGGCAAAGCAATGCGGTCGATTGAATACGACACGGTCAGCGACCGTTACGACCGGTTTTTGATGGAGGAAGTTCTGCCCGAAGTCGAAAAGGAATACAAACTGCGGCAGGACGGCTATAGTCGCGCCATCGCCGGAGAATCGTCGGGCGGCATCTGTTCCTTGAATGCGGCCTGGTTCATGCCCGAAAAGTTCAGCCGCGTTCATTCGGCGATCGGCAGTTTCACCTCGATTCAATGGCATCCCGAACAGAAGCTGGACGGCGGGAACCTCTATCCGTTCATGATCCGCAAAATGCCCAAACGAAATATTCGAATGTGGATGAGTGACGGGATGGACGATCTTGAGAACAGTCACGGATCCTGGCCCCTACAGAATATCGAACTTGCCAATTCTTTGAAAATGATGGGCTACGACTACCATTTCCGATTTGGACTCGCCACCCATGACGGGGCGCAGGTGGGGATCGACCTGCCTGAATCGCTGACCTGGCTTTGGCGAGGCTACGACCCGGCCAAAACATCCGAAGAATTCACGATGGACCCGGCGGAGAAGGACAAGCCCTACTATCGCGTGACGATCACAAATCGCGACTCCTGGTAAGCATTTCGGCCTCGAAACTGGTAACCGAAGGAGGTCAGCAAACGCCCTCAAAAAGACTTACAATCGTTTCAAGTAGCGGAATCGCTCAAATTGTCCATCTCAATCCCCCTCTTTAGGCAGATCGCATGCTCGTCCATCTTGGTGTTGGCGTCGATGGCTCAAGCTCACGCGAGCCGGCCCCACGCGACGACAAGTCCAACGCCACAAGTTCAGGCGGATGATGAATTCAGCAAAGTAATTACTCCCTTTGTGGCTCAAAACTGCTCGTTGTGTCATAACGAAAAGCTGAAGACGGCTGGATTGAGCCTTGTGGGATATAGCAGCACCGATGCGATGCTGAAGGATCGCGCCGAATGGGAAAAGGTTGTTGCCAAACTGCAGGCAGGCGAAATGCCGCCGAAGGGAATGCCTCAACCCACGCCCGATGCCGTAAAAACCGTCGTGAGCTGGCTCCAAGATCAATTTGCGCTGGCGGACAAGAACGCCAAGCCCGACCCTGGCCACTTGGTCGCACATCGTTTAAATCGCGCTGAATACAACAATACTGTTCGCGACCTGTTAGCGGTGAATTTCAAACCGTCTTCCGGGTTCCCGGCAGACGACTCAGGATATGGATTCGACAATATCGGCGACGTGCTTACGGTGTCCCCGGTCCTGACAGAGAAATACTTGGCGGCTGCTGAGCAAATCGCGGTTGACGCCATTCCGACGATAAAGCCGCAGGCGCAGGTGCCAGAGAGCTACAAACGCATCTTTATTTGTGGCCATCCGCCAGGAGAACATACCAAAGAATGCGCGCGCACCGACCTGGCGCATTTGGCACAACTTGCCTACAGGAGGCCAGTGACGGCCGAGGAGGTCAAGCAACTCACGCGGCTGGTAGCGCGAGCGCGCCATGACGGCCTGCCGTTTGACCAGGCGATGCGCATTGGGGTCGAAGCGATCTTGTGTTCGCCTAATTTCCTTTTCCGGATTGAACATGATCCGTCGCCTTCTGACCCAACTCCGCACCCGATTGGAGACTACGAGCTGGCGTCGCGTCTCTCGTATTTTCTGTGGAGTAGTATGCCCGATGCCGAACTCTTTGCGGCGGCTGAACAGCATCGGCTCAACACCCCCCAGGTATTGAACGCCCAGGTGTTACGGATGCTAAAGGACCCCCGGGCCGCCGCGTTGGTAGATAATTTCGCCGGCCAGTGGCTCGAATTCCGCAATATTAGCCTAATCCATCCGGACAAAAAGAGCTTTCCGGCATACACACCGGCCCTGCGTAAGGACATGGTGACCGAGACGCGCATGTTCGTCCAGGGGATCATTCAGGATGATCGAAGTATCCTCGATTTCATTGACGGAGCGTACTCCTATATGAACGAGGATCTCGCCAAATTTTATGGGATACAGGGCGTGACGGGCCCCGAGTTCCGCAAAGTATCGCTGGCGGGAACCGAGCGAAGCGGTGTTCTGACGCAGGCGAGCGTCCTTACGGTGACGTCTTACCCAACACGCACTTCGCCCGTGCTCCGGGGTAAATGGATTCTCGAGAATTTTTTGAATGCGCCGCCCCCACCTCCTCCTCCGGGGGTCGGTTCGCTCGATACGAAAGGCGCTTCGGTCACAGGAACGATGCGACAGCAAATGGAAAGACACCGCGCTGACCCGCTGTGTGCTGGATGCCACACGAGGATGGATCCACTCGGTTTTGCGTTAGAGAACTACAATGCGATCGGCCAATGGCGGGACAAAGAAGGCGCCTTCCCCATTGACGCGAGCGGGTCGATGCCAAATGGTACAAAGTTTAACGGGTCAAGCGAGCTGAAGACTTACCTGAAGTCGAAACCGGAGGCGTTTGCCTCCTGCTTGACGGAAAAGCTGATGACCTATGCGTTGGGGCGCGGCATAGAGCCTTATGATCAGCTGGCGGAACGAAAGATTGTCCAGAATTTAGGCCAGCAGGATTATCGTTTCTCGGCGCTTGTGCTGGGGATTGTCGACAGTATGCCGTTCCGGATGGGACGAGGGGATTTAGGATCACCACAGGAAGGAAGTAGCGAATGATATTGACAGGAAAACATCTGTCACGGCGGACGATGTTGCAGGGACTGGGCACAGCGATTGCATTGCCCGCACTGGAGGCAATGGTTCCCGCAGTAGCACTGGCATCCCGGGTGTCCAAAAAGGCGACGCCCGCTCGTATGGTCTATATTTATGTGCCAAACGGGGTCGACATGTCTAGTTGGACGCCGGCTGCCGATGGCGCAGTGTACGATCTGCCCGGCACGCTTGCTCCGCTCACGCCCCACCGCGAAAGCCTGACGGTTTTCACTGGTCTGATGGACCATAACGGCATGGCATTGGGCGACGGACCCGGCGATCACGCGCGGGCAGCCGCAAGCTTTCTGACCGGCGTGCATCCCAAGAAGACGGCTGGCTCCGATTTCGCTGCGGGCGTCTCGGTGGACCAGATCGCCGCACAGAAGATTGGCCGCGCCACTCGGTTCTCTTCCCTGGAGCTCGGCTGCGAGGCGGGCGGTTTAGCTGGCAATTGCGATTCCGGTTACAGTTGCGCCTACGTGAACAGCATCTCGTGGCGGTCGCCGACGGTGCCGAATCCTCCGGAGATCAATCCGAGAGCCGTGTTTGAACGGCTATTTGGCGTAGATGAAGGCGCAACGGATCCACGCACGCAGAACCGCCGTGAAAAGCTGCGCATGAGCATCCTGGATATGGTAGCCGACGACACGCGCAAGCTGCAGGGCGATCTAGGCCCAACAGATCGGCGTAAGCTTGACGAATATTTCACCTCGATTCGCGAAGTGGAGCGTCAGATCGAGATTGCCGAGAAGCAGACCCGCCAGCACACGATGGCGGTGCCAAGCTTTGGGCGTCCGGATGGCATTCCCCCTGAATTCGATGTGCATGCCAGGCTGATGTTCGATTTGCTCACCGTTGCCTTGCAAAGTGACACCACGCGAATCGCGACATTCCTCATGGCGCGTGAGGGTAGCACCAGGGCTTATCCCGAAATTGGTGTTCCCGAAGGACACCATGGCCTGTCGCACCACCGCAATGACCCTGAATTGATTGCGAAAATCGCCAAGATCAACCGGTTTCACATGGAACAGATGTCTTATTTCATAGGCAAGCTGAAGGCGATTCCAGAGCATGACGGAACGCTGCTAGACCGGACCATGATTGTATACGGCAGCGGCATCAGCGATGGTAATCGCCACAACCATGACGACTTGCCGGTAGTGATGGCGGGCGGTTCGAAATTGTTGCGGACGGGGCAGCATGTGCGTTATCAGAAAAGCGTGCCGGTAACCAATCTCTTCCTCAGCGTGTTGGATGCCGCGGCTGTCCCGACAGAGAAGCTCGGCGACAGCCAAGGGGAATTAAACTTTCTAAGCGGACTTTCGAAGGCCTAGCAGACGATTTCACCGGCACCCCGGTTATATCGCAAGTTGCCGCCTTACAGTCATTGAGCCGCGACCGATCTGCACGCCCAAAATCCGTTTTTTGGAATTTCCTTCGGTTAACATTCCAATTCCGGTTAGCCACGGTGTAACGAATTCGTCTATACTGGGTCTAACCGCTGAATGAAGGTAGCTTAATGTTGAAAGTATGGACTCGTGATGTTCTGAGCGAGTTGGTCCGGACTAAGCTGGATGGTTACCGGTTCATCGTTGTCTCGAATCGTGAACCGTTTCAACACCGATACAAGGGCGAGAAGCACAGCGGTCCAGTCGAATGCATACAACCGGCGGGTGGCGTGGTCAGCGCGCTCGATCCCGTCATGCAAGCCTGTGGTGGTTTATGGATCGCCCACGGCAATGGAAGCGCCGACCGCGCAACTGTCGACTATTACGACCACGTACAGGTGCCCCCTGAGCAACCTTCTTATACGTTACGGCGGGTGTGGCTAACCAAGGAAGAAGAAGAGGGGCATTATGCCGGTCTTTCCAACCAAGGTCTTTGGCCCCTATGCCACGTGGCCTTCTCGCGACCGACATTTGAGCCCGCTCATTGGGAAATGTACCGCCAGGTAAACGAGAAATTTGCGGAGGCGGTGCTCGAAGAAGCGGGTAATGAGCCTACCTTCGTCTTCATCCAGGACTACCATTTCGCCCTGCTGCCGCGAATGCTACGGAACGCCCGTTCCAATCTCGTCATTGCGCAGTTCTGGCATATTCCCTGGCCAAATCGTGAAGTTTTCAATTCATTTCCCTGGCGTGAGGAGCTGTTGGACGGTCTTCTCGGGAACGACCTTCTCGGCTTCCATTTACATCATCATTGCCACAACTTCCTAGAGACGGTGCATTCTTCGGTAGAGGCGAAGATGGATCGCGGCGGATCGGAAATCGAACGAGGCGGACACTCGACGTTGGTACGTCCGTTCCCAATCGGCATCGACTTCGACGAGCACGCCGACTTAGCGGATTCTCCAGGCGTGGCCCGTCAGATGGAGCACTGGAGTAAGGAATTGGCGCTGGATGGAAGAATGCTAGCAATCGGCATTGACCGCTTGGACTATACCAAGGGCATTCCGGAGCGTCTGCGTGCGTTAGATCGATTTTTTGAGCAAACTCCGGAATATAGGGAGCGCCTCGTCTTCACCCAAATCGCGGTGCCCAGCCGCTCCTCCTTACCCGCCTATAAACAAGTTGAAGCCGAAGTCGACGGCTTGGTGAAGGCGATCAATGCCCGGTGGGGAACGCCTGACTGGCGCCCGGTCATCCTGCTGAAGCGGCATTTCTCGCTCCCGGAAATGATTGGGTTACACCGATTGGCGCAATTCTGCGTTGTAACGGCACTACACGACGGGATGAATCTTGTCGCCAAGGAATTTGTTGCCAGCTGTGTCGACGAAGACGGCGTGTTGGTGTTGAGTAAATTCGCTGGGGCGGCGCGGGAACTGAAGGAGGCCCTGCAAATCAATCCCTTCTCAATCGAAGAAGGGGCCAACGCTTTCAGGACCGCGCTCGAAATGCATCCGGATGAACGAAGGCGGCGAATGCGCAAAATGCGCGAAACTGTTGAGCAAAATAACGTATATCGGTGGGCTGGGAAGCTGCTTTCCGAGCTGTGCAAGATCGAATTTCCAGTGCAGGCGACGGCTCCTCATAGGGATCGGCAACCAGCGAAACATAAACGATTCAACGAAGAAACGCTACACGTCGCTGTCTGAACAGGAGTCTTGTGAGTAGCTTTGCCGCTGAAATTCATAAACCTATTCCTCTACTGACGCATCTTGAGCAGATCGAAGTAGAAGTGCGGAATGCGGCCTTTATCGCGCTTTTCCTCGATTTCGATGGGACGCTGTCAGACATTGTTCCGCATCCTAACGATGCGGAGTTGGATCCTGAGATTCGCGCCATCCTTGAGGAATTGGCGGCACGCGCAGATTTCAAGGTGTCGTTGGTGAGCGGTCGTTCTGTCGACGATATTCGCGAACGTGCCGGACTCAACAATGTGATCTATGCCGGAAACCACGGCCTGGAGATCGAGGGCGATGGCATCCGATTCCGACAGCCTGACGCGGAGGCGTTGCGGCGGGAACTGCGATGCGTAACGTTACAGTTGAAACTTGCCCTTAGCGAGACCGAAGGATTGGAGATTGAAGATAAAGGGCTTACGGTTTCGGTCCATTTTCGCCGAGTCATTGAGCACCTTCACGATTGGGTGCGCAGTGTGACTTACAGCGCAGTGGGGAGGTCACGATCGTTCACCTGTAACGAAGGGAAGATGGTCATAGAAGTTAAGCCTCAGGTTACTTGGAACAAAGGTTTCGCGGTGAAGTGGATTGCCAACGAGGTGGTACCTCCTTCTGCGCTCGGCATCTACATAGGGGACGACACTACGGATGAAGATGGATTCGCAGCGTTACCACGAGGCATTACGATTAGAGTAGGCGAGGCGCACGAGACCACGGCGCGATATGTGGTACCCGACGTGCCTGCTGTCAGGCAGTTTTTAAACTGGCTGAAACTCGCAAAACCGAATGCATTCACCTCAAATTCTCAGCGGGCTGGACGATGATCCGCTTTGGTACAAGGACGCAATCATTTATGAAGCGCATGTGCGCGCGTTTCGCGACCATAATAGCGACGGAATGGGAGATTTCCGTGGACTCGCGGAAAAGCTCGATTATTTAGAAGATTTAGGAATTACGGCCATCTGGCTGCTGCCATTCTTCCCGTCACCCTGGAAAGACGACGGTTATGACATCTCAGACTTTCGCGAGGTGCACCCTTCCTACGGATCGCTCCGCGATTTCCAGGTTTTCCTAAAAGAAGCGCACCGGAGAGGCTTGCGCGTTATTACCGAGCTGGTGGTAAATCATACCAGCGATCAACACCTATGGTTTCAACGCTCTCGCCGCGCCGCTCCAGGATCACGTTGGCGCGATTTTTATGTCTGGACTGATAATCCGGAAAAGTACTCAGGTACGCGAATCATCTTCAAAGACTTCGAACCTTCCAATTGGAGCTGGGATCCCGTTGCGAAGGCGTACTACTGGCACCGCTTCTTTTCGCATCAACCTGATTTGAATTTCGATAATCCACTGGTCCGCCGGGCGGTCATCCGCACGCTGGATTTCTGGGCCGAGATGGGAGTGGATGGCTTTCGTCTGGACGCCATCCCCTACTTATACGAGCGCGAGGGGACGAACTGCGAAAATCTGCCCGAGACGCATGAATTTCTGAAGGAACTTCGCGCCCACATGGATAACAGCTATCCCAACCGCATGTTTCTGGCGGAGGCGAATATGTGGCCCGAGGACGCCGTCGCCTATTTCGGGAATGGGCATGAGTGCCAGATGTCGTTCCACTTCCCGCTCATGCCTCGTCTTTTTATGGCCCTACGGCTTGAGGACCGGCTCCCAATCGTTGAGATCCTAAGACGGACGCCGCAAATTCCCGAGACCTGCCAATGGGCACTCTTCCTGCGCAACCACGACGAATTGACGCTCGAGATGGTCACAGACGAAGAGCGCGACTACATGTATCGCGTATATGCCGCCGACCAGCGCGCCCGCATTAACTTAGGCATTCGGCGACGGCTGGCGCCCCTTCTCGGCAATGATCGGCCGCGGATTGAGGTGATGAACGCTCTCCTGTTTTCACTCCCTGGTACCCCGGTCATTTATTACGGCGACGAGATCGGAATGGGCGACAACGTCTACCTGGGCGATCGAAACGGAGTGCGGACTCCTATGCAATGGAGCCCAGACCGAAATGCCGGATTTTCACAAGCTAATCCGCAAAAGCTATACCTTCCCGTAACGATCGATCCTGCATATCACTACGAAGCGATCAATGTGGAAGCGCAGCAAGAGAATCCTCATTCGTTGCTGAGCTGGATGAAGCGCTTGATCGCTTTACGAAAGCAATATAAGGCTTTTGGACGCGGTACACTTGAGTTCCTCTCCCCCTCTAATCAGCGTGTTCTGGCCTTTTTCCGACGCTACGAACAGGAGCAGATATTAGTCGTTGCGAATCTCTCGCGTTTCGCTCAACCGGTGGAACTGGACCTGCATAAGTACCGAGGATTTACACCGGTCGAAATGCTTGGCCGGACTGATTTCCCAACGATCGGAGAAACGCATTACCCCATAACTTTAGGCCCCAACTCGTTTTACTGGTTCACTCTCGAACAGCGGTCGGCGCCTTTACAGGCTTCAACGGCCACAGTCGATGGCGATCATCTAAAGCTTCCTGTGTTGAGCATACAGTCGCTCAACGCGATGTGGGACGAGAATTCGCGGGCCAATATCGCCTCCGTCATGCCGCAGTTCATTACATCCCACAAGTGGTACCAAGGTGACGGACGCCGAATTCGAACCTCCGAGATCGCTGAAGTTATTCCGATCGTTCCCAATCGATTTGTCATTCTTCTGGTCCACCTGGATTTTGGCTCCGGGGATCCACAAACGTATACGGTACCTGTTGGTATGGCGAGAGGGGACGAGGCCCAGCTCATCAAAGATGAACATCCGGAGCTTTTTATTGCGGAGGTTAGAGCCGCTGACGGATCGCGATCGTTCTTGTATGATGCTACGGCGAATAACGATTTTTCGACTGCGCTCCTAGAGGCGCTCGCTAAACGGAAACGCTTTACCGGGGTCGCTGGAGCACTGACCGCTCAACGAAACAGACAGTTTCGCCGGCTGTGGGGACCATCTCACCCCAACCTGGAACCTGCGTTGGAGCCCGGCGCAGAATGCAATACGACGGTGAGATATGGGGACCGGTTCGTTCTTAAGTTAATTCGCAATGTCGAGCCGGGCGTGAATCCGAGCGTCGATATCGGCGAGCTGTTGAGCGCGGAAACCCGTTTCGAGCACGCTGCTCCCTATGCGGGATCACTCGACTACCGCTCCGGGCCAAACGAGAGCACGACGATTGCGGTGCTCCATGGCTTTATCACTAACGAAGGCGACGCGTGGCAACTGACTCGGTCGTCGCTCAACGAGTATTACAGCCGTTTGCCCCAGACCGGGCGGACCAAAGATCTTGAGGGGTCGGCGCCACCAAACATCTTCGCATTGAGCTTTGCTTTGTGCGATCCGCCGCAGTTGGCGCGGGACTTGATCGGCAACTATCTCGAGTCGGCAGAGTTGATGGGCAAACGCTTGGCTGAACTTCACCTCATTCTGGCACGGCCAACGGCGAGTCCCGCCTTTGCCCCAGAGCCCTACAACGACTTTTACCGCCAGGGTTTTTATCACAGCATGCTGGCGCTCACAAGCCGGCGCTTTGAATTTGTTAGGCAGCGTCTGTCCAGCATGGCTCCTGATGTGCGCGCCCTGGCCTTCAAAACCCTGGAACTCGAGGATCGCGTTACATCTCAATTTCATGAGCTTTTCGTGCAACGCGTCAGCTCTCAACGGACTCGCTATCACGGCCGCGCCCACCTAGCGCACTTTTTAGTCACCAGCACGGCGCCTGAAGCGGAGGAGCAGCCACCAGGGCGGGACTTCGTGCTCTTCGATTTCGAAGGCGATCCAGAGATGTCGCTCAGTGAACGCCGAATCAAGCGCTGCCCGTTGCGAGACGTCGCCAGCATGCTGCATTCCTTCGGATATGCCGCGCAAGCGGCAATTCTTCGGCATGCGGCCGGAGAGCGGAACGAGGCTTTGACCCGTAACAACCTTCGGATTTGGGCCCGTTTCTGGATGTCTCACGTTGCCGCGGCCTTTCTCCGTGGGTACTGGACCGGCGCTAAGGGTGCTACGTACATGCCTCGCACTCAGCCACAGCAACAGCTATTGCTGGACACACATATGCTTGAGCGCGCACTACTCGACGTTCGCACCGATCTGAACGAAGCTCCAGACTTAGCTGCCGTTCCCTTCCGAATCATTCTCCATTTGCTGAACGTAGAGGCTGATCGAACGGGGAGCGAATAATCGCGCGAGGCGAGTACTACCCCCCAATGGTATACATGCTAAATTCGTGATTCGCGAGCTGTGTCCTAAGCGGGGAGCAACAGTAAGACCGCATTGTAAACAATAATACATTCGCGGCCACTTTTTAATTGTTGGGCAAATAAGTTCGCGTAGAATGGAATGTCGACTTATTGCCCGAAAAATTATTTACCGATCGGCGACCGGTACCTGTGTTTTCTTACATAGTACAAGGAGCGACGGCTGCCTCAAAATACAATCTACTTTTTGTGGTACATTTTATTGCGATTGCTAGGATTTCTTAGCAGATTCGAGACTGGGCTTATTCGTCCGTAAATTTAATTTAATCCAGGAGTCAAGATGAGGCGTCTGGCAGTAGCGGCGTTGTCCGTGATTTTGGTTCTAGCAGTATTTCCGCGAGCGAATCCTTTGCGGGCGGACGACATATATTTGGGCTTGGGATCGGTCTCGCTTTTCGATCTTAATAGTGTTCTAGCCGGAGGAACATCCGAGCTCGGATCGTTTGGGCCGAGTGGAGCGATCACTGGAATTCCAGATGGTCAAGGGAATGTATGGGTCGTGACATACGCTGCAGGCACGAGTACGATCCAGAAGTACGATGGTAACGGGAACGCAATCTCTGGGGAAGGATTCGCAGTTTCTGCGGCGATTCAGAATGGCGTCATTGGGCCTAGTGGAAATCTTTTCTTATCGACTTCCGCTGGCCAAGTGTATGAGTATTCCAGCGGTTCTCTCACAGAAGTCACGTCCTGGAACATTGCCAGCGGCAATCCAAATCTTTCCGGATCAATCTATAGTGCGATTGGCATCGCCAGCGATGGCAGCGACATTTTCACGACAGAGGGAGATGCAGGAACCTTCATTGATGAATGGAGTTCTAGCGGGACGCTTCTCTCTTCGCTGGATGTAGGTGTTTCCGGGTTATATGGCTTGGGCCTGGATGGATCGTTCTTCGCCGGTACACCTGGATTTATTCTCGAGTTCGACACCGGCGGCGGACTAGATAACGCATTCCAGATAGGCGGGGCGAATTTTTCCTTGTCGACAGGCGCCGCTCCCGCGACACTGAGTAGCGTGCCGGAGCCATCTGCCCTGCCGATTTTGATGATCGGCGCTGTTCTGATTGGCCTTGCGAGGCTGGCTAGACGAGGGTCTCGCCTGAATTGGGTACTCCAATCACGCTGGGCGGTTGTCTTTTTGATTCCGGTGGCGTATGGTCAAATTTCTCTGAAGGTTTCGTCTTCGCAAGGGAGCGCACCCATCGGCTCAGCGATCTTGGTTTCAGCGGCAGCGAGCGATTCTAATGATACGAGTGCGACATTCACGTATCAGTTCAACGTGATGCCACCGGGTTTGTCGAATTACTCGTTGATTCGGGACTACTCGCCGGTGAACTCTTTCCCGTTTGCGACAACAGCAGCTGAGGGTGTGTACACGATTCAAGTAGTTGCTCTGGAGTCCACCGGAGCGACGGCAAGCGGAATGACGCCCCTAACCTTCACACCCGTAGCAACGACAGCACCCGTTGTGAGCGCAACGACGCACCCACTGGTGGCAATGTATAGCCTTCCGCCTTGCCCAGTGGGGAGTCAGGCGCGGGTGCATTTTCGGCTGACGAGCGCATTCCTCTGGAACTATACGTCGTATCAGAACTGCACAGGGAGCACGAGTCTGAATTTTCTAATCGGCGGAATGCATGCAACCTCGAGCTATGTCTTACAGCACGATATCCTAACCGGACCTAGCGATACGTTAGGTCCATTGATGAGTTTCACGACCGGGGCGATTCCGCAGAATGCCTTGAATGCGATTCCGCCCTATTCCGTCACGGTACCCGCCGCAGGTCCGAATTCAACGGCCTACCCTGTTCTGCTCACCGTACCAGTGAGTGGCTTCTCGGTTAATGCTGTTACGCCTTTTGCCGTCGATACGACAGGTCAAGTGATCTGGTATTTGCCGGCAGCCGTGGCTGCTTTGCAGGCTAACAGTTACATGACACATACCGTACCGGGCGGAACCTTCCTTGTGATAGGGAACCAAGAATCTCAGGGAGACAAGCAGCTGCTCCAAGAATACGATTTGGCGGGCAACCTTTTGCGGGAAACGAACGCGACCGCAATTTCAAAGGAGTTGACGGCACGCGGCACGGATCCCATAACATCTATTAGCCACGAGATCTTCCGGTTTCCGAATGGAGATACAGGCTTGGTCGGTACCGTGGAGAAAGTAATCGCGAGCGCGTACGACAGCAACACGAACACGGTCCACTCCAATGTGGATGTGCTGGGAGATATGGGCGTGGTGCTGGATTCAAATTTTCATGTGAAGTGGTCATGGGACGAATTTGACTACGCCGGCAAATTCGCAACGAAGGCTGTGAACGGTACCCCACTACCGGCCTATACGGGAATGCTGAACGAGACCTGCACTGTGAATCCCGGGTGCCCCCCGCTCGAGAACATCAATCCGTCGACCGGCAAGCCGTTTACTATAGCGAATGATTGGACGCACACCAATTCGCTAGCGCCGACGCCGGACAGCAACCTGATCATCTCCATTCGCCATCAGGACATGGTGATCAAGATAAACTACAACAACGGAAGGGGCGATGGGACCATTTTGTGGCGATTGGGTCCCGAGGGTAATCTGGCCCCGTCGCCCGGCGGTCAAGATCCGTTCGTGTTTTTCAACACGCACCAGCACGACGCTGAATACGATACCGCGACAGGCCTGCTTACGTTATTCGACAACGGCAATACCCGGGTGGAGAGCGGCTTGACCAGCCCACCTAACAGCACGCCGAACAGCCGGGGCCAGGCATGGCAGATCGATGATGCTACTCTGACGGCGACTCGTGTGGTGAACGTTGATCTGGGCGCTTACTCGTCAGCCACTGGTAGCGCGCAGCGGTTGGCGAACGGCAATTATCATTTCTTTCTCGGCGACATTTACGAGCCCAGCGGCGGCGCAAACCCTTCGCAATCGGTTGAGGTGACGACCGCGGGGACTGACGAATTTGCGGTTTCGATACCCACCAGTATTGGCTATCGTTCCTTCCGGATGAACTCCCTTTACTCCAAATCCGGAGAAGTCGTATACGTTCCATTTTTCGACGTCCCGCTGGGGAATTAAACGGGGGTGGGCCCGCTCACTTAGCTCCACAGAGTGGGCCCTCTTTCCGATCCGGCCGTGCGTTAAAGCTTACCCCGACAAATCTCCCACCCTCTATCTCTCACAGTGAGTCTATCCCTTTTGCTTTCCCCGCGCAAGAATCTTCTTTTTTCGAAAGCCGTTTCGCCAATGCGACGAACGCAACTCGTAGGCACAAACACGGGTTTAAATGACTAATTGTGCCGATTTACCTCCAATGGCAGCGTGGCCGGCCGGAGAGCGATCTGCGCCTTTCTTACGATCTGATAGAGTGACTGAGGCTCCAGATGTTTGGGGTCCAAGACTGCCGGTTAAGTATTACTTATTTTCTCCAGGAGTTAAAATGAGGAATTTAGCGGCGACGGCGTCGTTCGTATTTTTCGCATTAATCATCTTTCCGCAGAGCTTTCCTTTGCTAGCGGACGACATTTATTTGGGATTAGGCTCGATTTCGTTGTACGACATCGGGACAGTCACCGCTGGCGGCACGTCGCCGACCGGCACCTTCGGTCCTGCCGGCGCGATTACTGGAATTCCAGATGGCCAGGGGAATGTCTGGGTTGTGACATACAACTCCGGTGTCAGCACCGTGCAGAAGTACGACGGCGGCGGAAACCCGATCAGCGGAGAAACATTTCAGGTAGCAGCGGCAATTCAGAACGGCGCGATTGGGCCAGCCGGTAACCTCTATCTGTCGACATCATCCGGCCAGGTATATGAGTACTCAACCAGCTCTCTCACACAAGTCACTACGTGGAACATTGCCACGGGTAATTCCAATCTTTCGGGATCCATCTATTCAGCCATAGGGATCGCCAGTAACGGCGGTGACATTTTTACGACCGAGGGTGATGCCGGAACGTTCATCGACGAATGGAGCCCGAGCGGAAGTCTTTTGTCATCGATCGATGTCGGGTATTCCAACCTTTACGGATTGGGGCTCGATGGCTCGTTTTTTGCCGGCACGCCCGGGTTCATACTGCAGTTCGATACCAGTGGAAACTTCGACAATGACTTCGAAATCGGTGGTTCCAATTTTTCGTTATCGGCAGGTACAGCGCCTTCGGCATTGAGTTCTGTGCCAGAACCCGGCGCACTGCCTTTTATGCTCATCGGCGCCGCGTTGATGGCGGCGCTTTGGGCACGCAAATGGATACATAATATCGCCCCCTTGCCGCCGCGATGGGCAATCTGCCTCTTTGTAATACCGGCGGCCTATGGGCAAATTACCCTCAATGTTTCCTCCTCCCAGGGAAGCGCCAGCATCGGGTCAGCGATTTCTGTTACCGCCTCGGCTAGCGATCCCGCCAATACTAGCGCGACTTTCACATATCAGTTCAACATGATGCCACCAGGCTCATCGCATTTTTCGTTAATCCGGGATTACTCTCCCGCCAATTCCTTCCCGTTCAACACGACGGGATCCGAGGGGGTATATACGATTCAGGTGATGGCCCTCGAATCGACCGGAGGACCGCCGGCGACCAAAACGATTGAGCTTACCTACAATCCGATCGCGACAGCTTCAACCGGACCGGTGGTGAGCGCAACGGCGCATCCTTTGGTTGCGCTGTACAGTCTGCCACCTTGTCCTGTGGGCGGCTTGGCACGAGTGCATTTTCGGCTGATGAGTTCCTTTGCTTGGATGTATACGCCCTATCAGAACTGCACCGGAACCACGAGTTTAAATTTCCTGGTTGGGGGGATGCGTGCGAGCACGACATATGTGCTGCAGCACGATATCTACACGAACCCCAGCGATACGTTGGGCCCAGTGATGAACTTCACCACGACTCCGATTCCTGCGAGCGCGCTGGCTGCGATTCCGTCATTCAATGTCAGTGTGCCGGCGACAGCGCCGAATACTACGGCCTATCCGGTGCTGCTGACGGCACCCGTTGGAGCCACCGGTTCGTTGACGCCCTTCGCTGCGGATACCACAGGCAATGTGATCTGGTACCTGCCAGATTTCACCACACCGCTTCAGGAGGATGGCTATTTGACGCACCCTGTGCCGGGCGGCACGTTGCTTGTGATCGCCAATCAAGCGGTGACAGGAGACAAGCAACTTCTCCGGGAGTACGACCTCGCTGGGAATATTCTACGGGAAACGAACGCGACGGCTATCGGCAACCAACTAGCTGCGATGGGCAAAGAGCGGATTGACGCGATCAGTCATGAGATTTTCCGGTTCCCCAACGGAGATACCGGTCTTATCGCGAACATTGAAAAGGTGCTGGCGAGCGCTTACGACAGTGGCTCAAACACAATTCATTCGAACGTCGATGTGCTCGGCGACATGGCGATTGTCTTAGATTCGAATTTCCACGTGAAGTGGGCCTGGGACGAGTTTGACTACTCAACGCAATTCTCTACCAAGAGAACAGGCGGCGCCGCGCTGCCTGCCTACACGGGAGTACTAAACGAAACGTGCACACCCAATCCTGGATGCCCGCCGCTTAAGAATGTGAATCCCTCGAATAATCAGGCGTTCACGGTCGCGAACGATTGGACGCACTCCAACTCTCTGGCGCCCACACCCGACGGCAACCTTATCATCTCGATCCGGCATCAGGACATGGTGGTCAAGATCAACTACAACAATGGAAGTGGGGACGGAAGCATATTATGGCGTTTGGGACCTCAGGGAGACTTTGGGTCCTCGGTTCCAGCGGGACAGACGGCATATCAATTTTTCAACACCCACGAGCACGATGCGGAATATCAATCCAACGGCCTCCTTTCGATGTTTGACAACGGCAATACCCGGGTCGGGCTTTATGGAGGCCACAGCCGTGGACAAGCATGGCAGATCGACGAGACCACTATGACGGCAACACCGGCGGTGGATGTGGATCTGGGCTATTACTCTCCGGCGACAGGAAGTGCGCAGCGCTTGGCCAACGACAACTATCACTTTTATTTGGGCTACATCATCCCAAATTCCCAGTCAGTGGAGGTTACGACTGCGGGAGCCACTCAATTCGAGCTTGCCCAGCCCAACTCTCTGGGCTATCGGTCGTTCCGGATGAGTTCTCTATATTCGATTGCCGGACAGGTGGTATACACGCCGTTCTACGCTGTTCCGCCAGGGAACTGAGGAAGCGCGGGAGCGGCTTGGCCATCACTCTCCCGGTTGCAATTTCATCGAACCGGCTGTGACGTTAAGAGCGCCAACCTTTTGGCGATTAACGGTTAAGCTAACCTGATCATTACGATGCATTGCGTCATCACGATACCGGTCTTCCGGGATTGGGAGTCGGCTGCCGTGCTTTGCGACCGGATCGATGATCAATTGGCGAGCCTTGTGGAATTTTCTTTTGAGGTCCTACTGGTCGACGATGGTTCGTTACAGGCACCCGACGGGTGTTTTGAGGGGCGGACACCGAGGCATCTCCGTACGATCGAAGTCTTAACACTGCGGCGGAATTTAGGTCACCAGCGCGCCATTGCCATCGGGCTTTCGTACATTCAAAACGAGCGAGAGTTCGACGCCGTTCTCGTTATGGACGCCGACGGAGAGGATCGGCCGGAGGACATCAAGGTTCTTCTGTCGGAGTATTGCCGGCAAAACCAAGAATCGGCCGTCTTTGCGGAGCGGGGGCGGCGCGTCGAGACGCTCCAGTTCAAATTTTTTTATCAATGTTATCGATTCCTTCATTACCTGATGACGGGGACTGGAATTCGTTTGGGCAACTTCAGCGTGCTTCCGAAGAGGCACCTTGACGGACTGGTGGCGTTCCCCGAACTGTGGAATCACTATGCCGCCACCGTTTTGAAGTCGCGGCTCCCTTACGTATGTGTGCGTGCCGACCGCGGCAAAAGGCTCCGCGGGAAGTCTCAAATGAACTTCGTCAGTCTGGTTATTCATGGTCTGTCGGCATTGTTTTCCTATCAGGAATTGGTCAGCACCCGAATATTGATTGTCAGCGCGCTCTGCGGCACTGCGATCGCCCTGCTGATGCTCGGCCTCCTTGCACTGCGCGTCTTTACATCACTTCCGATCCCCGGATGGACTACTCTTTCGATTGGACTACTGCTGATCTTGGTCGCCCAACTGCTAACAACATCCCTCGCGGTCATCTTTTCCGTGATGATGAATAGGAGCCAGCTTGGGTTTCTGCCCCTGCGCGATTATTCATATTTCATTCTTGGGCACAGACTGATTTCCTCGGGGTGATGGATGGAATATGTCGGGACAGAGTTAGATCTCTTCGCGCACGCAAAGAATTGGAAGAAATACTGGTCTTCTCAAATATCCCAGTACATCAGAGGCGATGTACTGGAGGTTGGGGCCGGCATTGGCGCAAATACGCCGCTGCTTGATCCGTCATGTGCGAAATCGTGGATTTGTCTTGAGCCGGATCCTAATCTTGCGGATCGGCTCCGCACTTCTGTTCAGGCAGCCGGCTCATCTACTGCTTCAAAGTGCTCGGTTGTTACTGGAACGACCAGAGACATGGACCCCAATTTCCCATTCGATTGCCTTCTTTATATCGACGTATTGGAGCATATTGAGCAGGACAAGGACGAACTCGAGCGGGCGAGCACACTATTGCGGCCGCAAGGATCCATCGTGGTGCTCTCGCCGGCGCATAACTGGCTCTACACGGCTTTCGACAAATCGATCGGCCATTTCAGGCGCTATAACGCTGCCACTTTGCGCAGATGTAAGCCAGCGGCGTGCATCGTCGACCGGATCTTCTATCTGGATAGTTGCGGGCTGCTGGCTTCCGCGGCCAATCGCCTGCTGTTGAACCAGAGTATGCCCACCCTCGATCAGATCCTTTTTTGGGACCGGTATTTGGTTCGTCCTTCAACGGGGCTGGACGCGATGCTGAGGCGTTCGCTGGGCAAGTCGATTGTCGGCGTTTTTCGCAAAGTCTAAAACGTTGCCGCGGATGCAAGCCGGGTCGCGCTACCAGTCCTCACGGCCGCTTGCTTTGAACCAGGAACAGTTCCATGTCCGCTTCTGCCTGCAGCAGAGTGATAGTTTGCACAGCAGGCAAAAGTTGGTTCAGCGTGTCGTTATCCTGCAAAGGACGGACAGTGCTCTGTCGGTTGGTTGCAAACAAGAAAAATGACGGATAGGCGCCGACTACGTCGTTCAACGGAATTACTCTCCCGGGCGCGCCGGTGAGGCGAATAATCTGAGAATACACTGCGGCATTGACTCCGCCGTTGCCATTCCATCCGAAGATCATCCGCCGCTGAAGATCTGGCGGCGCATAGTAGATCGTCGGAGAGAAATCCAAATCATCTATTAAGACGATGGGCAGATTGGGATGCCCTGCCGTTTCCATCCAGTCGTAACGCTTGGAGTATTGACTGAGGCTCGCGTCAATCTGAAGAGATGTAACCGGCTCCTCAACGTGTAGCTGGTGTCTGAAGGAACCAAAATCGTAGGCGTACTGAAGCGCGATGATCGCGGGAATGGCCAGCGCGAATCCCGGGCGTCGGATCGCAGCCAGTGCCAGTGCAGAAGCGAATCCAAACACTGCCTCTAGGCCGTAGCGAGTGAATAACGGCGCACGATTGAGAAAAGCAAGTAGGAAGCTAACGAACGGGATCAATACGAAACCAGCCATGAGCGCCACTTCCGAGCTAGTCACTTTTCCTGTAGAGGGGGGCCAAGGCGGTGGCCCTTTAGGAGCGGACGGAATTAATTTGTGCCAAGGCAGATAGATGGCGGAAATCGTCAGCCCCAGCACCATTCCGGCGGGGGCGAGAATAAACAGGTAAGTATGAACAATAATTCCGACTCCCGGCCGTGTCGACGAGGTGAGGTGTTCAGCCTTCAACGTCCGGAGGAGAACTAACGAGACCAGGATTGCGGAACCTCCGCAAATCATGGCGATCCACCCACCCGGCCGGAGGCGTCTCGTAAGGCAAAAATCGACGATCTCGGCCGCCGCAATCGGAAAGAACACCACAATCCCAAACGCGTGCGACAGCAAAACCAATCCGAGCGAAAGTCCTAAGCCGATCAGCCACCATGGCCGATGTGTGCTTGTTTGGGCTCGTTGCCAGCAGAGAACTGCTAAGCCCGCGAATCCGAGTACCAGCGCGTGAGGCCGAGCCTCATACGAATACCAATACGCGATCGTAATAGAAGGAAAGAGGAACGCTGTCAGCGCGCCAGAGGCGCCTGCAAACCGATACGTAAAGACATACGCACTGAGGCAGAAGATCCAGAACGCGATTATTTCCGGCATTCGCGCGGCCAAGCTGGTGTTCCCGAGCACGTGCTGCGAAAGGCCCGTGAGCAGATAGATCAGGGGCGGATTGAAATCGGCCCCGTGAATGAGGGCCGTCCAGATGTGCTGCAAATTCGCCAAGCCCGAGATTTGGACGGTACAAATCTCATCGAGCCAATACAACTTCTTTTCGGCCCGGAAAGCGGTGGTCCAGAAATAGAGCACCGAAAGCACCGTCAGGATTGGAAAGCGCCACGTGTTTAGCCGGGTTGCCGATATCTCGAGTGTTCTTGCGACCCTCGCGTTGGCAGATCTAATGAAGGCGTACGTTGAGTTTGTTGGCGGATTTGAGGCGTTCTGCATGACCTAGTCCAGTTTAGGCAGGTTCGGCCCTTGACTGCCTCCGTCCAGCTTGCGTCTAGACAAAGGGCAAGAGCTCCACTGAACTTTAACGTTAATGATCGTGGAGTTCGACGGCACTTGAGTCGGTACTGCATGCTATATTTGGCCCGATGAGGACGGTGCTCCTGGCCGGCGGCCTAGGAACCAGGCTCGCCGAAGAGACGACGATTCGACCAAAACCGATGGTCGAAATCGGAGGAAAGCCGCTGCTTTGGCACATCATGAACATCTATGCGGCCCACGGCTGTTTGGATTTTCTCGTCGCAGCGGGTTACAAAAGTGAAGTCATAAAAGAGTATTTTCGAAACTTCTATTTTCATAACAGCGACTTGAGCATTGACTTGTCGTCTGGCCACACTAATGTGGTCAGTAGTTCGAGCCCCCAATGGCGAGTAGGCGTGTACGATACAGGTGCCTCCACTCTGACCGGTGGGAGAGTTCGACGATTGAAACCACACTTGGGAAACGAAACATTCCTGTTGACCTATGGCGACGGCGTCGGTAATGTTGACATCCAGCGGCTCATTGCGTTTCACCGTCAACACGGGGCGCTGGCGACTATGACCGTGGTGCGGCCGCCAGCCCGTTTTGGGAGCGTCGATTTGGACGATGACGTAGTGGTGGACTTCTCCGAAAAGGCGCCTACTCGAGAAGGCTGGATCAATGGCGGATTTTTTGTGATGGAGCCGCGTGTGCTTGACTACATCTGTGGCGACAATGAATCACTTGAATCCGTTACGCTACAGAAGTTGACTGCGGACAAACAGTTGCGGGCATTCCGGCATGAAGGATTTTGGCAGCCCGTCGACACGCTACGCGAAAAGCAAAGACTAGAGGCCCTATGGGAGAGTGGTGACGCACCATGGAAGGTTTGGTGACGGCAGACTGGTCATGACGCGATGGGCCGCTTACGTGGTGTGAAAGAATAGATTCTCGAAACTGCCCCTGGCAATGCAGATGGGTGTCCCCGGTAGCCAAGTACGCAGCAGTCCCTAATGGTAGAAGCCTCACCTCAATCTCCCGAGAATGATTCGGCATGGCGTCTGAGATTTTCATTGGGTTGGATGTTGATTGCCCTTGTCTTTGTGGGGAGTGCGTCCTATTTATGGAGCATCCATCTACGATATTTGTCGATTTTTGACAGCATCAACTTTGCGTATTCGCTGACGCGATTCAACACCTTCTTGCACATGCCTCAGCCACCCGGCTATCCGGGATTCGTGCTGATCGCCCGTATCTTCAATAAGGTCTTGCCAACGCCGACTTCCACGTTTTTCGTCGTCGGAATTATGGCCTCCCTGGTAACGGGCCTGTTTGCCGCCAAATTGGGTGAAATGCTTTCCTCGGCCAAAGCGGGCATTGCCGCGGCGGCCTTGATCATGCTCAACCCGGCGACGTTCTCTTCGATTGTCGTCTCGCCGGTCCGCGTGTTCCTGGGCCTCGTCTCTGCTGCCGTCGGTTGTTTGGCGTGGCGCATGTGGACTCATCCTCATGAGAAATGGTCCTTTTATGCGGCTTGGGTCACATTGGGCATCGGATCCAGTTTCCGGCCGGAGCTTGCGGCATTTCTGTTCCCTTTGGTATTCGTCGCGTCCCTTCGGCAACGTCAATCATGGGGTACGCTTGCGGCAGCTCTGCTGTTGTTCGGGGGCTGTATTTTTCTATGGCTCATCCCGACGGCGCGACCTGGAGGCGGAATCGTCGCCTATTTTCATCTGCTCCGCGGCTTTTTTGCCGATCAGTCTGCTGCGGCTGTCGAAGTCAATAGCCGAGGCGGCACAAACCCGTTCTGGCACATGCTCCTTGAGGCAACGGTCTGGACCTTTATGGGCGTATTGGCCTGGATTTGGGCGTTACCTTTATTGATTAGGCGAGGATGGTCACTTGGCCGATCAGGCATTGCCTTTTTCTTGTTGTGGTTCTTACCAGGATTTTTGTTTCACTGTATATTCCATATCGCCGCTCCCGGCCATGCCTTGGGCACAGTCACGACGTTGTCTGTGCTCGGTGGATTGGCGTTGGGATCATTCCGCAGGAATTGGCTATTTGTCGGCGGCATAATCATCGCCTCGGTCATTAATATATTGCTCTTTCTCAATCCCATTATGTGGAGCCAAGGCAGCCCAGAGTGGCTAGAGAATACCAATTATCAGACCGTCCCGGGCATGCAGGAACTCCAAACCGAGGTCGCCGCCAAGAATGCCTTTATTATCGTCAATGTGGGAGTTTTCTCCTGGCGAGCTCTCAGATATTATTTTCCCAATACACGCCTGCTGCTGTTGGAGCCAGGCCTCGCCCCGGATTGTCCCAGCTGTCCCAGTTATTTCGGCCCTCCGAAGGCCTCTCCGTCCGCAATACACGGTACCATTCCAGTCCCCGCTTGTGGACGGCTGGTGTGGGATATCAATTACGGAGTTCCAGACTCGATTGAGAGTTCAGTTGACCGGAACGTCGTAGGCCCCATTCCCATCATCATCGCTAAACCGGGGTTGAGCTTCGACCTTCCCGGCATGCATTTCGAATCCCAGTCGCAAGGGTTTTGCCAAAGCCAATGATGAGCGACGCGGAAAGTCTGGTTGCGTTGCCGAAACTAAGTGAGTTCTATCGCGGCAAGCGTGTTTTTGTGACTGGTCATACCGGTTTCAAGGGGAGTTGGATGAGCCTTTGGCTCAAGCGGCTGGGGGCTGAAGTGACGGGTTTTTCGCTGCCGCTTAGCGCCGGTCCCTCACTTTTTCAGTTGGCCAAGATTGGGGCTGGGTTAACCAGTATCTGGGGAGAGGTCCGCGATAGCGCGGCGCTCGTCGACGCGCTTAAACACGCAGGACCGGCGGTGGTGTTTCACTTGGCAGCGCAACCCTTGGTGAGGCTATCGTATGCGGACCCAGTGGCAACGTTCGCGGTGAATGTAATGGGAACGGTGAACCTGCTGGAGGCGGTGCGGCAAACACCTTCCGTTGAAGCGGTTGCCATCATTACCAGCGATAAATGTTATGAAAATCGCGAATGGGTGTGGGGCTATCGCGAGCATGAGCCGATGGGCGGTACGGATCCATATAGTTGCAGCAAGGGTTGCGCGGAACTGGTGACAGCCGCCTACCGCAGATCGTTTTTCGGAAAAGCCGGTGGTCCGGCGGTGGGCTCCTGCCGGGCCGGAAACGTTTTTGGGGGCGGTGATTGGTCGGCAGACCGGCTGATCCCTGACATTGCTCGAGCTATTTTGGCGGGCAAGCCGGTGGCTCTACGGAATCCTCATTCGGTGAGGCCATGGCAACACGTGCTGGAGCCGCTGAGCGGTTATTTGCTGCTGGCCGCTCGGCTGGCGGATGACGGACGCGACAAGACCACGTACGCAGAAGGGTGGAATTTTGGGCCAAATCCGGGCTCGGACTTGACTGTAGAGCAGTTGGCGCGACTGATGGTGGCGCACTGGGGAAACGGCCAGATCGAAGTTGGTCGAGATGCCAACGCGCCGCACGAGGCGCATACACTAAGGCTAGATTCGAGTAAGGCGCGGCACATGTTGGGTTGGAGTCCGCTGTTGTCACTTGATGAATCGATCCGCTGGACTGTTGATTGGTACCGGCTTTCCGCAGAGGAGCCGGAGGCAGTTGCCGCCCTGACGAACGCGCAAATTGACGAGTATGCATCACGTATGGGGGATTGTTGAGCAGTTCGCAGGCGCCGCGGGTGCTTGTGGTCGGTGCCACGGGGTTTCTCGGGCGGGCCCTGGTTCGAAGTCTGCAAGAACGCGGCTCCTCTACATACAGCTTGCTGTTTCGGGATCGTATAGCTTTTGATCCGCCGGGGGAACCTCTGACTGCCCAGTCCTCACAATCAGAGGAGATAAGCGCCGCAGTCCGGGGAACGAACTGGGATTGCGTGTATCACGCGGCAGCAGCTGGCGTTTCTCCCTCGCAACGTCAGCCGGAATCCCTCACAGACGGTAATCTTGGGCTGTTGGCGCGGGTTCTCAAGGGTTTAGCGGCGTGTCAGCCCAGGCGATTCGTGTACGTCGGCAGTTGCGCTGAATATAACCGTGCAGAATTCGGGAGACCGATTGCGGAGTGTCATCCCACGCGGCCCGTGAACATGTATGGGGCAGCCAAGGCCGCTGCGGGCATTTGGGGAGCCGCGCTGGCCGCGTCCTTAAGAATTCCTTTTGTGTTGGCTCGACCCTTCCATTTTTATGGAGCTGGTGAAGGGCCCTCTCGGTTGATTCCCTATTTGATACAGCGTCTCCGGAATTCGGTTGAGGCAGAATTGACGGCGGGAGAACAGGTACGGGACCTCTTGTATGTGGACGATGTGGCGGATGCCTTAATCGCCATGGGAAGTGCGCCAGAGTGTCCACAACCCGTCTACAATGTCTGTTCAGGAGAGGCCATTTCAATTCGCGAGGTGGGAGAAACGGTCGCCCGCGTAGTGGGAAGACCGGCGAGCCTATTAAGGTTTGGCGCGTTGCCCTATCGGCCAGACGAAGAGATGTGGATGGTGGGCGATAACGCGCGGATCAAGGCTGACTTTGACTGGCTCCCACGAGCCTCTCTGGAGCAGGGTCTGTCGCGAGTTGTTGAGGGGAGCGGCGTCGCAAGGTAATTTATGGCGGAGTTTGACCAGTTCGCGGAGGATTACAAGGCCATTCTGGAGCGCTCGACGGCCATTGGAGGCGAGAGCTCCGAGTATTTCACAAACTATAAAGCCGAATATGTACGGCGGGTGATGGATGAGGTCCCGGAGCGCGCCATGGGCGGGAAAATTCTTGATTATGGCTGCGGGATAGGAGCGTTGTCAGCCGCATTGGCGGGACGACTCCCGGGCGCAACGATTCATGGCTTCGATGTGTCGGAGAGCAGCCTTAGACAAGTACAGCCCGATGTCCTGGCGAAAGGCCTTTTCACAGCCGAGTGGGAACGATTGAGTGCCGATTACGCTCTGATCGTGATTTCGAACGTGCTGCACCACATCCCGGTGGCAGAGCGGCAGTGGACGATTAAAGAGCTGGCGCAGCGGCTGGCACCGGGCGGCCGGATATTGATTTTCGAGCATAACCCTATCAATCCACTCACGCGGCTGGTGGTGGCCCGATGCCCATTTGACGAAAACGCGGTTTTGCTGCGACCGGCGGAGATCCGTGGCTATTTTGACAAAGCCGGGCTGACAGTGCTGAGGCGGGATTACATCGTTTTCTTTCCTCGGGCGCTAAAGATGCTGCGGCGGTTGGAGCCGCGGTTGAGGTGGTGCCCGGCGGGCGCGCAGTATGCTCTGTTAGGGCGAAGACACGCGAGTGAATGAGCAACCGTTAGTATCTATCATTGTCCCGGCGCTCAATGAAGAAAAGAATATACGACCGCTGTATGAGGCGCTGCTCCCAATTTGGCAGGCGGAATCGGATCGCTATCAGTTTGAGCTGATATTCACGGACAACCACAGCACGGATCGGACGTTTGAACTTGCGGCGCAACTGGCGGCGGAGGACTGCCGGGTGCGTGTTTTCCGGTTTTCGCGCAACTTCGGATTTCAACAGTCAATCTTGACGGGTTATCGGAAGTCGCGGGGAGCGGCAGTGGTGCAAATCGATTGCGATTTGCAGGACCCGCCCACGCTAATTTCCGAGTTCCTGCGAAAGTGGGAAACCGGGTATCACGTGGTCTACGGCATCCGCCGGAAGCGCAAAGAAGGAATGGTAATCACGGCATTGCGAAGCGGGTTCTACGCCCTGGTAGATGCGCTGAGCGAGTATCCTCTGCCACGGCAGGCAGGCGATTTCCGCCTAGTCTCACGCGCGATCGTTGACGAGTTGAACCGAATTCACGAACCGCAACCTTATGTTCGAGGCATTATTGCGGGATTAGGTTTCAACCAGACCGGTATCCCCTACGACCGTGAAGAACGCAAGCGTGGCGAGAGCAAGTTCAGCTTACGAAAGCTGCTGTCGCTGGGAGTAGATGGGGTTCTGAGCACGTCAGTAGTGCCGTTGCGCGTTGCCACGTACCTGGGCTTGATCGTTTCTTTCGTGACGATGATTACCGCGTTCTATTTCCTGGTGCTAGCGCTTCTATACGGGCGGCGAGTCTGGCCTTCTGGTTGGGCGACAGTGGCAATTTGTGTTCTGTTCTCGCTCGGTCTGAACGCGCTATTTCTGGGCATTATCGGAGAGTATCTCGGGAGGTTGTACAAGCAGAGCAAGAACCGCCCGATGACTATCATTGAGCAAGCCATCGAACGGCAAAGCCCCGAGATATAGGGCCCAGCTCGGCGCCCTGTCTGCGCGTATTGGGCGCCCATGGATCGAGGATACTGGAGTGATCGGAGCCTACACTGTTCGCCCGCACAGATAGATTCGTCCCAGAGTTACCGCCGCAGACGCGGACCGCCAACCCCCGGATCGAGCGACTCAGCGCTGCTTTGGCGGTGGTCTTGATCTGTACATTCCTCGTCACCGGGCTAATGATCTCGGCGACGCGTCTTTTCTGGTTCGACGAACTGATGACCTTTCAGATCGCCGCCATTCCGAGCAATCGCGTCTTTTGGGCCGCGTTGCATCGCGGCTTCGACGGCATGCCGCCAACTTATTACTTGCTAGTGCGCGCGATGTTGAAATGGGTCCACCCTGCGGAGTTGGCTCTGCGGGTCCCGTCGGTACTCGGTCTTGTCGCTGGCTGCATCCTGGTTTACGACTGCGCACGCCGCCTTACGAATAATTTCTTCGGCCTTTTTGCGCTAGCGGTGGTGTTCCTTTCGTTTGTGCCGCATTACGAATACGAGGCGCGATCTTATTGTCTTTACTTCGCCTTCTCCGCAGGGGCTCTTTGGACGTGGCTCGTTCCGCAGGGAGAAAGGCCATCCAGCCTGCTCGTTGGACTTTCCTTCTTTTGCGGCATGATGGTCCATTACTACTTCTTTATATGCTTGGTCCCGTTTGCCATCGCGGAGTGTGTGAACTGGCGGCCATGGCGTTTCCCGGCGCCCCGGTTTATTGCTGCGTGCGGGGGTATCGTTGCGGCGGGACTGCTCCTCTTGCCGGAAATAGCCGCCGAAAAAGCCTTCAACAAAGTTTTCTGGGCGCTTCCGAGCCTCGCTCTTCTGATCCACGTTTACAACGAGTATTTTCGCTCCGGTCTTGCCGTTCTTGTCTTTGCGTTGCTTTGGCTGATTCTCGTCAAAACGCCGAGGCCGGCTGGAGAACATCCAGGCCCTTCTGCCTCCGAACGATTGTGCTGGTTTTATGCGGCGACTCCTATTGCAGGATACGTTGTCGCCAAGTTCATCACTCACGCTTTTTTTGATCGGTACTTTATCGGCTTATTTCCCGGACTGGGGGTCGCAATCGCCGCGGCCGCGATGCGCCATTTTCGATCAGCCAACGTCGCCGCAGCGGGCATCCTCGCGATGGCCTTGGGAGTTGGATTGGCCGATCAGGCTCGCTATACCGTGGATCCAGCTGCTGTCGATCCATACAGGGATCAACGCGATAACCAACAGACTCGAACCAGAGACATGCTTGCACTGGACACTCAAATCAAACGCGACGGCAAGCGGCAGATTGTGGTCTGGAATGCGCTCCTTTTCAGTCAGGCGAGGCATTATGCCTCTGATCCAGGCAGTTATTACTTTCCTCGCGACCCCAAACTCAATCCCCGGGATACCTTCCTCATCATGCTGCTTTCCGCATTGAACGACTACGTTCCCCAGGACCTCTGGAAGCTACGCGATATTGAAAAGAACGCCGCCACCACTGCTTTGATTGACCCTTCGCCCCAGGTCGTTGAGGCGCTTCAACGCGATGGCTTTCGCTCCGAAATTGCAATGAAGAGCCAAAAGGACATTTTTACGCCGATAGAGGTCGTTTACTTAGAGAGGGAATAAGCCAGTTTGTCTGCGCAGTTTGCTTGACGTTTGTTTTCAAGCTAATTACAATCGATTAGTTCTTCGGCTTAAGAGGGGCTAGTATTTCTGAAGACCGAACAGTTTTTTAATGGGGGCGGATAAAAATGAGTAGACGACTATTTCGAGCTGGGACATTCTGTGCACTTTTCGGCGTCTTCGTAGCCGCGCCAGTTTGGAGTCAGGAAGTAACTGCTGCTATTAAGGGAGTCGTGACTGATCCGAGCGGGGCGCCCGTTGCCGACGCCAACATTACCGCCAGGGACACGCAACGTGGTTCGATATTCCCGACAACATCCAACGGGGATGGTGCATACAACCTTCCTCGCCTGCCGGTCGGCGCTTACGACGTGCGTGTCGAGAAGGTGGGATTTGAGACCGTTGTCCGCAGCGGTATCGTACTTCAACTGAATCAGACCGCACAGCTTGACTTTGGTTTGACGTTAGGCAGCGTCAATCAGACCGTCGAGGTCACTAGCGCCGCGCCGCTTTTGCAGACGGAGGCCACCCAATTAGGGACGGTCATAGATGCTCGCGAGAATACCTCGCTTCCGCTGTCTACACGCAACTACGTTCAGTTGACTCTATTGGCGACAGGAGCGGTCACAACGAACCCGGCGGGTTTTGGTGGTTCGAAAACGTCGTTCCAAAGCGAACGCCCTTATGTGAACGGCAATCGAGAGCAGACCAATAACTTTTTGCTCGACGGCCTGGATAACAATCAAGTGTCCGACAACCTTGTCGCCTACGCTCCCAGCGTAGACGCCATCGAAGAATTCAACATGATCACCCAAAACGCCTCCGCTGAGTTCGGAAACTTTATGGGCGGAATCATTAGCGTGTCCATCAAGTCGGGGACAAACCAGCTCCATGGGACAGCCTTTGAATTTCTTCGGAATAACGTATTGAATGCAAATTCCTGGGAGAATAATTGGAAGGGCATCAAGCGTAGCTTGCTTCGTTGGAATCAATTCGGCGGCTCCATGGGCGGCCCGGTCATTAAGGACAAATTCTTTCTTTTCGGCGACTATCAGGGCTCGCGATATGACACGCCGGCTTCCACTGCATCGACCAGCGTGCTCACGGCGGCCGAGCGTACTGGAAATTTTTCAGCCATTACCCAGGCTCTGTACAACCCGGATGCGGTCACGAATGGAGTACGCGCGGCCTTCCCTGGCAATCAAATTCCGATCGGTATGATAAGCCCGGTGGCGGCGAAACTTTTCAGTTCTAACCTTTATCCTTTGCCGACGAATAACAATCTGACGAACAACCTGACATATCAGGCGCATAGCTACACGAATGGCGACCAGGGGGATATTCGGGGCGATTGGAGTAAGTCCGATAACGAGCGGCTTTCCGTTCGTTATTCCCAGGCCAATATTATGAATCCGAGCACCAACAGCCTTCCACTGATCTATGGCGCCTTCGGTATCTTTCGCATTCATAACGGGGGGATTAACTATAGCAGAACCATCAGCCCTACGCTGGTGAACGAGTTTCGAACAGGTGTGAATTACAACTTCAATAACACGGGATCCACTCCGGGCACTGCCAGTCCGGCGTCACTTGGTATTCCCGGCGTACCGATTAACATTGTTCCGGGCTTGGTTTTCAGCGGCGGCAACGCCAGCACCATCGGGAGCGCCGATAACATCTCGCTCTTTGCGGATACGGTAACCCAGGTGAGTGACACGGCCATTTGGACGAAGGGCCAGCATACCTTTAAATTCGGCGCTCAGTTCTTTCGTGAACGGCTCGACACGTTCTATTCTGGAAACAACGGCGCTGCCGGAACGATCACGTTTGACGGTCAGTTTACCGCGGGTCCCACTGTCACTCAGAAAGCCACTAGCACAGCAGGCCTGGCCGAAGCTGACTTTTTCTTAGGCCTGCCTAGCGCGGTCGGCGTGGGTACCAACGGTGGGACGTGGGGACAGCGCGGCAACATCATAGCGGCTTTCGCTCAGGATACCTGGCGCGTCACAAAAACCCTTACGTTGAACTACGGCTTGCGCTGGGAGCTTCACACCCCATGGGTCGAAGTAGATAATCGGGAAACGAACTTTACCCCTTTCGGCGGACAAGAGATTATCGCCGGGACGGGTTCGACTTACTACAACAACAGTCGGGCTCTCTATAACCAGTACAACGGCATCTTTAACTTTCAACCGCGACTTGGTTTCGCCTATACTCCGATTCAGAGCATGGTCGTCCGCGGCTCCTATACGCTCTCTTCCTATTTGGAAGGCACCGGAACCAACCTGCGCTTAACTATTAATCCGCCGTTCTCAGTGGAAAAGAACGCCGACTACACAGCCCTCACTTATCCAAGTTCGACGCTGGATCAAGGATATTTGCCGATACAATCGAAGACAGATCCGTTCGCAGCGGCTACTCTTCGGCTGTGGGATCCCAATTTCCGGCCAGCGGTTTCGCAGCAGTGGAATTTTTCCGTGCAGAAACAGTTCAGCAACTCTACAACCCTGCAAACCGCCTATGTCGGTCAAAAGAATGACCACCTGGTGGTTGCGCAGCCCTACCTGCAGAAACAGTTGCTGCCGAACGGAACCGTGGTCCCGTCACCTTACCTTGCCGGCAACCCGGCATTGCAGGCGGATCTTTATGCGACCAAAGGCCAAATTTCGGGCACCGAAGCAGACGGCAACCAGGAATACGACGCGTTGCAGGTTACATTGCAGCAGCGCATTTCCCGCGGACTATCCAGCCAGTTCGGCTACACATGGTCCAAATGCATGACGGATTCGACCGGATTTTATGGGGGTGGCACCTTGGCTTCCTCCGCGTCTCCGTACATACAAAACCTCTACAATCGGAAATCGGAGTGGGGGCCTTGCTTTGTTGACCTGACGCACGTGGTGACAGCGTACTTCTCTTACGACCTTCCTGTGGGGCGAGGCCGTGCGTTCGGCAAGAACATGAACCGGGCCGCCGATTTGGTCATCGGAGGATGGCAGCTGAATGGCATTGTTAGCGTCCACGGTGGCTTCCCCCTTACGGAATCCGCCTCCGACGCATCGGGTACCAATGCCCGCAGTGCGCGCGCCAACTGTGTTTCACAGCCGACCATCTTGGGCACATCCGTGGATGCTTCGACCGCAAACTCGCCGAGCGTCGGCGGCTATCGCTATTACATCAACAATGGCAACTTCGCTCAGCCGGTCGCCGGAACATTCGGCAACTGCGGGATCGGCACTTTTCGGGGCCCGGGCTTTGCAGAAACCGATCTCAGCGTGAGCAAGAAATTTCATTTCACAGAACGTCAGAACCTGGAGTTCCGCAGCGAATGGATCAACGCCTTTAATAATGTTCTGTTGCAAGCTCCGACTCATAGCGTATCGTCGGCATCTAACGGGCTGATCACCGCGTCGACTCTAAACCGTAACATTCAATTCGGAATGAAGTACAACTTCTGAGACGGAGACGACGCGGTAACTTTAGAGTTGCTTTGCGAACGGCAAAAAATCGATACTGATATCGCACCGAAAACAAGAGAGGCTACTGCAATGATAGAAAGAAATGTGAAATTGACATCCCGTCGGCGCTTGGGCGTTCAAATGGTGACTGCCGCGGCCGCCGCAACCGCAATTGCAACTTCCGTCGAAGCGGCTCAACCACACATGGAAGCCGCCCTACACGCCCTGAATAATGCCGAACGGGAATTGAATTCCGCCGAACCCGACAAAGGGGGCCATCGCGAAAAAGCAGTGGGTCTTGTTCGCGACGCGATCGCTGAGGTGCACGAGGGTATTCGGGTGGGCGCCGGCAGATAATCATTCGCTCCACCGCTCTGGTACTCTTCTGACCTTTCAGACAGAACGTGATATCTGTTAAAGAAGCACGAAGGTGGTACCAGTGTCCCGATATTATCGTGAACTACACGATCGTGAGCTGTTGACACAAGCCGAGCTCATTCTGAGGGAGGTCTGTCAACGCAACCTGATCGATGTCTTCTTGGCGGACGGAGCAGCCGCTGAAGACGAACTCTTTCCGCGCCGGCTGGCTTCGGCCAACATCGAAAATGGACGCCTAGCCGTCAAGCTGGATGGCCTGTTCTTCCGCAACGCCGCTGTGTAGTGCGGCCAGGAGGCCGATGTTCGGTCAACGTTGAATTAACTCGAGAAGTACGCCGCCGGTCGCATTCGGATGCACGAAGACGTACAGGTGGCCCCCAGCCCCCGCGCGCGGCTGGTTCAAGAGGCGAGTATTGGCCGCTAACAGCCGCGACACTGCATCGGTGAGATTGTCCACGCGAAGGGCCACGTGATGCAATCCAGGACCACGCTTTTCTAGGAATTTAGCGATCGTGGAATCGCTTTCGGTCGATTCCAGCAACTCGATTCTTGCCTCTCCTACAGGCAGCATAGCCACGCGCACCTTTTCAACAGGCACTGTCTCGATGAGGGCGTCGCGAAGTCCCAATTGGTCCGTATAAAACCTGAGGCTCTCGTCCAAACTTCGGACCGCTATACCCAAATGATCGATGTCAACGCCGCTTGGCGTAGGAGACTTCAGAAACTTTCGTACGATGTCGTCGACCGCCGCATAGGGACTCTCTTCACGAACTGCCACAGAATGCGCATGGCGCTCGATTTCGGACGTTGAGACCGCGCTCTCCAAGTGATCGCGCAGCATGTGACGGAGGCGGCCACGCCAAGCCAATTCACTTGATGGACCAGATGCATGGGTCGTCGAAAGTTCTGTAATTACACGGACTAGATCCTCAAACCCTTCGCCCGTTGAGGCACTCACCCGGCGCAGCGGCGCAGGTACTCGAGCAGCGTTCGATGTGCCTAAGCTTTGCATCGCCCGGATGTCTTGTTCTAGCTGCGCGGCGCCCGGTAAGTCACTCTTGTTAATTGCGAAGACGTCTGCGATTTCCATGATGCCCGCCTTGATCGCCTGTACATCATCGCCCGCGCCAGGCGCGAGCACCACAACCGTGACATCCGCCATCGATGCAATGTCGACTTCGTCCTGACCGGTGCCAACCGTCTCAATAATCACCACGTCAAAGCGGGCCGCATCTAAGAGGAGCGCAAGATCGAAAGTCGTTTTCGCCAAGCCGCCCAGTTGGCCGCGCGTTGCCATCGATCGAATGAACACACCAGGGTCGGTGTGATGTTGTTGCATCCGTATGCGGTCCCCAAGGATTGCGCCCTGCGAATAAGGGCTGCTGGGATCGACCGCAAGAATGCCGACTGTTTTGTCTTGGCCACGGAACTGCCTGGTCATTTGCGAGACCAGAGTGCTCTTGCCGGCGCCTGGTGGCCCGGTGACGCCTATAGTCAGAGCGTGCCCCGACTCCACAAAGATTGCCTCCAGCAGTTTGCGGCCTTCTGGGGCTTGATTTTCGACCAGCGTTGATGCGCGCGCCAATGCCCGCCGATCTCCGGAAAGAACACGATCTTTCAGGCCGGGGTCCAAATTATTCCTTCAGGAGTTGACGTGCAATAACCAGCCGCTGGATTTCGCTGGTCCCTTCGCCAATCGTACAAAGCTTGACATCGCGATAAAACTTCTCGACGGGATAGTCCTTAATGAAGCCGTACCCGCCGTGTATTTGCAAAGCGTCGTCAGCGACTCTAACGGCCACCTCCGACGCATACAGTTTGGCCATGGCGGATTCTTTCGTCACGCGGTGGCCGGCGTCCTTCATTGCGGCCGCGCGCCACGTCATCAGCCTGGCAGATTCGATGCCCGTCGCCATATCGGCCAACTTATGTTGGATTGCCTGAAATTCCGAGATAAACCGCCCGAACTGCTTACGTTGTTTGGAGTAGTGCAGCGCCGCCTCAAAGGCTCCTTGAGCCAGGCCAATCGCAAGTGCCGCGATCGAGATGCGTCCGCCGTCCAGAACCCTCAGGCTATCGACGAAGCCCTCGCCCTGTTTGCCGAGCAGTTGGGAAGCCGCTAGACGGCAATCGGTAAAAAGAACCTCGCCCGTGGCGCTGGCCCGCATGCCCAGCTTGTTCTCTTTCTTTCCCACTCGAAACCCCGGCGCGCCCTTTTCAAGAATGAACGCGGAGATGCCATGTTGCGATGCCGATCTGTTGGTCACCGCCATTGCCACGCAGATGTCTGCATACTGCGCGTTGGTGGTAAAAGTCTTACCACCGTTCAAAACCCACCCATCGTCCTTCAGGTACGCCGTTGTTCGCGTGCCTGCGGCGTCAGAGCCTGCCTCCGGCTCCGTCAGTGACCAGCAGCCGATGTATTCTCCGGTTGCCAGCTTCGGGATGTACGAACGTTTCTGCTCGTCGCTCCCGGCGAGATAGATATGATTTGTGCAGAGCGAATTGTGCGCAGCTATTATCAGCGCGACGCTCGGATCGACCCGCGCCAACTCTTCGATGATCAACGAATAATCAATATAACCAAGGCCGGCGCCGCCCAATTCCTCCGGAAAGATTGCTCCCAACAACCCGAGCTGCCCGGCCTTCTTCACTACCTCCAGGGGGAAAATTTGGTCCTCGTCCCACTCCAATACGTGTGGACCGATTTCCGCTTCCGCAAATTCCCGGACCATTCCGCGGAGCTGGATTTGCTCCGGTGTGAGTTCGAATTCCATAAAGATTGCGTCCGGTTAGACGATTTCTTCTTCCTCTGAATCCCAGTAGACGGTGCGTCTTTGGAAATAACTCTCGATGGCCATGCGGCACGCTATTGACACTTTGTATCCGATCTCGAATGGGCAATTGGGTTCTTTGCTGCCACGGATACAATCCAAAAAATTCTCCACGTGGGCACGCGGAAGTGTCTGTGTTCGTCCGATAATCGGCTCGGCTTCGCGCCGGTTCATCTTTTCGGGCAAATAGCGAATTTGTGTTGCGTTTCGAAAAATAGACCCCTCTGTTCCCATCACGTGCTCCGTTACACCGGGGCTTCCGTTGCCGGCCCCCGATGACCAGGTGAACAGCAGCTCTTCCGGCTGCTCCATCGAGACGCTCATCGTGTCCGGAACCTCGCGGCCATCTTTCCAAAGGTAGACTCCGCCGGTCATCGTCACTGCTTCTGGGATTTCGAGCCGTAAAGCTTTCGACCAAAACGCAACCTGCTGGGACATGGATTCGTAAACATTCCCTCCCGAGTAATCCCAAAAGAGCCGCCAGTTTACAAATCGATTTGCATCGAACGGAGGACTGGACACAGACTCCGGCGGTTCGCCCAGAAAACGACGCCATGAGATATTTTCGGGCGTCATGTCGGGATAGATCGGACGCGACCAGTGCGGTTTGCCAGGCGGGCTGTTACGATACATCACGGCGTTAACTGCCGTGATCCGGCCTAAGTAACCCTTGCGGAGAAACGCAGCCGCATCCGTGGCCTGTCCCGACGAGCAGCTTTGATGACCTACCTGCACAACCTGCCTGCTACGCGCCTGGGCCCATGCTGCGCGCATGCGCTTCGCATCGTTAACCTGGAATGCCATTGTGCTTTCCTGATACACATGTTTACCGGCCGAAAGGGCATCTATGAACGGCTCTGAATGCTGGTGCGGAGGCGTCGCAATCACCACGGCATCAAGGCTGTTATCTTCCAACATGGCGCGATAGTCTTCAAAGATCTGGCAATCGGGAAAACGCTGCAGCGCCCGATCCCGATTCGCGCTGTAAATGTCGCAGACAGCAACAATTTCGCCGTGTTCACAAGCGCGCGCTTCGGCGGCGAGATCAGACCCGCGCGCACCATAGCCGATGATCCCAAGCCGAATCCGGTCACTCGACCCGGATACCGCTCCCGGTATAGCGAGAGTGCCTAGGCCGGAGGCGACTTGCCCCAGGAACTTTCGTCGGGAGCTCATATTCTCGTCACGATAGCGCTTCGATTCACTGCATCCATGATTACAGCAGATGCAGTGGTGGGCCCACGGCAACCTCAACGGAACCAGGCCCGGCAGATACAACATTATATTGGCGTTTTGTTCGGGTAATTTCACCCTACCGAAATCAAAACGACAAGTATTTCTTAACAAACTAAAATCGATGTTCAACGACGGCCCTCTCCAGCGCCATAGTCTACTTAGGGCGGCGATTCTGCTTTCAATTGCCACCCTCCAAGCTCTCGCCGCTATGCCAGAGGATACTGCCGCCGGCATTCTCCAGCGGCATTACATCTACCGCCAATATCACGCCACCGCGTATATTAATCTGTTATCGATCACGATCTTCTCCCGAGCTGACGTCGGAGGAGGATACGCCAGCGTCGAAGAAACTTGCCAGGGCGATGCGCAGCAAGTCGTGTTGAAGTTTGTTGGCGGCTCAACACCCGAACGCGCTCATGGATTGAACCGCCTTGGGTTGATTCAAGAAATCGTCCGCCTGCACAACGGCCAACGGCAGGAAGCACGCTATTTCGGCTTTATGACGGCCAGCGGCGAACAGTCTCTAAGCCAGGCGAAGACAGCCTTGGAATCAGGAAACAAGGATCAGGTCAACTATGTCGCGGCCCAAAGCATTTCCGGCGACAACGGTGTCCATTATTCAGTCAAGTACATGCTGAAGCCGGCTTCTTACCGTTGGTCGAACGTCGACGAATTCGCCCAGTCCATCCAAACGGACCTAGCCGGCGAACGATCGCAGAAGTATCGGGAAAGTCTTGGCGACTCGCCTGCCACATTCCTCTATTCGGTCCGTTCCGCCGTCCTCAGTAGCGACTCCCGCTCCGAATCGCACTTCATGCATAACGGCAAATTCTTCCGAATGGTTACCGTCAAGACCACCGACAAGCGAGTCGCTGGACAGCTTCTAAAAAAGTCGCTGATTACTGACGTCTCTTCCCTGGTGCGCCTCAACGGAACAATCTACAACGAGGGAACCCATGAGGAGAGTTCATTTAGTCTTTGGTTTGATAAGAGTGATCCGAACGATCTCCCTCTGCGGTTTGAATTCCGCCCGAAGTCTTACCTCAGGCTTCAATTCGACGCGGTTCCCACGCCCGTTTCGCGACGGGAAGAAATAGCCTCGAATCAAAAAACAAACTGACCGCAGCACTAGCTCAAGGATGCAGAATCAACTTCTGCACGCGCCAGTTCAACAGTTCTCCCACGTACAGCGTGTTCTCAGACGGGCACGCCATTTCATGCACCCATCCGAACTGCTTCATCTGTTTGCCCGCTTCGCCAAAGACACCTAGGATATTGCCGTCAAGGTCGAGTTTATAAATTTGACCTGGCACCGAGTCGGACGAATACAGCACTTGTTTCGGTCCTGGCGTGATGCAAATAGCCCAGGGCGCGCCAACATTTGTCCATTGCTTGAGGAATTCGCCGTCCTTGTTGAAAATCTGAATGCGCCGGTTTTCACGGTCGCCCACATATACATTTCCCTTCGCATCTGTCGCGATGCTATGCGGAATGTGAAACTCGCCCGGCCCCGTTCCGCGCTTCCCCCACGACTTGATCCACTTGCCGTTTTTGTCGACTTTGACAACGCGTGAATTGTTGTAGCCGTCGCTGATGTAGCTGTTCCCCTCGGCATCCCATGCGATATCGGTCGGCCGATTAAAGATGTCTTCTTTAGCCGGTGGAATTGGAACTCCGGTGGGCGCTGCGCCTTCCACCGCTTCGGGTTTTCTGCCGAGCAGCATCAGTACGCGGCCTTCAGGGCTGAACTTGATCACCATATTCGACCCTTCGTCTACGCACCAGATGTTATCGTTCTTATCGATTCGGACAACGTGCGCAAAGACAAAGCCATAAAGGTCATTCCCGATACGTCGAATAAAGCGCCCATCGCGGTCAAACTCCAGCAGCATCGTGTGACCGCCCCGTGTGTAGACGAAAATGTGCCCCTTTGAGTTCACGGCGACGCCAGGAACTTCACCCAGATACAGATCGGCGGGTAGCTTCAGGAGATTGGGAACAGAATCAAACTGTATCTGCGGGAGAGCAGCAGGGCTCTGCGCGAACGAAGCCCAAGTCCAGGAGAGCGTGAGAGCAAGCAGAAGGTATCGCACGACAGCAGAAAGTATATAGGATCTGCGTCGGCACGACATACAAAAGGCTCCTTGCAACTGCGAGGGGCAACTCAATGCTCATTCCTGCAGGAACGACTTTACCGAGTCTACAATCAGATCGGGCCGCTCCAGTTGGAGCCAATGTCCCGTACCCTCAGTCCGGATGTGTTTGCCATGAGAGTTAGAGGCGGCCCAACCATCGCGTTCGGCCAGTTCGTCCGGAGTAGCCGAAGCGGCCGAAAGTATGACGACCGGGATTTCCGTCGCAATGGGCATGGCTGCGGCTTCGCAGGCACTCGACGGCAATGCCTCAAGAGTGGCTGCCATCGCCGCGAAAGCCTTCGGACGGCTCCAATGCGCTCGAATCATCGGCCAAGTAAAGGGAGGTAGCTTTTGCACCTCGCCTGCCAGGTGTGTCATCAATCCGCCCGCTTGCGGAGCGCTGACTCGCGCGATCAGGCGCGGAAGCTGGCGGCCGCCCAGGAGCAACAGCCCCAACGCCCCGCGCACGACGCCAATGTGAGCGAGCCACCCGCCGCGGCGGGATAACTTCGCGCCCAAGGCAAGACGCTTGCGCTCCGCCGCCGTGCAATTCGCCCAGTACGCAATGGAAACCGGGTCAACTAGCACCAATCCGGCAATCTGACCGGGATAATAATGTGCGAAGGCGCGGACTAGCAATCCTCCGAAGGAGTGGCCAATCAGAATGTACGGCGCCGGCAAACCGGCAGCCTCCAGGGCGCCGTGAAGGTCGGCCACGGTGTCTTGCAGGGTCTTTGGGCGATCGAGCCCGGAGCTCCAGCCAAAGCCAGCTCGATCGTATGAGCAAGCACGCGTGAATTCAGCAAGTTTCGGTTGCACAAGCGTCCAACTGAGCGAACTCGCTGCCAGACCCGATTCCATGACGACGACGGGGCCTTTGTCGCCCTGTTCATGGAGATGCAAAAGGCCGGCGCCGACGGTGATCAGCCGGCCGGGCGGCGGAAACCGCCGGGCATCAAGATAATCGCCGAACGCTTGATAACCAAACGCGGTAAGAAGCGCGGCTGCCAGCAGACAAACAACAAACATCAATCGGCGACAACAAGTTGACCGGGAATAATTGGCCGTGTCCGGGGCAACAGGCCGAGGCTTGCCGCGGCGCCCGCGCACGTCAACGCCGCCAGATATATACCTAACTTAACCGCGTTGGCCACGTGTGACAAAGGAAGAGTTTTCCAGAGCGCCAACATGATCGTTTGCGCAATCGTGACGGCCCAAACGGAGCCGTAGAAGTATCGCCGCTCAATGCCTTCCCCTTTGGTCGATTGCCCCACGCGCGGAAGTTGCCCTAAGGCTCCCAGAATCAATATCGCCACGCACAGCGGCAAATAAGCGTAAGCGTAGATCTGCTTCAGATACCAACGATTGGTCGTAACAGCGACCGCAAGCCCTGCCAAATTAAGCAGCGCAAAGGACAGCACCGCATTCCATGCAAAGGTATAACAGATACGCCTGTAAAGCGGATTCGGCTTATCTTCTGTGAAGCGAAGAATGTATGGACGTGGCTCTACGCCCGGCATCAGTCCAAACCAGCCGGCAATCCCCGTCCCCAGTAGCACGATCGCCAGCCAAACCATGTTCCCGCGGCTGAAGCCATGGGCGAAAAGGTTAAAGGTAAGGGGTCCTGGCGCAAGGAAGAAAACAAAGATCCAAATGGGCCAATGCGCCAATCGATACATCGGCGTGTTGCGCTCGCGCATCTTGCGCCGTTCGGCGTACTCTACCTTCACTGGATAAGACATAGCAATGTGTATAGCTTTCATCCTAACGGACTTCGCGGCCTCTACGCTCTGGCGCCTGTTAGTGACTTGCTGCTCTTCACCCAGCGGACGATTGACCATGCGCTGCCAGCTAGGCAGACGACAACGAACACGGCCATACATTCGAGGAATACCGTCGACTTTGCGATCGCCAGAATCCGCGATCCAAACAGGATCGCAAGACCTGCGACAATGCTGAATCGCACGAAGCGGCCGATCAAGGTCAAATAGAGCAGCTTGCCCCGCGGGAATCCGAGAGCGCTGGCGGCTACCACAAGCAAAGTGAAAGGAAAAGGCGGCGGAGCTAGGCAGCCTACCACGATTGCCGTGCCGCCGGAGCTATCAATTTTCTTTTTCAAGTACTTGAACCGCTTTTCGCTCATAAAATGAGTAATCCCTTCCTCTCCTCCCTTGTGCGCGACAAGGTGCAGCAATAAGACACCCAACATCGATCCGATGGCGGCCAGCAGGACGTAGATTCCGATCCGAACAAGCTCGTGAGCATGTTGAACAGTCAACCCAACAATTAACAAATCATTGCCAAAGGGTAGAAA
>JBARMQ010000396.1:0-18131 GCA_049802535.1 Bryobacteraceae bacterium | reverse complement strand
GCCATGGTTCGTTCTCCTTGATATGAACTGTTCGTCCATAGGCGCCTCGCGGCGATCAGCGAGAGATGCAAAGCTGATTCGTCGCATGCACTTTCATAAACTCATTTACTAGCGAAGCGATCTCGTCGGCGTTGGTGTCCAGCGCAAAGTGTCCTGCATCGAGCACGCAGACCTCCGCGCTCGGCACATCCTTACGGTAGCGTTCCGGCTCGCCGAGATCGAACGAGAGATCGTGCTTGCCCCAGATGACCAAGAGCTTTGGCTGCGTCTTCTGCATCCACGCCTGCCACTTCGGATAGGCCGCGACATTGGTGCGGTAGTCATAGAAGAGATCGCTTTGAATCTGTGCCTGCCCTGCCGCCTTCAGGAAGGCATACTCATCGGTCCAAAGATCTGGATCATAGAGCTCAACATTCGGGTCGTCTCCGATGTGGCGTGTCCGCGTGGTTTCCAGCGACAACAGGTTCTTGCGCAATGCTTGTTCGTAAGCCGACCGATCCGCCCAGAATGCCCGTCGTGTTGCCCAGTTCGTCCCAAGCCCTTCGTTGTGAGCGACCGCGTCCTGGACCATGAGAGCTTGCACCCGCTCCGGATGCGCCAGTGCCATGCGAAAACCAACGGGTCCACCGTAGTCCTGCATATACAGCGTGTAGTGGGACAGACCAAGCGCCTGTGTAAAGCTTTGAATCACTTGAGCAATGTGGTCAAACGTGTAGTCGAACTGTTTCGGGTCCGGCCAGTCGCTATGACCGTAGCCGGGATAGTCCGGAGCGACTAGATGATAGCTGTCTGAGAGCCGCGTCAGTAGGGCCTGGAACATCCGCGAGGACGACGGAAGGCCATGCAGTAGTAAGATCGTCGGAGCATCTTTCGGGCCCGCTTCCCGGTAGAAGATGGAGAGTCCATCGACCTGTATCGTGCGGTAAGCAATTAGATGCTTCATGGGAGATTCCTTTCCATGAGTGCGGGCGATCGAGACACTGCCCGTACTATTTATGAAACCTGCAAGCACTGAACCAACAGCGTCAATCCGAGAAAACGCATCGCTTCGTTCCTCTTGTATGCGAGCCCGCAAACCCAGCTCCCCTGTGCCGGGTTACTGGTCAACTTCACATTGTCAGAACAACCCGAAACTCCGCTTTGCCGCTGAGCATGCGCGCGTAAGCATTGGCCGCCTTTTCGAGCGGATAGGTTTCAATCATGGGTCGCACGCCGCTGAGTTCGGCAAAGCGGAGCGTGTCTTCGGAATCGGCTGGAGTTCCCGCAGCCCAGCCCTGAATCGATTTGCTTCCGTTGATGAGTTGGACCGGCGCAACCTCAATGGGGTCGAAGGTCACGCCCACAACGATGAGCTTGCCGTTGGGGCCCAGACCATTGATCAATTCAGACATCGCTTTTGAGTCTGGAGCTGTAGCCAGAATCACCTTCGCGCCGCCAAGCTTTTGCAGGGCACCCGCAGCGTTCGTCGTTTTGCTATCTATATACACACTTGCCCCGAGCTTATTTGCGAGCGCCGCATCTTCCGGGCCACGCCCTATCGCCACGACCTTATAGCCAAACTTATTTGCAAATTGAACTCCGAGGTGGCCCAACCCACCAATCCCCTGGATTGCAACCAGGTCGCCAGGGAAGGCACCGCTGTGCCGCAGAGCGTTGTAGGTTGTAATTCCAGCGCAGAGCAGCGGCGCTGCCTCCGCGTCGTTCAGGCTCTCCGGTATCGCTACGAGAGCCTCGATGGGAGCTAGCATGTATTGCTGATATCCTCCGTCATAGCTGATACCTGGAATTTGCAGATTCCGGCAATTGCGAAAGTCTCCCCGTCGGCACTCAGGGCAAGTGTTGTCCTGGCCGCCGTGCCAGCCAACGCCGACGCGCTGCCCCTTCGCCCACGCAGAAACGCCGGCGCCCACTTCGTCAATGATGCCCGCCACTTCATGTCCTGGAACGCGCGGATAGTGAATTCCGGGCCACGAGTCCTCCACAGTGAGAACGTCGCTGTGGCAGACACCACAGGCTTGCACCTTGATCCGCACGTGCCCCTCACCGGGTTCAGGAATGTCGCGCTCGACGACCTCGAACCCCGCTCCCGGCTTAGAAATCTGTGCGACCCTCATCGTTGCTACCGCGACCCTTGCAGTTGCCATAGAACCCTCCTTAAAAGTGTGGTGAGTGTTGAAATGCACCTACCTCTTCTTGTGCTGCTCGGCAACCTCGAAAATGACTTCTAGCTCGATGGGCATTCCGAGTGGAAGACTGGCGACACCTATCACCAGCCGAACCGCTGCTTTCTCTGTGCCAAAGACGTCCCAGAATAGGTCCGACACTGCGTCCGCGATCTTGGGCTGGTCGACAAAATCTCCGGAGGTTGCCATGAATACGCCGAGCCGAACGACACCAGTGACCCGATCAAGTGAACCCAAATGCTGTTTGGCTGCAGCTAGGGCGCTCAAGGCCGCCGTATAGGCAGCATCTCGTCCCGCTGCGGTACCCAGTTCTCTACCAAGACGGCCGACATATTTCGGTTTATGGTCTACAACTGGAAGCATTCCACTGAGGAAGAGCAGGTTACCGGTGTTCAGCGCCTCAACGTAAGAGCCGAACGGCGAGGGCGGAGCCGGGAGTCGAATACCAAGATCCTGCAGCCTGCGATCTGCACCGCTCAACTGCGAACCTTTACCTCTTACCACCGGCCCACGTGCGCACCGCCGTCCACGTGCAGCACCTCCCCGGTGACGTGATGAGCCTCCGTCAAATAGATCACAGCCTCAGCGATCTCCTTCGCATCTGTGACCGTACCCATCGGCGAAAGGGTCTTCATAAAGTCCTTCGGAGTCTGCTCGTGGAGCGGGGTATCGACAACGCCGGGCGCGACTGCATTAAAGCGGATGTCGTTTTTCGCGTATTCACTCGCGAGGCTGAGGGTAATCGCATCAAGTCCGCCCTTGGTGATCATTGGAATCGAAGCCGGAACGCCCGCGATCGGATTATCGGCCAGCGCCGCCGTGATGGTCGTTACGCTGCCACCTGTCCTTTGCGACAGCATTTGCTTGACTGCCAGCTGGGTGATAAAGATGAATCCTTCCAGGTTTGTGGACACGAAACGGCGGAAGTCGTCGGCGGTGTACTCCGTGAAGGGCTTGACCGAGAAGATGCCGGCGTTATTGACAACATGGTCGATTGAGCCGAACTTGGCCATCGCGGTCTGCGCGACCTCTTCAGCCGTAGCTACGTTACCGATGTCCCCATCGACGAGTGCGAGGTGTGGTGGCCGCGAAAAGCCGCGGCTGGAAACGCTGCGCGAAGTCGCAACGACACTATAACCGCGATCCAGAAATGCCCTGGTCACAGCTGCTCCGATGCCTTGCGAGGCACCTGTCACAATAACTGTCTTTCCGTTTTCCATAAGCAACCCCTCTTGACATTCATCGCGCATACTCGATTCACTCGCGCGCCATAAAGCACTTTAGCCAGAAGCGTGGCCGCACATCTATTAGACGATGGTGTTGGTCGATACCTTGGTATCAGTCACGGTCATCACAGGCGTCGCCGCTTCATGTCCGGATCACGTCACCGGCTATCTAACCTCGAATGATCCAGATGACGGCTGAGTGATCCAGCTAATGGGGTGTCGCTCGCCGCCGGGCGCGTGAAGCGGAGTCTTGCGCCCATCGTAACTAGTGCAGGGCGTCCCCTAATTCTGCCGATTATTGTGCAGCCTCTGTGTCAGCAGACCTGCGCACTCACGGTATGTTCTCGTGTCTTTCAGCTCTTTGGAATAATCAGCAATCTGAATGACGCACACACTACGTCGGCAAACGATGCGACCCCTATTCCGTGGATCAACGTGTCTCGCTGTGCGTTCACCGTGATCTTGCTGATGCCGGGATCGCCGCCGATCTGCCTATTCGAGAGGCCAGACACCGCCAAGGCCACAACCTTTCGTTCACGAAGGGTAGGGGACTCACAAGAGCCGCGAGGCGCCTGCATTTCTATTTTGCGGTCGAGAGCGTCGAGGGTGTGGTCGATAACATCCGATATCGCACTCAACAACACCAAAGCATCGATCGGTACCTTCGTCCAATTGATTTGTCTCCCGGGTTCAGGCCTAATCGCATTCATGAAGCCGCTCATCCTAAAGACTTGCCGGTGCACAGCGTGATCACAGGAACTCCGTGAGCCATTCGTATTGGGGAGGTGTTATGGCTACTCGTCAACGTCAAGAGCCTGTCTCTCAAACGCCTGCCGACGGCTCTGTGCTGTTCGAGCAGAGCTCGCAGAAAGCATCAAATGAGAAAGGTCGGCATGAACAATGGGAGCGGAGCATCGAGGAAGACTGGCAGAGACACTTAGAGACTTTGCAACAGTACATCTGCGAGCTCCTCATCAAGAATCAATGTTTAAGGATGGGACTAATCGCAGGAGACCAGCCACAACGAGAATAGTGCATGGCTCCATCGAAGTGCTTCTCATACTTCGGCGGTGTCCCAGAGAGCTCAGTTCTATTTCTCGTCGTGGCGCAGAGACTCTTCCACCGACAACGCCAGCGCCGTAATGAAGTTATCTCGCCTTTGGCCGGTTGAAGTTCGCATTGATCACACGAGTCACACCTGACACTCAGGTGTCGACGATACCATCGGCCAATGGTGTGGGCCTGTTCAGCTCTTGTTTTCTCACAGTCGTGCGAAAAGCGAACTAATTGCATGGCGAAGGAAAAGTGGTCAGCCATCACAACAGCAAACGCGGATTGCAGGGCCGGTTTGCCGCGTTGCGTGCTTTTAGTGGATTGCCTCAAGTTCAACCTAGTAACACCGAGTTCTCAAAGGAGAGTATGGCGATGGCACACCGGGTGGCGGATGAATTGATCAAGAGACTTGTGGAGGCGGGGGTAGAAAGAATTTACGGCATCGTGGGCGACAGCTTGAATCCGGTGACGGATGCTTTGCGCCTGAATGGCAAGGTTAAATGGATTCACGTGCGCCACGAAGAAACCGCCGCGTTTGCGGCCAGCGCGGAGGCCCAATTGAGCGGCAAGCTCGCGGTCTGCGCCGGCAGCTGCGGCCCCGGTAACCTTCACCTGATCAACGGACTCTTCGATGCCCATCGCAGCAATGCTCCGGTGCTTGCGATCGCATCGCATATTCCAAGCAGTGAGATCGGCACCGGATATTTTCAGGAAACTCATCCGGAGATTCTCTTCAAAGAAAGCAGCCACTATTGTGAGCTGATTTCGAATCCGAAGCAGTTTGAGCGTGTTCTTCACATTGCCATGCAGAGTGCGGTCGGAAAAGGCGGAGTAGGTGTCATCGTATTGCCGGGCGACGTCGCAGGGATGGAGTTGCCGGCCGATGGTTTTTCCCGCTCCGTGGTGGGGCACAGACCATCAACCCGTCCCTGTGAAAAGGAGTTGGCACAACTAGCGGAGTTGATTAATTCCTCCAAGAAAGTTGCACTGTTCTGCGGAATTGGATGCGCCGACGCTCACGATGAAGTGCTGGCTTTCGCGGAAAAGCTGAAATCTCCCGTCGGGCATTCGTACCGGGGAAAGGCCTTCCTCGAGTACGACAACCCATTTGATGTCGGAATGACCGGATTGCTTGGCTTCGGCGGAGCATACCATGCCATGCACGAATGCGATCTGTTGCTGCTCCTGGGCACCGATTTTCCCTATGACAACTTTCTGCCGACAGAGCCCAAGATCGTCCAAGTCGATATCCGAGTCGACGCTTTAGGTCGCCGAAGCAAACTCGATCTCGGATTATGGGGCGATGTATGTGAGACCATCCGCGCGCTTCTGCCCATGATCGACGCTAAGTCGGATCGCTCGTTTTTGGACGCGACGCTCGGCAAACATAGAAAGGCGCTTCGGCGGCTGAATGCCTACGTGGATCACGTTGGAAAACGGACGCCAATGCACCCTGAACTCGTCGCCGCCGCGTTGAACGAAATTGCGGCTCCGGATGCAATCTTTACTTCGGACACCGGGATGTGTAACGTCTGGTCTTCCCGATACATTCGAGCGACGAAGGACCGGCGACTGATCGGCTCCTTTACCCACGGGTCAATGGCAAACGCACTTCCTCAGGCCATTGGCGCACAACTTTGCTATCCCGGAAGACAGGTAATCGCCATGGCGGGAGATGGTGGCCTCGCAATGCTTATGGGTGACCTGTTGACGATCACACAGTACGACCTCCCGATCAAGATCGTGGTGTTCGACAACAGCGCTTTGGGAATGGTGAAACTGGAGATGGAGGTCGACGGACTGCCCGATTATCAGACTGATTTGAAGAACCCAGACTTTGCAAAGCTGGCCGAGGCCATAGGGATGATGGGCGTAAGAATCGAGAACCCAGCCGATCTGCCCTCCGGACTAAAGAAAGCGCTTCAGCATCCGGGTCCAGCGCTCATTGACGTGATAACTGAACCTAATGCGCTTTCTCTGCCGTCACATATCTCGGCGGACCAAGTCGTTGGCTTCGGACTCGCCATGGGCAAACTAGTCCTCGCCGATGGCATCGACGAAGTATTAGACACGATTGAGACCAATATTCGAAATATTTGAGAGCCGGGCTCGCTAAGCCTTGAGTGCCTGAGTGAGATTGACGCGAGAAAAAACCCTGTGGGGTGAAGGCGACCAGCCTAGGGTTGTGGCTCGCGGTCCTTGCGGATTGTGTGAGGTTCGGGAGCACGAGGCGAGAAAGTCGAATTTGCTCGCGAATCTGCAAACGGGGATCGCACGAGGGTGGACACGGATGATCAGCTCGTCCGGAAGACATTAAGCCTTGGGGCGCGAGCGAGGCGAAGCTTTGCCGCCATTCTCACCAGGCCGGCGAGAGAGTCGGCCTTCATTTTTCGCATCACCTGGCCTCGGTGGGCCTTCACCGTAATCTCGCTGATGCCGAGTTCGCCACCGACCTGCTTATTCGACAGGCCGGAGACCACCAACGCCATGACCTCCCGCTCGCGATGGGTGAGAGACGCGTAACAGTGCCGAAGAGAGAGTATGTCCGCCGCACGATCAAGAACAACACGGCTCCGTTCGATCGCGTGTCGGATGGCGCTTAATAGCGCTTCGTCACTGAACGGCTTTGTCAAGAACTCAACAGCTCCCGCCTTCATGGCTTGGACAGTCATGGGCACGTCGCCATAGCCCGTGATAAAAATGATTGGCATCTCAGCCCGTTCGGCGGCGACGCGTTTCTGCAGCTCGAGACCATTGAGGCCCGGAAGTGATACGTCAAGTACAAGGCAGCTCGGAACAAGAGCTCGTGGACGGGTGAGGAAATCCTGCGCGGACTCGAATGTCTCCGGCTTCCAGCCTTCACAGCGGATCAACAATTCCAGCGATTCGCGCACGGAGATATCATCGTCGATAACGAACACGATTGATTCGGCATCCGACATAGGGGATGACCCCAATTCCTTGTCAAGTGCGCGCGTCAGAATCATTGTATATCCTCCAAAAACGCCTAAACGAGCCACGAATCGCTCATCTGCTCCTCAGTGCAGAGCGGAGCGCCTCAAACAAAGCGGTATCACCGAAAGGTTTAAACAGGCACTCCTCGGCACCCTGCTCGAGCATTCTCGCGCGGATAGTCTCGTCTCTGTTAGCTGTGATGAATATGATCGGAATCTCTTGCTGGCGAACCTTCAATTCCTGCTGGAGGTCCGGTCCGGTCATGCCCGGCATGGCGACGTCGAGGATAAGGCATTCCGTCTGGTCGACGCAATCGGACGCAAGGAACTCTTCCGCAGACGAGAACGCTCGCGCTGCATAGCCGAAATCCAATAGCAAGTCGGGTAGGGACTCGCGCATAGATTCGTCGTCATCGACCACTGCCACAAGTGGACGTTTGACTAGCACAGCTACAAGAATGCGCCACTCAAACGACGGCGTCCATTGTACTTTGGTATTGCTTTGCCGCCGACGTCAGCAGGAGAATGTCCACGCCAGCGTGTTCATCTTCTCGAAGTCGCGTGCCGCTGGCAACCGACTGCCATAGGTCTTTCATGCCGCGTCCGCCCCCGCAGGCGTTGCCGTCTCATTATTACCGTCGGCATTCGGCGCACCCTCATGTTCTCGAGGAATAACAAATGAAAACGCTGCTCCAGGACCATCGTTCAGTGTTGCCCATAGACGGCCACGATGGCTTTCGATAATGGAGCGACAGACCGACAGTCCGATTCCCATGCCGTCATCCTTGGTCGTGTAGAACGCTTTGAATAGCCTGTCCGCACTTTGTGGATCGAAACCGACTCCAGCGTCCTGCACCGTCAGTCGCACACGATCGCCTTCGTCTCGTTCCGTTCGAATCAGCAAGAGCCTAGGACGATCATCGACTCCGCTCATCGCGTCGGATGCGTTGCGGAGCAGGTTCAGGATGACCTGCTGAAGCTGGACACGATCTCCTTTCACACGCGGGAGGTCCTCGGCTAGTTCAACCCGCAGAATCACTCTGTTTCTCTGCAGTTGACTCGACGACAGAGCGACCACATCTCGTGCAGCCTCGTTCAAGTCCATCGGTTCCGTCGTGGCGTCCTTCTTGCTATAAAGCGCGCGCAACCGCGTGATCACATCAGACATACGCTCGCCATCGCGAATCGTACGGCGCGCGGTTTCGCGAGCTCCATCTAAATTTGGAGGATCGGCGGCCAGCATTCGCAGACAGGTGTTGGCGTTGGTGACCATGCCCGCCAGAGGCTGGTTGACTTCGTGCGCGATCGATGCGGTGAGTTCTCCCATCGTCATCACGCGGGTCATATGCGCGAGATCCGCCTGCGTGTTGCGCAGCTCTTCCTGCGCTTGCTTCCAATCGTCCATGTCCACGACCGTGCCGTACCACTTTATAATGCGTCCCTGTTCGTCGAGCAACGGGAGCGCGCTCGTTACGCACCATCGGTACGTGTGATCGGCAGCGTGCAAGGTGCGAACCTCGACTCGGTACGGAGCTCGAGTTGTAACACACGACCGCCAGACTCGAGCCGCGTGATCGACATCGTCTGGATGAAGAATACTAGTCCAACCGTTACCCATGATTTCTTCGGCGGAAAAGCCTGTGTAGTCGAGCACGCGAGCATTGCAGTAATCGATCGCCCCTTCCGGTGTGGCGCTCCAAAGCATCTCTGGAATGGTTTCGGTCATCTGGCGAAGGTGGAGTTCGCTCTCCCGCAGTTTTTGTTCCGCTCGTTTGGAGTCCGTAATGTCGCGAATGAAGGCACTGAAAATCCAATCCCGGCCCGGTCTCATCGGCGATACTTCCAACTCGACCGGAAACTCAACACCGTTGCGCCGGACAGCCGTGACTTCGACACGTCGTTGCAAGATGGGGCCATCACCGGTGGCCAGGAAGTGACGTAAGCCGCGCTGGTGAGCCATCCGTTGTTGCTCCGGGATGATCAGGTCCGCCATGTGCTGGCCGATCACTTCCCCTTTACTCCACCCGAACATGACTTCAGCTTGTTTGTTCCAACCAGTGATCGTTCCCTGGGCGTCCATCGTAATAACAGCATCTAAAGCGGTGTCGATGATCAATCGAGTTTTTTCTTCGGCCCTTCGTAGATTGTCTTCGGACTCTTTCAGATCATCAATGTCTGTCGATGTACCGACAAACCTGAGAATGTTTCCCGCCACGTCTCGTAACGCCACAGCTCGATTGAGATGCCAGCGGTAGGCCCCGTCGCGCGCGCGGCGAAACCTCGCTTCCATCGTAAAACCCCGTCCTGAGCGTATCCCGTCCCAAAAACTCTTTGACGTTGTTTCCCAATCCTCGGGGTGGATCGCAGTCATCCACGCCTCGGGATTTGACTGGACGTAATCGAATCCTTGACCGGAGTATTCCAGCCAGTTTCGGTTCACGAAATCCGGCGTCCCATCCGGCCTGAGCGTCCACGCCGCTACTGGAATGTGTTGCAGGAGGCCAACCTGGAGATGAAGCTCTTCGTTGGCTGCGACAAGTTCTCGGGTGCTGCGTTCCAGCTCTTGGGTACGAACTCGAACTTGCATCTCCAACCCGCCTGCCAGTTCACGCATCACTTTCTCCGCCTTTTCGCGTGCTTCTATTTCCAATTTGAGGTTCTCAATCGATTGCACGATTTGGTATGCCGCAGACGCGAAAGAACTCGTGCGTTCGAGCAGTCTTAGATCCTCGGCGTCGAATTTGCGACGGCCATCGTGAGCGAACGCCCAAATTGTTCCGACCCCTTCACCGTTTACGTAAAAGGGAACAAACAATCCTTCTTCAACCACGGGCATCCTCCGGCTGAAAATCTCGTAACGCCGCTCCCAATGGGTGAATAGCATCGGAATATTGTGGTCGAGCACATCGCCGCAAGGGCAGAAATTGCGCGGGACATCGGCGCCGATGTGGGGTCGCCACGCGCCGGCAATAGCTGCCCAGTAGAACTTCGTTTCATCCTTCGTCAACAGACTTAGACCCGCTGAATCGGCATGCAGAAGTTCGCAGACCTTATCAGCCAGCGTTTGCAAAATAGTACGCGGGGAGTCGGCTAGCGCGCTGGCCAGTGCCACAAGTGCTCGGTTCTCCTCCTCGTACTGAGGCGGCCGAGACGGGCGAATACGCAATTCTTGTGTGCGGAGAATCGACTCCAAAGGAACCGCACCAGCGGAACTAGAAGAATATGAGGCTTCGAGATTCCGCGCTTTGTCAGACTCGGGCACGTTACCACCGCAATCTGCCCGGTCGCGTACATCAATAGCGAGGGCACCGACAATAGACCCACGCGACTGAGCTCGTCGTCCAGTTCGATTCTCTCCCAGCAGGTCGTGATGCGCCCCTCTGGGGAAGAGTATCCATTATACTTTCGTATCGGTGTTGCCGTCGATATCAGCGGCAGCGCGTCCGTATTCATCCTCTCTTCGCGGATTTCAGAATCAATTCGACGATCCGTTGAGGTTCGTGTCTGCTCGCTCCCCAAAAGCCGGCTCTCCAGGTAGGTCGAGGATGGTCTCCCCGACAATCACCCGGTCCCCACTTTGGAGTCTGACTATGGCGGAAACGGCCGAATGCTCCCACGCATTGCCACGAACAGATCTCATAGACGCTGCGGGATCGAGTTCCAGCGGACGCGCGCGACGCCTGCGCCTCGCAGAGAAGGTGGTAGCTCAGATGAACAAACCAACGCGCCAAATTGAAGATATATTTGATTCCGAGCGGCGAGGCGTAACTCAGAGCGCGTTGACGAGGCAAACTTCGAAGCTGCGAGGCTGCGCGCTTCCAGGATCTGGTAAACGGGAATCCAGTAAACGTTGGTAGATTCCATCGTCACAGAGGGAATCCCGCACTGCACGAGCCAGTCTGCCAGCGCATGCAGATCGCGAGTGAAGGCGGAAAGCTGCGGACGGGTTGTGGGTCTCAGTTAGAACCGACGGCCCCGTACAACTCGCTGGCGCCAACATTCAATGCCGGCCGCATCTGGATCCAGGACCGGCAGTATGTCGCATCTCCTCTTGCTCTTCCTGGCCATTTGGTGCTCCGATCATGCCAGTCGGATGCCCGGGGCGCGCGCACAGAGCAAACTCCCAATCGAGACCTGCGCCCGAAACCGACCTACGTCATAACATGTCTGCACCCAACCCAAGACCCACGCTTTTCGGTCGGGCTTCGAACCAGGCACCGATGTTGGTGCGGGCTCTAGCTGTCATCCGACCGGCCAGGACCATTCTTCGCTCGACTCGCGTTCCTTTACATCCTGTCTGGTCAAGGCCGGCCAGTTGCAACGCTTCTCGGGAACAATGGGAGAGCTTTAGCGACCGCATTGCGGGTGCCGCGTTCCTCCCAGGTAGCCACCGAAGCGTGACTCGTTTGCAACGAAATCGTCCTCCTCGCGTCGATTCGCTCCGGTCGTTGGCCGAAATCTGATAACCGCCCGAACGCGCTGACGCGAGACAATTGGACGACGGTACTGGCGATAGGCTGGCAAACCTGCCTGAATAACATGGGTGGGTGCAGTTATTTTGCGGAGATCGAACAAACACGCCCAGCATGTGCCTACTCCATTGCGTGCTCGAAGAAGCATTCCAAGTTCGGTGAGGCTCACTGTGGCAGCCGGTCGGCGACTTTCGCTACCCCAGCCTGCGCGCAGACTTCGTCCTTGTCTCCCCCTGGAGCCCCTCCCACGCCCAGAGCGCCTACGATGGCGTTCTTCGATTTGAATGCCACTCCCCCCGGAAGCGCCATGACATTGTGCATTGTGGCGAGTCGCGGCGCAAAGGGATTGGTCTTTGTCAGATTGAAAAACGCGCCGGACGTATCGAAGTCGAATATCGGTCCGAGCGTGACCACGGTGTACGCCTTGTCGTAGCTGGATTCTGCGGTATGAATGGTGGCTCCATCACCGCGAATCACAACCTGCCTGACTCCATCCATGTCTACCACTGTGGCGGTCACCATATATCCGTGTTGAGCGCAGACTTGAACAGCCTCCGTCGCAGCCTCAAGCGCGAGACTGAGCGGCACAGCGTAGCGATAGCCAGCTGCTTGCGGCGATGATGAGGCCGCAGCCGAGGTCAGCGCGGCCCCCTGCCCTTGGGCCCAGATTGTACTGGAAGTTGCCGGCCCAACGAGCATAGAGAGGAATACGAGATGCAATAACGGACGCTTGATGAGAATGCCCTTCCAGCCACTCGTAGCGTGTACTTTAGCGGTGTACAAACCCTTTTCGAAAGTCATGGTGAATTCTCCCCAATAGATTTATGCGTTTTGCGTCTCCGAATAGTTCGGATGCGGCGCACATTGCCCATTAAGCCAGACGCGAGGCAAGGAATCTATTGGACGATGGTGTCGGTGGATACCATCGTCCAATAGGTTCGTTCCCGACGGTTTGTGTAAACCGACATCACCACGCACGACAGGCACCTCGGCTCAACGTTTACCACTGCAACGCCGAGCGCACCGCGCCTTATCGAGTAGTACGAAGGTGTCGCCGATACTATCGTCCAATTGTTTCTCCTTCACACTTCTGGCTTAATCACAACTGCGAAAGGGATCCACGAGCAACCTGGGTGCCTGCAACCACCATTGCTTTAGTGAAGGAGAACAATCCGTGACACACAACCTTACAACGATTGAAAAGGCGCTCCGTAAGGCGGGCGCCATGCGACTACTATGCAGCTGCTTGCTAGCTACGGCGCTGCTTCCAGTTGCATCCGCGGCTCAACCCAAAGCTCCTCCGGCCGCACAAACGGTTTCAATTACACCGGTGTCGCACGACAGCGTAACGATCGCTGGGGAGCCAGAACTCTACCTGAATACCCCAAACCCTGAAGTGACCTCGGTAGTATTCACCTTTCCTCCGGGCGCTGTATCGCAATGGATGATTCATCCCGCTCCAGTCTACGTTTACGTACTGGAAGGTACTTTAACCGTCCAATTTGAAGACGGATCGGATAAATCGTTCCACGCGGGGCAAGGATTCCTTCAGTGCAGATCGAAATGGCATCGGGGCCGAAATGACAGCTCGCAGACGATGCGATTTCTTGCGGTGTTTTTCGGTGGGAAAGGCGTGCCCAATGTGGTCCATCCAGCATCAGGACCTCTGGTGGATCAGCAGAAGTAAAGCAAGTGGTCGCCCACCCCAGCCCCCGCAGGATCTGGCGCATGAAGGGGGTCGATTGAAGCAAAGTTATAGAGAGCAAGTGGAATCTCACTAACTATAGCGGTTGGCTAGTGCCGAACAGCGGTTGAAGAAACTTGGGATCAAACGCCCGGAGCCTCCTGAGCTATTGGGAACCCATGCGGCATTCGAGCAGACAGGCGATCATGTGTTCTGCCCGGGTATTCGGCGCGGCACGGAGCTTGACATGCAAACAGGGGACAAAGCTGCGAGGAGCAGCGAACCATCGATCGGACACGCGAGCACTTCTCGAGGCGCTACGGTCGAATGAGAGGAGTACGTTGATGCCTGACAAGCCGAACATTCTCTTAGTACATGGCGCCTGGGGTGACGCTTCACACTGGCGCCATGTCATTCCTCCCCTGCATGAAAAAGGCTACCGGGTCTTCGCGGTGCAGAACCCTCTGACATCGCTGTCCGACGATATCGACCGAACCATCAAAATGGCCACTGCGCAGGATGCTCCCACGCTACTAGTCGGCCACGCTTATGGCTGCGCAGTCATCACGAGCGCTGGCCTCACGCCGAATGTCGTTGGCCTGGTCTATTTGGCAGGACCTGCTCTCGATGAAGGAGAGAGCCTCAAGAGCCTTTGGGCGCGGCGACCACCACCTGAAGGGGCGGCCAATATCCGTCAGGACAGATATGGTTTTTTATGGATCGAAGTCGAGAAGTTTCACGAGACTTTCTGTCACGATCTCGAAGACCGAACAGAATCGCTAGTTTGGGCCCTTACGCAGAAGCCAACAGCGGCGCGTTGCTTTGAACAGAAGTCGGGACCACCGGCATGGAAAGTGAAGCCCAGTTGGTATCAGATCTCGGCCAACGATCGGTTGATTCCGACCGAAACCGAAAGGTGGATGGCGGAGCGGATCAACGCGAGGAAGACAATTACGTTGCAAACGAGTCACGCTTCCATAGCGACTCACCCCGATGACATCGTGCAACTAATCGAGGAAGCCAGTAATGCCGTTGTCGCGAAAACTGACGGTTTCCACTAAAAACACGGATGTACTAACTATGAACGGCATGCAATTCGAATCGAGGAAGGGGCCTATGCGGCCTCTTCCTCGGTTGAGTGCAGTAATTCGAATACAAACAAGGAGTGTGTCGATGTCAAACATTACTACTGTTTCGACAGATGTTAAAACGATTGTGGGTGAGCAGCTTGAGTATCCTTCCACCGCGAATCCGATGATCTCCTCAAGCATCTTGACCATAGCTCCAGGAACGGTCACGCAATGGATGGTGCATCCCGTTCAGCCCTACCTCTACGTACTTGAAGGGACGCTGACCGTTGAATTCGCCGCCGATGGGTCGCGTCAGACTTTCAAAGCCGGCCAGGCGTTCTTGCAGACGAGGACCCACTGGCATCGCGGCCGCAACGATGGCACAGCCCTTGTTCGTTTCCTGAGTGTGTTCGTAGGGGCGGAGGATGTACCGACTATTCTGCATCCGCCCAGCGGCAATTTGGAATGACAGACCGGCGACTCGAGCGATCCTTGTTACGCGGAACTGTTAAGGCAAGCACCCAGGCACCTCTAACGCGAATCGAGCAAATCAAGCAGTTCATGCGCCAGCTTTGCAGAGGGTTTCGGAGGTTGATTTTCGCCGGAGCCCGTTAGCTTAGGTGTGACAGCGGTCGCTGAATTGGATGAAGCTCAGGGCACGGGGATGTTGCGCACCTCCGTGCTCGATGACGACGGAATCTATGTCCACTGCCTGAGCGCCACATGCGAGCAGAGGAATATCAATCCGATGGATCAAGTCCGATGCGCAAGCGCTCACAACTCTCCCGGTTATGACGTGCGCCGCCAGAACCACCAGCTTGCCGGCGATGTGTGAGCGGCGAACAGCCCGCCCAGCCCCGAGGGAGCTGATGATGTCGATGGAGTCCGCACGGACGCTGAGCTTTGCATCCGCCTGTCGCAAGCTCAGCGTCAAAGCTGAAACGTCTCTTGATGGACACCTAAGCTCTCCAGATATTTCCTGAGCGACAACGGAAGAGATGCGAACCATTGCTGCTCCTCACCTGGCCTAGGAAGTACGTGTCCATACTCCACCATATCGGTCGGAGCCAAATTGCAGAGGTAGATCCAGATGTCGTCGGGGGGGATTCCAGTGATACGACTCACGTCATTCATGATGTTCAACTCGATTTGCCCGCGTTCCTTGTCGGTCCGCCCCGCTCGTATATCGCCACGTATCCAAAGGTGCTGGTCGGCAGCGGTACCGCCAAGGAACCGTTTCGATGTCCCTTGCTCCTCTACGACAACCTGCACGAAGAAATGTGGCGCGCCGGTAGCCTCGCTATGCCGATTACCAATCGCAATTGCAATCTCCTGTTTCTGCTGGTCACTCAATTTCCCGTTTGGGACAGAACAAACATACGTTGGCATTCACTCCTCCTGCTCTATCGATCAACTTCGCAACTGGGGTCGAGCCGATACCCACACAATATCAACCGCCCTGAAGTGAATCTATTAGACGATGGTATCGTCGCTCCTTTGGTATCAGTGGCAGGGAACGAGATTGACCAGGAAGTGCGATCAGGAGCCGCATATATGATTGGAGCGATGATCATTGCTTGCGGAAGTGCATGGATATGGCCGCACTTCCTCACTCATGAATGGCCGGGAGATTCATCCCACCGTGGCCTCTAGGGGTCGCGGTGTCGGCCCTGGGTGGAGTTATGTCGGTCGCGACCAGTCTGAAAAACCATGTTAGAGCGGAAGAGAACTTCTTCATGAAACATCATGTACGGCGCGCTCCGTATAAGCGGAGGGATTATTGCTGTTTGTCGCGACTCTTATGATGGAGACGGGCGTGGCACTGACATTTCTGGAACAGCAAATCGCTTTGGGCGGATTTCTTCTGGCGACGTACCTTGCGGATACAGCGAACGGTTCATTCTGTCTTCCTTGCGTCAGACAGAGACAAACAATGAGTTGACGAACCACGCAGTGCTGTATGCCTCCTCGCGGCTGCCAAAGGCAATTGTGGTCCTTCCAGCATGCGCGGGGGCTCGTGGTTCTCGCCGCGAGAGGAGCCTCGACAAGAGACTGCGATTGGCCTCAAATGGTGCGTATGCTTCCTCGGAACGGCGAGCCAACCGTCATAACAACTCTGGCGTCATCATCGCGCCCGCGACTCGTGGAGTAGCTCCGTACAACCGACTAGTGCGAGAGGTCGCGAAGGTCACGAATTCGAGTTCCTTATAAGGCCAACCCCCTTCTGACCTCCGCGCACGCCTTTGGGCGTCGCATGAACGAAGCGAGCACCCCCTTTCAATCTGATTGGAAGGATAGACCTTCCATACCATCACAGTGAGGGTTGTGGACTGCATTACTACGCGATCCTCCTGCAGAACCGGAAAGTTATCGCGCAACGCCAAAAGGTTATTGGACTCTGAACGGAATGAGGCGGTAAGTTCGCGGCATATCTCGGCCGGAAAAGTGGCCGATGGAGGTGCCGATGTTCCGCAGCATTGCCGTCATTTCCCGTAAGACAATCCCCCTTGCCAAGCGATTGGCGCAACCTTTCTCCAAGCGAAATCTTCTCGAAGCAGCCCATGTGATGGGTCCGACGCTGACAGCGCTGCTGTTTATGGGCGCCAGCAGCGCCGTTGCCCATGCCCAGGGGACGATGGACTTCTCCGGGGCGCAAACGCTCATGGGAACCTTCAAAACCTTCGCCATGTACGCAGGCGCTGTCATTTGCCTCGGCGGTCTCATCTTTGCCGGAATCCGCATGATGACGGGAAGGTTTCAGGATGCTATTCCCGGCCTGTTCGGCGCGCTGTTTGGCGCCGGGGTTCTGGGATGGGGCGCAGGATGGATCGGCAGTCTCACTGGTCAGTCAATGTGAGGCGCGTCCATGGCCCGGCGAGGAGAACCGTTACCGATCAACCAGGCGCTGAATCGGCCGAGAGCCAAGCTCGGTCTCGACCTCTCAGCATGGATGGCGATCGTATTCGTCTGCGTAACGGTTTTCCTCGTTGGTTTCCGCCTAGTAGCGATGCTGGCATTTCCCACGCTCGCCGCGGCGGCATGGCTCATCGTGCGCAAACACCCAAAGATGTTTCAACTATGGGGCCTGAGCCTCAGCCAGAAGTCCTACTATGACCCGCGCAAATACTGAGCAGACAAAATTCGTTCCGTGGTTCGCGAAGGCAGGCGCTGCGTGCAGTATCGTTCCGATTGCGCGCTTCGTCAGCCCCAGCATCTTCGCTCTCAAAGGTGGCGGCTACGGATGCATGTTCGCGCTGGGCGGCATCGATGAGGAGGGGCTGACAGATCGGGAGCTGGAAGCGCGGATGCGCTCGGTGGAAGGGGCGCTGCACGGCCTGCCGGAAGGGTCCTGCCTCTATCAATACACCCGCACGAGATCAGGCTTCGAACTGCCCCGGCAGAAGCTGTACAGAAGCCCCGTGACGCAGGTGTTTGCCCATGACCGCCTTTCGCACCTTGAGAAAACTGCGGGGTTCCGGCGGATTGACC
>JBARMQ010000395.1:0-4619 GCA_049802535.1 Bryobacteraceae bacterium | reverse complement strand
GCACACTCCTGGTCCGGCAATCTTGTAACCAATGCGACCTGGAGCGATTTTTGGCTCAACGAAGGATTCACCACGTATATCGAGAACCGAATTCAGGAACGAGTCTACGGCCAGGAAATCGCACTGATGGAACAGGTGCTGGATCGCCGGATACTCGATAAGGAAGTGGGCGAGTTTGATAAGCGCGATCAAATCTTACACATCGACCTAGCAGGCCGCAATCCCGACGACACCATGTCCGAGATCCCTTATTTCAAGGGTGCGCTGTTCCTGCGTCAAATGGAGCAAGTCTTCGGCCGCACGGAATTTGATGAATTTCTAAAGGGCTATTTCAACCACTTCGCCTTTCAAAGCATAACCACGGCAACGGCGCTCCATTATCTGCGGACCGAGTTGTTCGAACAATATCCACGCAAAGCAAAGGAAATACCGCTGGAAGAGTGGGTTTACCAGCCGGGACTGCCGGCTTCGGCGCCGCGCGCTGTCTCGGAACGCCTCAATGCCGTTCACGAAAGGGCGGATGGATGGGCGAGTGGGAAATTACCCACCGGCGATATCGATCCCCATAATTGGGTCACGCAAGACTGGTTGGAATTTCTGGAAGTTCTGCCCTCTCCGCTACCTGCCGCGAAGATGGCGGAACTTGACCAAGCTTTCCGTCTGACACGCACCGGTAACGACGAAATTCTCGATCAATGGCTACTGATGTCTATCCGTAGCCAATACACTCGCGCCTATCCCAGATTGGACGGATTTCTATTGCACATCGGCCGCATCAAATACATCCGGCCGCTGTATGTGGCGTTAATGAAAACGTCTTCCGGGCAGCTACGGGCCAAACAGATCTATTCCAAAGCGCGTCCGGGTTATCACCCCATCGCACAGGCAGCCATCGACAAGGTAGTAAAGTGAGATTCTATTTTTCGAGCAGAAAATTACCCGCGAACAACGCGTCGATACCCGACGAATAGAAACTTCGGACCGCATCGCGTGGCGTGCAAACCAGTGGGTCGCCGAAAAGATTGAAGCTGGTGTTATAAAGCACCGGGAGCCCCGTCGATTTCCCGGCTGCAATCAGCAGTGCGTGATAGAGCGGGTTTTCGTCCCGGTGAACCGTGTGAATGCGTATTAGATCACGGGCGAGTATTGCCGCGGCAAATGTTTCCTTGTGCTCAGGCAGCACTTGCCCCACGGTGGCCAAATATCGCGCATTGGCGCCCACCCGGAAATAATTCTCAGCCAATTCAGCAGGAACGGAGGCGGCAAATTTCCGGAAACTCTCGCGATGTTTGATGTACGCGTTGAGATTCTCCGACGAATATGGATTCAGTGGCGAAGCCAGAATGCTGCGATGTCCCAGCGCCCGTGGTCCAAACTCCATTCGGCCATGCATCCACGCCACAATCTGGTTGTCGTTCAATGCCGCGATCGCTCTCTCGATCAATTCCCCTTCAGTCGGCAAGAAGCGGAACCGCAATTTGCAGTTTTCTACGACTTGCTTAATCTCCGCTGCGTTGTACGAAGGTCCAAGCGCTAGCGTATGAAATGGGATGCGCGCTTTTTCGTGGCAAAAGTTATGCCATGCGTGCAGCGCTGCCCCCAAAGCGGTACCCGCGTTGCCGGCAACCGGCTGCACAAAGACGCGCCCGAAAGCCTGCTCCAATGCGTAGGTCAAGGTGGCATTCAGTGCCAATCCACCCGCGAGGCAAACGTTCTGGGCGCTTCCTAACATCGCCACAACAGCTTCCTCAATCGCTATTTGCAGCGACGCCGCCAAGTCCGCTCGTTGCTCCGCCGAAACCTTCTCGTGAGCGTTGCTGCCGATCGCTTCATAGAAGCGGGCGCTGAATCCGCCGTAGCTCAGACGGTCGGCATCAAAGAAGCTAAGATCTATATGGGGCCAGCTTGCAGCGCCCTGATGCAAGATCTCTTGAAATAGAGATAAATACACCGGCCGGCCTGCGGCGGAGAGCCATTGCACCTTGTGTTCATCGGCCCTTGCCTCGAAACCAAGTAATTTGGTGACGCGGTTGTACAGGTCTCCCAGGGAATCCGGGAAATACAGTTCGCGAAGAGGCGTCAGTTGTTCGTTTGCCCCCTGAAACAACACCGCGGAACGGTAATCGCCGGCTCGGTCAACGCTTAGGACCGAAGCTTCCTCAAATGGCGATGCATAAAACGCCGATGCCGCATGAGCGTTGTGATGCTCCACCACAACGATCTCTGCCGCGGGGAATCGCGACCGCAACTCCACTTGCGTAAGACTTTCCGGTCCTACCGCGAAGGGACGCGCAACCGCGACGCAATCAATCTTGGCGGAATCGATCCCTGCAATGTCAACCGCGGCCGCAAAAGCCTCCGCCGGAAAAGATCCTGACCGGTGATGACGAGCGACCTTCGATTGTTCGACAGCCGATGCCAGGCTGCCGTTATGAACGACGCAGCAGGCGGGATCGTCAAGCAAACCACCCAAGCCAACAATAGTTCGTGCCAAGTTAAGCCCTACTCAGCCGCTGAATCGCCCGTTCGCGTCCGATGCAGACGAACACGGCAAAAGCGCTTGGTCCCACCGGTTGACCTGTCAACGCCGCCCGGCTCGCATTGATGAGAACACCTGCCTTTACGCCCTTCTCTGCCGCCAGGGCCCGTAGATCCGCCTCAACGCTTGCTTCTGTAAACTCCGCGTTGCGATCGATGCGCGCCGCCAATTCATGCAGCAGTTCACGCGCGCCCGGCGCATTCAATTTCTCCAGCGCGCCCGGCTCCATTGGATAATCATCGTCAAAGTATGCTCGCCCTTTTGACGGGAAATCGAGCAAAGTCGAAAAGCGGGATCGAATGGTATCCACCACGTGCGCGAAGAACGCAGCATCGCCATAGGGCGTAAGCCCGTGTGATTCCAGCACCGGCTTCACCAGTGGAACCAATGTCTCCACTGGAATGGTTCGCAGGTGCTGCGAGTTCAGCCACAGCGCTTTTGAATCGATAGGGTCCGCGTCGCTAAAATTCACGACCGCGTTGCTGCGATGCACCCCTTCAAAGCTGAACGATGCCGTCAGTTCTGAAAGCGTCATCTGTTCGCGATTGTCCTTAGGCGACCAGCCCAGCAAGCATAAGAAATTGATATACGCCAGAGCTAGAAAGCCTTGGTCGCGGTAGGTGGTCACGCTAACCACCGGACCGTGCTTGCGCTTAGAAAGCTTAGCTCCGTCAGGAGCGATCAACAGTGGTAAATGCGCGAATCGCGGACGATGCGCGCCGGCGCCATCGAACAGCAGCAGGTGCTTGAACGTGTTAGAGAGGTGGTCCTGTCCCCGTATGATGTGCGTAATCTTCAGGTCGATGTCGTCAGCGCACGAAGCCAGGTGATACGTCGGCATGCCGTTGCTGCGAAGCAGCGCGAAATCTTCGATATCCGCCGTGGACTTGCTCTGTGGCCCATAGACTTCGTCGGTGAACGACACCTCTACCGGCTCATGCCGAGGCACCAGGAAACGGATGACAAACGCTTCGCCCGCTGCCGCCCGTTTGTTGCTTTCGTTCGTCGAAAGCGCGCGCGCTTCCGGATGACACAGCCACGGTCCTTCGCCGTGCGGTTTGTCTTCCACGCCGGCCGTGGCAGGCGTAAAGTCGCGATAAGCCAAGCCCTTCTCCAGAAGATCGAAAGCCAAACGCCGATGGAGTTCCAGCCGCTCCGATTGCCGGTAGAACTCATCCCACCCCAGTGCCAGCCAGTTCAGCCCGTCGAATATCGAATCCAGCGACGCCTGTGAATTACGGTCGACGTCGGTATCGTCTATCCGCAACACCATCGTGCCCTTGTACTTACGCACGTACAGCCAGTTGAATATGAATGTACGCGCACTCCCAATGTGTAGATAGCCCGTGGGCGACGGGGCAAACCGAGCTCTGATCATTAATCCAGTGTAGTGGCCCGTCGTCTTAATGCGAGGTCGCGCGGTCGTTACGGTAAATGACGCCGTCCTTCATCACAAACAGCACGCTTTGCGTAACCCGGACATCGCTGAGCGGGTTGCCAGGCACCGCGACAACATCAGCCGTTTTCCCCGCCGCAAGCGACCCAATTTTGCCGCTCAATCCAAGCAGATCCGCCGCCGAAGTCGTCCCCGCGCGCAGCACTTGCGCGTTCGTCATGCCATCGGCCGCCATGAGAACAAACTCCAATGCGTTGTTTCCGTGTGGATAGACCGCGGCATCGGTCCCCAGCGCCACCTTCACTCCCATGCTCAATGCCCTCCGCAACATGATGTCCTGCTGCTTGACGGCAAGGTCCGCTTTTCGCTGGACCGCCGGCGGAAATTTCGATTCCGCCAACCCCGTCCGGGTCGCCAGTGTCGGCACCAGATAGGTCCCGTGCTCGCGCATCATGCGAAATGCCTCGTCGTCAAGGAAAGTGCCATGCTCAATCGAATCGATACCGGCCTTGATCGCACGTTTGGCGCCTTCCGCTCCGTGCGCGTGTGCCGCTGTCTTGCGCCGCAACGCGTGCGCCTCATCCACCAGCGCATCCAATTCAGGTTGCGAAAGCTGCGGGACGTCCACATCGTCCGTGGGAGAAAGCACTCCGCCCGTGGCGCAGGTCTTGATCACGTCGGCGC
>JBARMQ010000394.1:0-2330 GCA_049802535.1 Bryobacteraceae bacterium | reverse complement strand
GGCAAAGGCGGCCGCCTCACTGGACCATCCGTTTATCTGCAAGGTATATGAGGCCGGAGAATTCCAGGGCCGCGTATTCATCGCCATGGAATACGTGGATGGCGAAACGCTGGAAGCTCGCCTGCACCGCGAACGGCCCCAATTGGGAGAAGCGATTCACATCTTCCGGGAAATTGCAGAAGCTCTTTCCACAGCACATCTGTCCGGGTTAATTCATCGCGATCTTAAGCCTTCCAACATCATGATCGGTTCGAACGGTCATATAAAAGTTCTGGACTTCGGATTGGCACAGAGAATTTTGTCAGCAGGCGATCAGACACTAACAGCCGGCAACATGATGGCCGGAACGCTCGCATACATGTCGCCCGAGCAGGTTTCAGGCCGTCTGCTCGACCAACGCAGCGACATTTTTTCGCTGGGCGTGATCTGTTACGAGCTTTTGACGGGCATGCATCCTTTCCGGCGCCCAACTTCGCTTCAGACTGCTATGGCGATCCTGAACGAAGAGCCAAAGCCGGCGCATCATTATCATTCCGGCCTTCCACAGAACGTATTGCTGGCCGTATTGAGGATGCTCAGCAAAAGCGTGGAGAATCGCTACAGTCAGGTCGGCGAAATTTTGGAAGATATGCGAGACGGAAGCGTAGTCTCGCTGACCTCTCCAGCAGATCCTCGTCCAGGCGTCATTTCAATAGCGGTCTTGCCCTTTGTGAACATGACCGGTGATCCGGAGCAGGAGTATTTCAGCGATGGAATGACGGAGGACATCATTCGAGAAGTGTCGCGAATACCGGGGGTAAAGGTACTGGCGCGAACGTCCATCATGCGCTTTAAAAACTCCCAGAAGGAGATCGCCGAAATAGGACGAGAGTTGGGAGTGACGAACCTGTTGGAAGGCAGCGTCCGGCGCTCGGGGAATCGAGTGCGAATTTCAGCCGCACTCGTCGATGTCGGAACCACGATGCAGACGTGGTCGGATGTCTATGACCGCGATCTGACGGATGTCTTGAAAATTCAGGGTGAGGTCTCCGGCCACATTTCAACGGCTCTGAGCATGACCTTGAGCTCAACTCCGTCGCGCAGCTCCCGGCTCCGGCAATTTAATTTTGACGCCTATCAGTCGTATCTCAAGGGGATGTACCTGCTGAACAAGCTTGCGCCTGATTCAGTCGAAAAGAGCATCCGCTTTTTTGAAGAGGCGCTGACCTTCGACCCCGCCGACGCGCGCGCTTACGCCGGCATCTCCTATGCTAATTGCATGTTGGGGCATTTCGACTTTGTTTCGCCCAGCATTGTGTTCCCGCGCGCCAAGGCTGCGGCGATGCGAGCTTTAGAGCTGGATCCCCGGCTCGTGGAAACCCACATATGCATGGGATTGACCCAGACATTCCACGACTGGGATTGGGATGGAGCGAAAACTAGCTTCCGGCAGGCTTTGGCATTGAATGCGAACAGTGCGGATGCGCACCTCTATTACAGTTGGTGCTTGCTGATGACGCAGGAGGTCGATTTGGCGGTCGAAGAAGCTCGCCACGCTCTGGATCTCGATCCGCTATCGCCGACGGCGCGCACAAATTTGGCGCATTGTTTGGCGGACGCCAGTAAGTTTGAAGAGTCCATGCTGCTTTCGCTGAGGACAATAGAACTCGATCCCTACTACGGTCCCGCGTACGTGATTCTAGGGTTCGCTCTGCTGGGTTGCGGCCATCGAGAGAAGGCTTTTGAACATCTGGAGAAATGGGCGTGGCGCAAGACCATCAAAGCAATCTCGTATGGTTTTGCGGGGCGAAAAGAGCGGGCTTTGCAAATGATCGACGAGCTTCTCAGCCCCGAATCGAAAGAGCCCATACGCCCCTCCGAGATCGGTCTGATTTACTTCCTGACCGGCGACCTTGCCAGCGCAGAGAAATGGTTTGATAAAGCGTTTGAAGAGCACGATTACATGGTGGCGCTGCACACCTGCGGGCAGTGGCTGCCCAATCGGGAGCACGAATTGTTGAGCCGCCAGTTAAAGAGGATGGGCATTCATTGATAACGGCGCAGTTTTACGAGGAGGTCGCCAAATGCATTCCTCCGCGTCTACTGCCTTTTATGAATTATGGATATGCCGGTGCCGATGATGACTATGCTTGGGTCCATGCCGGAGATGAAGCCCATCGATACAACCTCAACCTTGTCCGGCTTGTTCTGAAAGATGTCCCCCTTACCGGCGCGACCGTTTTGGAATGCGGCTCCGGGCGTGGTGGGAACTGTTTTTACCTCGACCGATACACCCAAGCGGCAGCGATTTTTGGAATGGATCTGTGTGAAGCGCATGTTCACCTGTGTAC
>JBARMQ010000393.1:0-6615 GCA_049802535.1 Bryobacteraceae bacterium | reverse complement strand
CTATGAATACCGCACAAATTACCGTGAGCACATCAGGGGTCACTATAGGATCTGTGCCGACGGGGAGCCCGCGTTGATTGGCGATCAAACTTACCGTGTTCACTATCCAATTTTTCATGTGGATCTGCTTGGACAGATGGCATTCGCACATGGTAAATAGCCGTGACTGACCTTGCACAGCTTCGTAGACGACGGCCGCGATGCCGTGGACATGGAGCACCCGGGCTAGGGTGAGATCGCCTAGGGCCGCCGATGATCGCGAGGCGCTGCGCCCGCTCGATGTCGGCTGGCGCAGCGTTTATACCTGAATCCGGAAGCTGCTCCCTCCTCTACTCCGGTGGACGCAGAACTACCGAGGCGGCCAACGTCGGCTGCTGCACGGGCAATGGTTGCCGGGCTTGTAATCTCTGCAATCCTGCGCGCATGCGTTCTGCCTCTTCGCGGCTAAAGGTTAACAATCCGGCCGAGGCCAGACGCCACGTCGCCGGGGTCCAGGACGCTTGCATCAGACCGCCGCTTGCGTGCTCGGCGGAACCGAGGAGAACGTGGCCAATCTCGTGTGCCATAGCGTGTCCGAGAATCATCGAAGCTTCTTCATTCGAGACGCGGGCTAAGCTCTCCACCCGGTCGTAGAAAATCACCACGTGGGCTCCCGTATGGGCGAACGGCAGCGCGTACCCGAGCGCACCCGGAAAAACGCTCGCGGGTGTGCCTCTCATCAGCCGGACCACAATATAGCGGCGCGTATCCGCTTGCCGGAATGCAGCGCTAGTCATGTCCGTGCCCTCATCTTCGGGCGACTGAGCGGATGGGCATTCCCAACTGATCTGGATTCGAGCCGCCCGGAACAGCCGGCTGGCCTCGTCCGTGGCCGGGTGAAGTGCTTCACCACGCGCCTCCGCGTAATTACCCAGATGGATCGTTAGAGTCTGCGCCTTGGCGATTCCCGCTCCCGTTTTGCCGAACGCGGAACCAACCATCAACGCGGACGTGCCTACCACGACAGCTAGCCTTAAAGTGCTTTCCATACCGCGACCTCCTGTGGTCACGAATAGGCTCACCGAAGTCAGACGCGGTCTCCACAGGCGGAAGCTTGGTTGTGTCCGCTTTAGTCCTGTCTACCCAATTCATTGCAACGACACGAGATCTTTCGATCCCTGTCCTGGCCCGCAGGCGTTCAGGACTCGCTCTCAGGGAGGAAACAGGAGACTGACTTGTCGCACAACTGAAGAAGGATTATGATTCCAGAGTTAGTCCCCAGACATTATGCCGGGAATCGAGGAGCAGCAACCGGTTTTTCAATTCGGGGTCTCGAAATAAACCCGCGCACGCGGGAATTGCGAAAACACAAAGTGAAGCTCAAGCTGCAGGAGCAGCCTTTTCAGATCCTCCTTGTTCTCCTGGAGCGCCCCGGCGAAATCGTTTCGCGAGAGGAAATTCAGAAGCGCCTCTGGCCAGTAAATACGTATGTCGATTTCGACAACGCCATCAATAGCGCCGTGCGCAAACTGCGAGAGGCTTTGGGTGATAGCCCGGAGAACCCGCGCTTCGTGGAAACGCTGGCGCGACGCGGTTACCGGTTTATCGCACCGGTCTCGCAGTCTGCACGGAATCCATTCTTCAAAGACGCGCCGCCTACATCCCAGAAATCAGGTTGAGGTCAAGCCAAGCTGGTCGCACGACGGTAAATGAATCTACTTCTCTTCGAACCGCACTGGCGCATTCCAGATCTGGAAAATTCCCGCTACCGGTGGTGAACAGATCCAAACATCCCGGAATGGCGGTTATGTGGCATTCGAGTCACACGACGGCGAAACTCGATGCTTCCTTAGATCATCGTGGCCATACCTTATGAACACAAACGCGACCATAGTGATGGAGATGGGAGCGAACCAGGCAACGTGCTCCTTCCATTCCATCCCAAGAGAGTGCCAACTGATTGTGGCGGGGCTGGACATCAGCAGGTGTTGCGGAAATATCGAGAAATCAACCGTTCCCGGCGGAGGCGCCGCGCGATACCAAGGATAAATGGCATAAGCCCCGCTGAGCACAGCGGCCCACGCGAGCACGACCATCGCGACCAGGTAAATGCGCATGAAGCGCTCCTGGCCCGGAGTGAATCCTCGTGCAGTGGACGAGGTGGTGAATTGATAAAGCCCGACTAGCGCGCCGGAACACGCGAGCAAGTACAGCCCACCGAATGCCATGCCATGGATGAGCGTCCAGAGAGCGCGTGCGGTGATTTCCATCTGCCGTCTCCTTTCCCCGCAGATCAGCCGTCGGTCCTGCTGCAGGTCATTGGAATCCCATTTCATTCCCCGTCCTAAATCCCGATGTGTTCATCGGTTTTGGCAACCAGAGGTCACTCGAGTCCGGTTTCTTCTTGTCTTTTCCCCATGTCCAGTACATGCCGATATACGCATACTGTTCGGTTTGACCGGCTATGGAATGGCCGTAGCAAAACAAAAACTGCTCCCCTGGGTGATGCTTGAAGTGATAGTAACCGCCGATATCGATCAGCGTCGAAGCTTGGGTCTGGGGTGTGGCGTAGCCCTCGCGTCCATGGGAAAAGACTTCACCTCCGAGTTCCAGTCGCTCGCCGAAGGCGTATTTCAATAGGAATGCGCCGTATGGGAAGTTGCGGTAGTCGGTTTGCGGAACCACGACCTCCCCGCCGCCGCCGTCCAGGAGCCAATGCCCGAAATTCTTCTGCAGCCACAGCGGAACTTTGTACCAAACCTCACCGACACTGAGGCCCCTGTCATAGCTACCCGTGGGTAATTCGATCATCGTAAAGGTGCCGATCTGGGGAATGTACTTCGATTCTTTGATGAACGCGATCTTTGCGCCAAGTTCCATATCGATGTAGCCGAAAGCGGAGGGGCCAGCGCCGGCTGGGGCGTAGATCGAACTGTTGGAGGGGTTAATACTGCCCCAGGGTGCGATGATGTGTAGCTGCATCCTGGGAATGGCGCCCCAGTTGAACTCGAAAGCCGGCCCAGTGGAATCGATTTCCGCGGGCGTTCCATCCATAGCTCCGAATATGTAGAACTCGTAATGGTGCAGTTCGACCGGGACCGGATCGTCGGTTTGAAACGGGGGCCCCTGTGCCCACAGGTTGGAAGCTCCGACCGCCAAGAGCAGCAACCGCATGAGGGGGGAGCAGTTACGCTTATTTCCCGTCTTCTTGCCTTGGGGTTTGCGAAAGACCCGTCCCACTAAGCCGCTCCGGGTCATTGACATATCACTGCTAGAAGCGGAGCAGGGATGCCGATCTTGAGAAAGCGTCCCGCCCCGAGGGTTGCTGGAAATCGAAACTTCTGAATACCCTCCGATATGAGCACGAAGCCAACCAAAAGCCGAATGAGAAACATCGCTTTAGGCGCTCTGGAAACGAGTATCCGCTGGTAAAATGGCATCGCCAAACAACGAGCGTCTTCTTTGGGCGAATTCACTCTATCATGAATCGTAATCGGATTTCGACAACGAAATCAGAGCTTAACAATCCAGCGGCGGATCGCGATTTGTATTCAGGATTGATCCGGCTCCATGTCCTGCACCACGCGGTGGAAGGTCCGATCTTCGGTCTTGGGATGATCGAGGAACTGGCACGTCACGGCTATCGCATCAGTCCCGGGAGTCTGTATCCTCTTCTGCAAGGGCTTGAGAAGAAAGGCTACCTGCGATCGATCGAGGCGCGAAAGGGTAAATCGCTCCGGAGGGTTTACCGGGCAACTCCGTTAGGCCGAAAAGCTTTACTGGCATCGAAAAGCAAAGTGCGAGAGCTATTTCATGAGCTCATTGAAGGGGACTAGCCCGGCAGACTTCTACGACTACCGCGTTTTCGTCCGAACGAGCAGTAGCGCACTATGTCGCAAAGGGTACTTTTGCGCAACGTCGATCGGGTGCAGCAGTCCGTCAGATCAATGCGGGACGCGCCGGTCATATTGCTTCGCCGATCCCATGCCTGCGAACGTTTCGCCGAAGCCACCACTCCGCCACTACGAGGTTTGGAATCCAACAAAGCCAGGAAACGGTGACGTAGGCCACATGAAAAGAGGTGTGCGCCGCAAAGAGGAGCCCAGGCAATTCAATCCGCAGCGTCACGGCAGCAAGCGCCAGAGCAAAACTACGGACCACCCACTCGCGGTGCAGACCGAATCGCTTCGCGCGTGCCGTACTGTAGCCCATCCATGCGGTCCAAAACCAAACAACCGCTAGCAATCCGAATCCTGCGTGAGTGCCCCATCCTTCTTCCGAATAGAAGGATAAGGTGAATCCCGCCAAGGACGAAGCTGCTACCGCCAGCAGGAATGTGCGCCCTAACCAGCGATGCCACTCCCGGTGCGAATGGCGGAGCCAAGTCCAGAATTGCCAGGGGCCAGTGAGCAGAGCCAATGCGCCGCCGCTCGCGTGAACCTGGAGCAGTGTTAGACGCTCAGAGAAGTGGCCTTGCGATGGCGGCATGATTAGATACCGAACGATCGCGTAACCCGCTACGCCAATACAAGGAAGAACCCAAATCGCCCAGATCCAGGAGACGCGGGTCGTCTGCTTTTTGTTTGCTTTCGTGACGGCGGCCGTGGACACTCTTCACATACTACGAAAATGTGGTGCATGTGGTTCCGCTTGCCCGAGCGCCGATGCATTCGTCCCGAAATCGCGGGCCGGGTCTACGAGTTAGATGAAAGCCGTCCATTCACATGCGGAATAAACTGGTTGGGTGCGCGTGCGTCCGCCCGATCCCGAGTACCGGAAACTCCTGCTGCCTTACGGAGAAGTGATTCAACAGCTCGCTCTCGCCGCGCGAAAACTGATCCTCGAAGAGGCCCTCGAAGCTAGCGAGTTCGTGTACGAGGTGTACACCATCGCCGACCACTTTACCTTCACGGAGCGGCCCAGCGATGCGTTCGTCTTCACAACTACCCACGCCAATTGGGTCAACCTCGGCTTCAATTTCGGCTCAATGCTACCCGACCCGGATGGTCTGCTGCATGGCACGGGTAAGTGGATTCGTCATGTCCGTATTGGACACGCAACCGATTTGGACGCGCCTGGTGTTCGAGAGTTGCTCAGAGCCGCCATCGTGCAAGCCGAGCGGCCCCTAGTCAAAGCAGGGAAGCCGAGTACTACGATACGCAGGGCTCGATCCGACGAGACGCCGTCTGGCCCGAACCGGCGACGTCGACCCTGACATCTTTAGTTCTCGATACTCGTCTGGGGCAGTGCTTGGCCCAACCTGTCCGTTGCGTTGCCAAAGAGTATCCTTTGCGCAACTGACGAAAACTGGTGGTTCTGTTCCAGGATTCGCGCCTCGCTGCGCTATAAACGGAGAGCCGATGATGCCCGTGATTGAGAACACTGCCACGATCAATGCGCCGCCTTCTGAGGTGTGGCGCGCGCTGACCGATACCGATTGGATGAAGCAGTGGATGGCGGAGCCGGAAATGCGGATCGGGATCACCACGGACTGGAAAGTCGGAAGCCCAATACTCGTCAAGGGGCGCCACAATAATGTTGACTTCGAGAACAGAGGCACCGTTCTGCACTTCGAGCCGAATTCGATTCTTCGCTACAGCCATCTGAATTCTCTGTCCAGACTGCCCGACACCGCCGAGAACTACACCATAATCGAGTTTAGGCTGGCGCGAACGGAAGCGAACGCAACGTGGTTGAACGTCAGGATTTCCAATTTCCCCTCTGAATCGATATTCAAACACTGGGAGTTTTATTGGAGAGTCACAATCGAAGTCGTCAAACGGTTCATCGAGAGCACCCAGCAGAACACAAGCTTCCAGCTGTGAGACTTGCCGCGATCCTGTGCGGCGTGACGCCGTCGCTGAAACGCGGTAAAGGCTACGATAAAAGAAGGGTACGGCCATGGCAAGACTAGACACAAAAGCCGGTATCGACTGGACAGCTTGCGAACTGATCGAACAAATTCCCGGCAAAGTTTCGGGGTGCCCCATCGTGCGCGGTACGCGATCATGCCTGACGGAATTGTGAATAGCTATGACATGGGCGAAAGCCTCGAGGACATCCACGAGGATTGGCCTTCGCTTTCCATTGACCAGATCAGGCGCCTGATCGAGTTTGCCCACGCCCATCGCGGGCAGCCCAATCTGTGAAGATCTTGCTTGACGAAAACCTGGCTCACCGGTTGCGGAAGAACCTCGGCGCACATGAAGCTTTCACCGTCAGTTATAAAGGCTGGTCCGGCCTCAAGAACGGCGAACTTTTGTCCTCAAGCACCACTTGCCGTTGATTGTCGACGTGATCGACAATGCGTCCCCGGCAGTTTTCGGTCGGTCGATTGCGGCGCGTTCACCCGCAAAAAGTAGATCGCAGCAATTCTCCCGAAGGGTCCTTGTGCAATACCCGGAGACCTGGCTCTTCGGGCGGGCGCGGGCGCTTCCTCTCGTTCATGGACGCCTCAGGAATCTCAAGTAAAACGCTGCGAACACCAGGATGATTCCAACATTCACGATCAGCCGTTCCCAGAACCGGTTTCTGAAGAACACCAAATCTACACCGACTATAACGACTGCCATCGCCAGCACGTAAAGCACAATAGCTATCTGTCTGCCCATTTCAGTGCCTGGTTCAATCGTATGC
>JBARMQ010000392.1:0-4208 GCA_049802535.1 Bryobacteraceae bacterium | reverse complement strand
AGCTGATCGCGCGTGCCCACCACTGACGCTTCTATGAGAAGGCTGCTGATGTGGTCGATCCGAAAAGGCGCGGTAATTCAGGCGCGCGCTCGGGCGAATCGTGCGGCTTCGGGAAAGCCACTTTGGCTTTTGCAAAGTTGGGCCACTCGGGAGAGGTTGCAACTCACGCGTCCGCGCCCCTTGCACTCTTAGGTTGCCGAGCATTCCTGCGCGGGCATTGCGCTTTCGGGAAGCTCGTCCAGGATGCGAAAGAGTTCTTTGGTATCGATTGGTTTCGAGAGATAACCATCCATACCCGCGGTAAGGCACCGTTCCTCGTCTCCGATCATCGCGTGAGCGGTCATCGCGAGAATTGGCAAGTGCCGTCCGCTAGATTGCTCCGTTTCGCGAATGCGTCGCGTCGCTTCAAAGCCGTCCATCTCGGGCATTTCGATGTCCATCAAGATCAAGTCGAATGCCTGCCTGGACACTCTGTCTAGAACTTCCAAACCATTTCCTACGCACTCTACGAAATGCCCCTGTTTCTCCACCAGGCGCAATGCCACAATGCGGTTCACCGGATTGTCTTCGGCCAGAAGTACCTTGAGAGACTTGCGACTGACTTCGGGAGCTTGCGTGCCCGCTACGGCAGGCTGCACGGTGGTTGGGGGCGCCCCCATAACTGCGAGAAGGATCGCCTGCCATAGTTCCGGTGGATTGATCGGTTTGTGCAATTGCATCTGAATACCCGCGGCGCGGCAGCGTGGCGATTCGCCCGTTGCTCCGGCGGAAGTCAGCATGATGATGGGAACGTCACGGCCCGAACCGCCATTCGCCATCTCCGCCCTGAGCTGCCCCGCGGTTTCAAATCCATCCATTCCTGGCATCTCCGAATCGAGCAGAACGAGCTGAAATGGGTTGAGCGAGATAGCACGTTCGCGAAACATTTGGATTGCCTGACGTCCCCCGGCAACCGCGACGGGGTTCATAGACCAGCGCCTTAGAATCTCAACCAATAAATGGCGGTTCGTGGCATTGTCGTCCACAATCAGAACCGGCACGTTGCGCATCGTGCCCGCCTGCGCCAACGGCACCCGCGGAATATCGTCTGCAAACTTCCCCAGCGTTGCCGTGAAGTGGAATGCGCTGCCAGAACGATCTTCGCGACCCTCCATCCAAATGCGTCCGCCCATCATCTTGACCAGCCGGGAAGAGATAGCAAGACCTAAGCCGGTTCCACCGAATTTGCGGGTGGTGGACTCGTCTGCCTGCGTAAATGCATCGAAAATGATTTTGCGCTTTTCAACCGGGATGCCGATGCCCGTATCGAGCACAGTGAAGTGAAGGACGACAGACTCTGCGGTTTCCGATTCCTTGGCGACGGTTACCAGGATTTCTCCTTCTTCGGTGAACTTGATCGCATTTCCGATGAGATTGACCAAAACTTGGCGTAGGCGGCCGGGATCGCCGGCAAGGCTTGCGGGAACGCCGGCCGAGATGTCTCCAATCAATTCCACACCCTTTTCCTGAGCTCGATAGCAAAGATTCCGCAGGGTGTCTGCAGCCAGCTCATGAAGATCGAAGCCGATATTTTCGAATTCCAATTTGCCGGCTTCGATTTTCGAGAAGTCAAGGATATCGTTGATCACGACCAGCAGCGATTCCGCCGAATTTTTGACCAGGAGCATGTCCGCTCGCTGTTCCGGGCGCAGCGGAGAATCGAGCATCAAGTCGGTCATGCCAATAATGCCGTTCATCGGGGTACGGATCTCATGACTCATCGCGGCAAGGAACGAGCTTTTAGCCTGATTGGCGGATCGGGCCGCTTCTTCGGCACGTTTTCGATCGGTAATTTCCAGCTGCAACATCTCAGTCTGATTTTCAAATAGCGTCAGAATCATGCCGAAGGCAACGAAATATTTAGGCAGGTCCCAAAGCACGCTGTCAGCGGGTATTTTCGCGCCGTATGCATAGAGAAGCGGTGCAACTTCAAACACCAATCCCCAGGCCAGGAATGAAATTGCGGTCAAGAATACGCCAGGCGTTGCGCGATGATAGTGTCTCCAATACAGCAGGCCCGTTATGGCAAATCCGGCGAATAGAAGCAGATTCATGCCAGTTTCCGCAGAAGCTCTTACCTGGTATACAGCCCAAACGGCGGCGATTCCGCTGACACAGACCAAGAGAATATCGTTTCGCGACCAGTGGTCCGCGTAACGATAAGCCATTACGATACCGGAGGCAAAAATCAAGACAAGCAAAGACTGATAAAGAAAGGGCGCCTGCACGTTCACCACGAGACAGGTCCAGTAGAGGATAGCCGGGATTGCTATCAGCAGTAAGATAGCGATGCGCCGGCGCAGTTTGACGCAAGGTCTTGAAACCGACAAGAAAAAGCTGGACGCCGCAGCAATAAGAGTGGTGTATGCAATCCAGTCGGATAATTGTTCACTAAGGAGACCGAAGGCAGCGAGCGTTCCTCCCAAAAAATGGAATAGAATTGCTATCCATCCGGTCATCCATAGGCGTATTCGTTGATGTCTATGCCGTATGTATATCCACGTGAAGAGCGCAACGAGCACCAGCATCACTGAGAGTGTTAGAACCCGTGCGAACTGCGGGGACATATCGATGCAATCTTCCTGGGGGTGAAAAGTTTCTCGGAGCGATTAACTTCTAATGACATTACAAAGGCTGCTCCGTCCATCGCCTTCTTCGGATGACCTTTGTAAACTTTGTTGCACCTTGAGTTCCAAACAAGTACTGGGAGTCCACCTAACTGTAAGTGTTACCTGTAGGACAGTCGATTTTCACCTAAAATTGTGAGATGGAAGCACGGCAGTCTCCTGAAAAATAAGCTCTTCAACGGAAGCAGCCTTTACGGAGACGACATTGCTAATGCTCTGTAAGACTCCTTTAATTAATACGTAGGGAGCGCTTGAGCAGATTTCCCGGCAGCGATTAAAAAGATCCGGTTGGATAATTGCGTTAACCACACCTGTTTCATCTTCGAGGCTGACAAATACAAATCCTTTTGCCGTTCCTGGGCGTTGCCGCGTAATGACGCATCCGGCAATTGACAGAATCAATCCATTTCGCTGCTGTTTGGCCGTTGCGGCATCGAACACGCCCATCTCACGCATACGCGCGCGATGAAATGCCATGGGATGCTTCCCGATGCAAACGCCGCTATTTTGAAAATCCGCGTAGGTGCGTTGGCGGGGAGTCATAGGTACAAGAGGTGATGCTTCTCCGTCGACTGCCGCAGGTTCCAATAATTCGCCGACTGGTTGTAATGCGAGTTGTGCTTGCCAAAGCGATCCTCTGCGATGCCGATCTCCTGCATATTCCGGCAACGCGTTCAAGGCGCCCAACTCTCCCAGCGCGGCGAGTTCGTTTTTCTGTAGTTCGGGCACGCGGCGCACCAGATCGCGGAGCGAATTGAAAGGACGGATTTTTCGTTCGCGTTCAATAGACCGAGCCACCTCTTCCCGTAGTCCTCGTACGTAATTAAAGCCTAGGCGAATGTACTTGCACCCCGGTTCTACTTCAACTCTGCAGAAGTAGTCTGAACGCAAAACATCCACAGGATGAAATCGCTGGCCATGCCGCTGCGCATCTTTAATCAATGTCGCGGGCGCATAAAAACCCATCGGTTGGTTATTCAACATAGCCGCCGTAAATGCCGCCAGATAATGGCACTTTAGATAGGCGCTGGCATAAGCAAGCAGAGCAAAACTGGCGGCGTGCGATTCCGGAAAGCCATATAAGGCGAACGATGTGATGGCTTGGATGATGCGATCCTGCGCTTCGCCAGTGATATCGTTGCGATTCATCCCTTCGCGCAGTTTGACTTCCACTTCACGCATTCTTTTTTCGGAACGTTTGAAGCCAAAGGCGCGGCGCAATTCCTCAGCTTGGCCCCCACTGAATCCGGCAGCAATCATTGCGATTCGAATCAATTGTTCCTGAAAGAGGGGAACGCCCAGCGTTCGTTTCAGGACAGGCTCAAGGGAAGCATGTAAGCAAACCGGTTCTTCCAAGCCCTGACGCCGCCGCAAATAAGGATGCAGCATTTGACCCACGATCGGTCCTGGCCGGATAATGGCGACCTGCACCACAATGTCGTAAAAGCAAGCCGGCTTTAACTGAGGCAGGCAGGACATCTGCGCCCTGCTTTCCACTTGAAACAAGCCAATGGTGTCCGCGGCACAGAGACAGCTATACAC
>JBARMQ010000391.1:0-6376 GCA_049802535.1 Bryobacteraceae bacterium | reverse complement strand
GGATACAGGCACGCAGCCGATGAGCAGACCGAAATCCATATGTCTCTCACTTGTGGATAACAATGAAAGTGCGAATCTCATCTTTCGCCACGGAAAGAACGAAATGCCCCTCCTGTATATAGCAGTTCCGGCGCTAGGGTTTGATGAGGAGGAACTGCGCGTGGAGTATCAGCTTACGGAAGAATGGACGTTTAGTGTTGGGGGCCGAAGCGCGAGTCTGGGTGATCGGTCACGCACAAGTGGTGAAACTGAGGAGTTGAAATTCCGATATGTCCTTCCAATCATCGATGGTCAAGTCAAACGTAAAGCTAAAATCTAACGTGATGCCGCGAGGGCACGTTGGATTCGAATCGCAAGTAAGAGGGGCTACGTCCCTCAGGAAGCTTTTACTCAAAGGAATGCCGGGCTACTCGCTACAAAATGACAATTGGAGCCTCTTGCGCCATGCCGAAGGGCTGACACCGACGCAGATCATAGAACTCGAGTGGGGAGACGCCTGCGTAGAATGCGGTGCGATTCCTGAAGGCTTGCGAAAGGGCGCCATAGAATTCCATTGTCCCAAGCGAAAATGCGTTCCGAAACCGATAGCTGCCCGGTTGGTTTACCTCAACCCTGACCTGTTCCAGGTTGTCACAACTGCTTCGGAAGGCATCGACGCATTAATTCAGAAAGTGCTGGAGCAATTCGGCGCCGTTTTTCCCAAGTCAGCGCGGCTGCCATCCAAACCCGTGCAGTTTCCCGTATATGCCCGATTGACGCGGCTTCAAGAACTCTTCTACACGGGCTGGACCCCGGTAGAGTTTTCTGATCATGTTGAGCACGCCCTTCGCGAGTTTTTTGGCGCCGATGGCCATAGTTGAAATCAAGTCAAGAACCGCTGGAAATTCATTTCGAAGTGCAGCGCAGAAAGTGAAATAGTTTTTAGCTTTCTCCTGGACTACAGGAATGACGCCTGGCATAATCAAGCAGTGGAGTAATAATTCATGCCTAGCCAAGAAATCTTTTTCGAGCAAAAGATCGGCGATAAACGAGTCGAGGTTCTGAAGACCTATGACAAGACCTATGCTCGCGAGGTCTTCAATGAGATTGATAGCCAGGCCAAGGCAACTCTTGCTGCCGCTCTCGAACTTGAAAAGAACTATGAGCTGGCAGACATCCCGGATCCTGATGGGATTGACTACGACGACTTCCTGTGGGACGAACTGCTTGAGGCTGCGCGGGAAGACGTTCGGAACGACCCCAATCTCTATTCGTTCTTCGTCGTCACGGAGGCCAAGTCAGCTCAAGCTCAGGATCTGTATATTTCGCCTGACTGGCCGAGCGCCGAGGCTTTTGCAAAGAAGCGTCTCAGTGCGTGAGGCAACCAATGCAGATCGCAATTCTGCCGCCCGAAAAGCCTGCACGGAGTAGTGCCTTGGAGATTGCAGGGATAGCTGAGCAAGACTGCGCCACTCTCCAGGACACCATAGCCAATGCCGAACGGTTCGAGTGCCCCGACATTGAATGCGGCGCTGTCTTCTCATATAGGCGCGTTTCGTGCGGCCATTTCATTCCGCCGAATTTCTGTCCCATGTGTGGCGAGCCGATGGGCGCGATGGAGCAACATGATGGCAGCGACCTCCCGCTGACCATCAAATCATTTCAGAGCAGCCGGAGATTGATTCTTCCTTGAGTGTTAATTGCAACGTGGAAATCAGGTCACATACGCTGGCTGAAAACTGACAGTTTTTCGAGGGCCGCCTTCAGGGCCTCTGTATTTCTCGCCTCACATTCCCAAACGATCATCACTTTCCATCCAGCGCTTTCCAGTTCAGCGCGCTGGCGCTGATCCCGGCCCACATTTCCTCGCCTCTTAACGGACCAGAATTCCGCCCGCGTTTTCGGAACGACGCTGCCCCATCGGCATTCGTGACAGTGCCAGAAGCAGCCATGCACGAAAATAACGGTCCGGTATTTGGGAAGAACAATATCAGGCTTCCCGGGCAGATCTTTCCTGTGAAGTCTGAAGCGGTATCCAAGAGAGTGGAGCAGCGATCGAACCCGAATTTCGGGATTCGTGTTCTTACCTTTGATCGCCGCCATGTTTCGGCTGCGCTGTTCAGGATTGTGAACATCGGCCACGATCAGGCCACTCCAGCGCGGCCTGCTCGTTCTTTGACCATTGCGGTAAAGTCAGCCACAGTTAGCAGTGTTTGTCTCTGTGCCGGTGTGAAGGTCTCGTGAAGACCACGCGGAATCATCAGCTGCAGCTTGTGTTCCCGCATCTGGTCTGTCTGATGGGTGCTGATAGCCGCTTCCAGCGTCAGTAGGTGTTTATGTTGGATACGCCTTGCTTCCGCGAGAACCTGACGCCAACGGTCCTTACAGGTGGTTTTGGCCCCCAGCATTGTGAGAAGAGCGGCGTCGTAAGCTGTATCCCTGTATTCCTTCGATCCGGGGAACAGAAAGTCCGGTTTGGCCTTTCCTTCAGTCGCCACGCCTCGCTCATAGCGCACCTTGTTGGAGTCGAAGATTACCTGGAGATGATTTTCCAGTGCGTGACCTGACCGGCTTTTGCGTCGATTCTGGACAGCAAGAGAGAATGCAAGGAAGCCGTCAACATCGTCGGCAAAGCCCTTTTGCAGCCGATCACCCAGAAGATGTTTTTCCATGGTGCGGAAAAGGATCTCCTCCCGTTCCATCCATCCCAGCAACGCGCCATCTGAGTCGGCGACCGGATCAAGCTCTGGGACCGTTTCACGCGCATACGCCGAAAAGAGATTGGTCGGCGGAAGCTTGCCATTGAATTTCGCCAACATCGTATCGAGATAATTTTCGGCGGTGACAGGATCATCAGGCTCGATCCCAAGCTGCTCCAGGATAAAGGCGGACGCGAAATGGATTCGGTCCTGTTCTGTCTCAAGCTCCTCACGAACGGAGAAGCCTTTATGTTCAACGTGAACACCGAATAACCATTGGACCTGGCTGGCAATCGTGGAGCCGCCCTGTGCGATCACAACGAGGACCGAATTGTCGGGCCGACGCGCGACCACAAGCAGATCACCTTCGGCTGCCACAGTCGAAACTTCATTTGTCGGAAAGTAACAGCGGTATTCAGGCGCTCTCTTTTTGGTTGTTGGCTTCGGGACACGTGAGTTGTACCAAGTCAGGCTTCCCTTAGCGACTATTGGTTCATCGTCGCTGTCGCTCAGGTAGATAAAGAGAGAATCAAACCGCTGTTTCCCGTCCCCTTCGCCGAACAGTGCAACTAATGGCTTAGCACCATTGAACTCGTGTTGTCGGCTGACGCTGGGGTCAGCCTCAACGGCACTCAGGGTTTTGACGCCAACGCCTGTAAAAAACTCTGAAAGATAGCCAGCCTTCATACGCTCCTAGCCCGCATTAGCAAACAGCGGCAATTCGAGAATTCCCGTTTCTTCGTATCGCTGCAGGATACGGATATGAGGAGCCATGAGCCGCGCGACTTCTCTAATCACCGGCACAACGACGCTGTTTCCAAACTGCTTGTATGCCTGGGTGTCCGAGACGGGAATGATGAATCTGTCTTTGTCTGCAACACCGGGTGCATCGAAACCCATGAGGCGGGCGCATTCCCTGGGGGTGAGCCGACGCGGGCGCTTCTTGCCGCCGCGACTGACGAGAATTTCGGAGCCGTCCTTGTAGTAACGGGCGCTCAGCGTTCTCGTGGTCATATCAGGCGTGACCAGACCAAAGCCAAATCCGTTGCCGGCAGCTTTATGCTTCGCCGCGTAGCCCTTGAGGTATTCCCACAGTTTTTCTGTCAAAACGTATTTTGAATGAACCTTGGCAAGCGAGCCGGTCGTGAACGGCGCTTCTGCTTCTTCGGAGCCGTCTTCTGGGTGAAGGATGGAACCTAAGAGCGGACCCTTCGCAGGCTTCTGAAAATCATCAAAGCTGAAACCGGTTGCTTCGCGGAAGCCCACTATAAGAATGCGTTCACGATGTTGGGGCGTGAAACTCTGGCCGTCGATCACTTTTGCCTGGACGTGATAGCCCAATTCCCTGGAGAGTGTCTCCTTTATGACGCGGAAGGTGTTGCCGCTGTCGTGGCTCACCAGATTCTTTACGTTCTCAAGCAGGAATGCCTTCGGTTTCTTCTCGGCGATGATGCGGGCCACATCGAAGAAAAGCGTTCCCTGCGTCGTGCATTCAAATCCGTGCGGGCGGCCGAGCGCGTTTTTCTTGCTTACGCCGGCAATGGAAAATGGTTGGCAGGGAAAGCCCGCCAGTAGAACATCGTGGTCCGGAATGTCGGCCGCATCAACCTGCGTAATGTCCCCGTCGATATCATGCTCGTCATTCGGGAAATTCTCGCGGTAGGTCTTCTTCGACCATTCGTTCCACTCACTCGTAAAAATGCAACGTCCGCCCGCGCTTTCAAAACCCCTCCGCATTCCGCCAATGCCAGCGAACAAATCTATAAAGGTGAACCGGCTCGGAGCTTCACTGCGGCCACGCATCGGAAGCATCTCACGCAGGGCCGCCTGGACGTATTTAGGGCAATCCGTTTCGCGCCGTTCCCAGCGTCCCACAGTCTTGGGGTCAACCTGCAGGCGTTCTCCAATCTCGCGTTGCGTCATGCGTTGTCTTACCTGGGCTAGGAGGGCCAAGGATTCGGTCGAGAAAGCGGGCAAAGATTCGCTGGGCATGTCAGAGGACATTTTGTCCTAAAATAGTCCCAGTTGTCCAGGAATCTCTTTTTTCGCCCGTTTTATTTAGCTACCGGCCATTTCAGCCGATGACTGAGTAGCTCATCGTCTTTGACAGGCGTCGTCAGCTGACCCCTGATTGCAGATGCGAATTGTCCCGAAAGGTGCGGGTCGTCCAAAAGCCCAATTCTGTAAAGAGATGAGGCACTAAAGAAGACAAAGGGCAGGGATTTCGCACCTGTGAGGCTGGTATCGGCTGGCGCCAGGGAAGGCGATTTCGAACAGAGCTGCTCTAACTCCGCCGTATCTAAGTATTTTCCACAAAACAGCACATGCTTACGGGCTTCCAAATCATTGAAAAGAAAGGTTACTGATACACCTTTGTTCCAGTACGGCTTGACCATAACAGTGTGAAAACAATGAAATCCGCCTCTGGAAAAATCACGGAGCATCCCGACGCTTCCGACGTTGATCCCAAAACTTAGAGGGTATCGACCCCCTCCAGAAGGATATTTGTGCTTCACTTCCAAGATCGAGAACTCCTGAGTTTCGGAGTTCCAGAACACCCGATCAACATCCCAGATTCCCCGGTCGAAATAAGGCTGAATCGCAAAGTTCTTGAAAATGCGAGGCAGCACAATATCAGTTCCCAATCTTGTCCCGTAGGCGCCCACGAGTTGTCCCCAGAATCCTTGCTTCTGACGAGTGGGATCCTTAATTGCCGTGGAAATCGGCGCAAATACCGGTGTTGGATTCAGAGCAGTAACCAACTCCCCATAAGAAGCGTCGAGACTCACACCGTCCACATACGGAGTGGTATGTGTCAGGAAATCTTTTGCTGCCGCTTCGTAGCGTACAAGTTTGACGTTGAAGGATAGCGTCAACTGAGACAAATAGTTTTTTAGTAGAGTAGGCTCGCAACCTTGATCCAGAACGATGACATACTTTCTCTTGGATTTACTGCTTGCGGCAAGCACTGAGGTGACATCAAGCCGGACCAGTCGTTTCTCGGCTTCAACAGCCTTTTGCAGAATCTGATCAACGTGGTTCTCTGCCACCAGACCCTCTAGGAGTTGATGTTTGTCGTAAAAAACAATCTCTTGCTGAGTCTGGAGATCATCCAAGCTGAGCGAACTCAGCGGGCCGAACGGAGTTGCGAGCATACAAACAGTAAAGCACTTAAACCACCCGACGTTCGACGGAGACGAATTAGGGTTTCACAGATCGCTGGTCGCAAGACTTTAGCAGGTATTAGGTCCGCGTGCGCTCGTTTAAAGCAAGGTCCGGGCAGAGGTTTAGAGGGCAGAGGTCGTGGGTTTGATATGGGTTCGATAACGGTTCCCGATCGTTCCTTACAGCGCCAAAAGAAGCCATCCGTGACGCTTGTTTTCTGTAAGTTACGACCTTCCTTTTCGCTGTCACGGCAACTTCTCGGCCCTTTTGGGGAAGTTTCCGGCACCGGAAGGCGCACACAGGAAGGGTGGGGAATTTGTTTTATGCGGGGGCGTAGTTCAGCTGGTTAGAACGCCTGCCTGTCACGCAGGAGGCCGCGGGTTCGAGTCCCGTCGCTCCCGCCAGAATTTCAACCGTAGGACGAAGGTTCTGCGGCTTAACGAGCGAGAGTCGTTGAGTGACTCGGCAATTTATCGCTCGTCCACATACGCGATGAATCCCGACTGCGATAAACACAAGTCACCATAGGCGAC
>JBARMQ010000390.1:0-22163 GCA_049802535.1 Bryobacteraceae bacterium | reverse complement strand
CCCTAATCCGTTCTATCGGAGATGCCGCTGAATTCTACAAGGTGGGCCTGGAACTCTATGCGGCCGCTGGAATGGATTTTGTCGATGAACTGGCAAACAGCTTCCGTAAAAAGGTTTTCCTCGACCTGAAACTTTATGATATTGGCGAGACGGTAAAACGAACGACCTCTCAAGTCATTCGGCACAACGTCACATACTTGACGGTTCACGCCGTCAGGTCGGTAATGTGTGCCGCAGTCCAAGGCCGCGGCAGTTCGAATACGGAATTACTCGCCGTAACGGTGTTGACTAGCTTCGACCAATCAGATCTGCGGGACCTGGACTATCCCGAATCAACAACCGTGACGGAGTTAGTTGAGTCCCGAGTAAAAAAGGCAATGGCCATCGGAATGAATGGCGTGGTTTGTTCCCCGCTTGAAATTGCACGCGTGCGCCAAATCGCCGGACCGCATTTGAAACTCATCATTCCGGGAGTGCGCTCAGCAGGTGCATCGGCCGGAGATCAGAAACGCGTTGCCACGCCTGCGCAAGCCATGCGGGATGGCGCGGACCACATAGTCGTAGGACGCCAAGTGACCCGCGCTCCAGACCCGCGGGCAGCCTGCCAACAAATCCTCGAAGAACTGTAGAATCGAGAGCCCATGACAAGTAACCTTACCGCGCTTGACCAGTATCAAGCGCAGCGCCACATCTTTTTGCGATATGCCGGCGCCGCCGCCCCTCACCATCTAAATCGCTATTTTTGGTATCACACGATTGAACTCGGCCACGGCCTGATAACTCCGGGGCAGTACGATTACCGCGACACGATTCGCAACTTTGGATTTCCCAAAGATCTGACTGGTAAGTCGGTCCTAGATGTTGGATCGGCCACGGGTTTCTTTGCCTTTGAATTTGAGAAGCGCGGCGCGCAGGTGACTTCCGTAGAACTACCTTCCCTTTTTGACCTGGATCGTTTCCCCGGCCAGGATGTTGAGACGAACATCCGCAAAATACAGCGCATGATGTTCCCGCGCCGCTCAGGCCCGCTGGAGGAGTACGAAGCCCAGTTCTCGCCGGAAGAATTGTACTTTTTGCTGCTCGAAGGACCATTCCGCTTCTGCGCCGGCCGTCTTAAATCGCATGTTAAACGAGTTTATTCGACCGTTTACAACCTGACGCTTTCGCTGCTTGATCGCACCGAAGGCTTCGACTTGGTGTTTGTCGGCGACGTGCTTCTTCACACATTAAGACCGTTCGATGCATTGGCCGCCATCGCTCCCTTGACCAAGGGACGCCTCGTGATCGCGCAAGAGATGCCCGAATTGGGAGATTTTTCAGGGATGGTCTATCGAGGCGGCGCGGATCCTGAAGAAGATCACGTTTGTTGGTGGATGCCGACCAAGCCTTGCTTTATGCAGTTACTAAAAAAGTTTGGGTTCAGCCACGTCGAGGAAGTCGGTAAGCACCGTGGTTACGTGATGCCTGTCGGGCATCCGTTTGAGCGTACGGTTCTCCACGCCTATCGATAAAAGATGTCTGCGGTGAATAGCATAGAGGTGGAACACCTCGCCAAAAGCTATCCTCTTTACCGCTCCGGCGCGCAGAGGTTAGCGGAGTTGCTGGTCGTGCAGTCTGTCAGTTTCCACCAGGATTTTTGGGCGCTCGAAGATGTTAATTTCACGGTGGCTCGAGGCGAGTCGTTTGGCATTGTGGGAGTCAACGGATCCGGTAAGAGCACGTTGCTGCAAATCATCGCCGGTATTCTGCAACCGACACGCGGCAACGTTAAGACCGTCGGACGAATATCGGCGTTGCTTGAATTAGGGTCAGGCTTCAACAACGAGTTTACGGGGCGTGAAAACGTCTATATGAATGCCGCAATTTTAGGCATGTCCCGGCGCGAAATCACAGAACGCTTGCCCGAAATTGAAGACTTTGCCGAAATTGGGAGTTTTGTCGACCAACCGGTCAAGACATACTCGACTGGAATGGCAATGCGCCTTGCATTTGCGATTGCGATACACGTGGAGCCGGACATACTAATCATCGATGAAGCCATTGCGGTCGGCGACGTTTACTTCAGGCAGCGTTGCATGCGCAAGATCCACCAAATTCGTGATATGGGCAAAACGATCCTGATGGTCTCGCACTCCCCGACCGATATCAAGGCGTTTTGCGATCGATGCTTGTGGCTAGATCACGGCCACGTCGCTGGTTTGGGCGAAGCGGATACCGTGCTGGCGCGGTATTTGGCATTTACAGTAACAAAGGGCGTATCTGTTGCGAGTGCTCGTGAGAATAATCACTCTACATCTCCGGCCAGCGAAACGCGGGACTTCTTTGCCACGCCGATCGGCACTCACGGCTACCGATACGGATCGCGAAGGGGCAATGTGGTCGGCGCCGCCTTGCTCAACCAATGGCAGGCTGACGTATCGGCCGCTAATCCGGGAACGCCATTGACGATTCGCGTCAGCGTGTTGGCCCATCATCCGATTTCGCTACCGTTAGTTGGATTTCTGGTTCGCAATGCCAAAGGAGAGACGATATTCGGAACGAATACTACGCGCGATGGGGCGGCTTTAAAAGCCTTGGATGGAGGCGAGGCGATTACCTGCGACTTCACTTTCCATGTTCCTGAGCTTTACCCAGGCCGCTATGGAATTTCGGTCGCCCTCAGCGAGGGAACTCTCGAAGAGTTCGAAATATGCGATTACATTGAAGACTGTCTTTCACTCAAAGTGGAAGGCAACCCTGCCGATGTACGGGGTTATCTCCGGCTCAACTGCCAGGCGTCGGTACAAGGACCCGGGCTCCCGTAAGAACCCGGATCTCTTGCGTCCTGTCGCGAATTCTAGGCCATCAAAGTTTTCAGGAGAGCCAGAATCGCTTGGCCATTTGGCGAACCCTGCCCAGTGCAGGCATCCCAACCCTTGGCGGCGATGTAGGATCCATTGTTGCCACTGGTGATGTCGTTCAAAGCCTTCCCTTTGAGAGTGCTGTACAGATCCCAATGGAAGAAGCCTACGTTTTTGCCGATCTCTTGATTCAAGAGAGCAATGAGACCAGCCCAAAGAGGAGCGACGGCGCTGGTGCCGCCAATCACGCCTTCAGATCCGTCGACCAAAATCACGTACCCGGTCTCGGGATCGGCGACGCCGGCAACATCGGGCACGCCGCGGCCCGTAAGCGCCGTCTTGCCGCCCTTTACCGGTAAGGTGGTGAAGGCCTGATACCAGGGCTGCGAGAAGTGAGAACTGACGCCGCCGCCAGTCGCACCTCCCTCAGAACCGTCGTTCCACACCGTTTCGGAAGTAATTTTGCCATTGGCGCCAACCAGGTTGGTTCCTCCGCACGACAGAACCCAAGGGCTCGAAGCAGGGAAGTCGACATGGTTTTTGCCGTCGCTAACGCCATCGGAAGAGCCGTTATCGCCAGCGGCAACGCAAACGGAAATGCCCAGCAAAGCGGCATCATGGAAGGCTGCATTGAATGCATTCATGGCCTGCGGCGTCCAGTCCGATTCCGGTCCGCCCCAACTGATGGAAATAACGGATGGCTTACGCACCGTATCGTGGATCGCTGAGTTGATGGCGTCCAGAAAGCCTTGATCCGTATTCGCCGCAAAGTAAACCGCGATCTTGGCCGCTGGCGCAATTCCTCCAGCGACTTCGATATCGAGAACCACTTCGCCATCCGCGCTGTTAGCGTCGCCGTCCGGAGCATTTTGCGCTCCATCGACCGAAACCGCCGTCACAGCAACATTCGGTACGCCAATCTGTTTCCAATACTTCTTCAGATCGGACGATTGGAAGCCACCGCCCAACTCAATAAGTGCTATGGTCTGGCCCGCACCGGTATTGGTGGGGAAATTGTACATCTCCGCGACTTGGCGGGGGTTGTATGAATACGACTTTGATGCGCGCGGCTTCACCGCGTGATAGGTTCTTGCGGCCGGGCGCTGGTCAAATCCGAGAACCGCCTCGACCTTTCCGGCGAGGCACTCAGGAATTTCCAACGCGCCCTCGCGAGTGCGGACTACCCGGTCTCCCACGCGGCGGAGTTCTAAATGTGCTCCAAACGCAGCCGCCAGCGCCGACAATGGGCCGGCTATGGTCACCGCCCTGGCGGCGGGATTCATTTGCGTGATGGTGAAATGATGCTCCGACGCGAATTCTTCGACAGCAGCGATGTCTGCCGGATCTGCGCCGTGAGTCTCTGCCAGCGATTCATTTGTGAATCGGGTGGTAATGGGATGCTGATCTGAGGCCGGCTTGCGACGCTTCAGAATCAGAGTAAGCTTAATAACTTCACTGGGTGCAGGCACGCCCACGCGCTCCGAAGAGGCTGGATGTTCGCGATTCGCGCCGCACAAAATTCGGTTAGAAGACATAAAAAGGGATTAGTGCTCCTGCGCGAAAGTCTAGCGGCACATCAGTTGCCATGAGTTGCAGTAGAACCTTATATAATAGTCTTTAAATAGCTGATAAAGATATAGTTATATAGACAATTGATTTACTGAATTCGGTTGTGAATGATGCCGGCTAGCGCCATGAAACAGACCTATAAACGATACAGTATGCTACATAGGGAGGTGTAGTTTAGGCATAACTGTTGTCATAAGCAAACACCAATTTCACGTCTTGCATCGTGACTTCCTCCGGCGCCTTATCGACATAGAAGCCTTATCCAGCCACGCACGCGGAGCTGCAAGTACGCTACGTGGCGGGGTTGATCAGCCTGCAGTCCCACGCATCTGTGAAGCCATTCATTGGAACTGCGGTGGAAACCGCTCTGATACCTTGCCTCCCGGCGACTCACACACATCTCGTATCAACGCCTTCGGCCAAGTCACTGGGGGGTTTTATGCTGGTGGGCCTAAAGGCCAGGCGTTTGTTGGCACCATTGCGGGAATTGCTCTGGTAGCCGTTGACTTCGTCCCAGCGTCTTTTGGACACGAACCCAACGTCCGCGCGGCGCGCACATCATACTCGGAGACGGCCCGGACCGGTAGTTCCATAACGATGTATCCTCGCCCGGTAACGAGCGGCTGAAGCAACTGTGTCAACTTCATTTGAAGCTTGACATGCCATGCTTTCGGTCTAGGCAGAGCAACAAGAAGTCCTGAGTGGAGCTCTTCAAGAACGTCCTGGGGCTCGGATAATGCGTCAAATTGCTCAACCGTCATAAGCAACGGTTCGGCGAGAGCTGCCATCGTTTAAAGTACTCCAGGAATCAAACGCTTCGTGCGTTTGCTATATGCTTCATACTCGTCGCCGAACGCTAAATGCAGCGCCTCTTCTTCCACATGAATGCGATACAGAAGCGCAGCGGTAGTGGGGATCACCGCAAAACCAAACGCAAGCCAATGGCGCGAGTGCAAGCCGACAGCGAGAAACACTAGCAGCAGCCCCAGATACGACGGGTGTCGCACGAGGCCGTAAAGGCCAGACGTATTTATCGTTTGCGACTCGCGAATGGCAACGTTGGCGCTGAAGGCTTTACCGAGCGAGAAAACGGCGGTCCAGCGAATGGCAAGGCCGCACACAATTACGATCAAGCCTGCGGTCCTCGGCCAGTGCGCGCCGCCGAACATGTTGGGCGGATTCACGCCGCTGATCCACTCGCAAGCCGTGATGGAGGAGACAATGACGAGCCAGAGGATAAGCATCGAGCCACGGTCAGACACCTTTCCGCCGCTACCCCTGCGCGTGCGGGTGAGGACGGCGATAAGGATTTCGGAGGAGGTCCAAGAGTAGAAGAGGATTTGCCAGACGGTTGATAGCGTCACGAGATCATTTAACGTATCAAAACAGACCAGCATCCGATTTGGCAGTCGACAAAAAGCGTCGAATCGAACACGAACTGGCACGCCAGGCTCAATTTCTCCAAAACTTTTTGACGACGCAAAAACGTCCGTTTGTCGGACGTTGGAGATCCGGTGGACTGACCCCCTAACGGTAGACAGGCGCGAGCTGTTTTTTCGCTGCCTCTCGACTTGCCTGCCAATTGGATCTTCCGCATGACGCCGCTCCACGGCTGCCAGGCAAATCAAACGTCCATATTGTGTTCGCTGAATAGCCCGGCCCGTTATGCCGCTATCCTGATCGTTTTGGCAATCATCGCGGCGTCCGCGGCCTGGCGAGATTCACGATCCGCGAAGGCAGAGACGGAGAGCCTTCAATTTGAAGACGCGCCGTCCTGGCGTCTAACCGCATTAGATCTTTGAACCATCAGATCTCAGCCCACTGCCGCAACAAGTTGTGGTACACGCCCGTGAACTGAACGGCTGCCGGATGACTGGCGTGATCGCGGTTCAGACGTTAAATCGCAGAATCGAGATCGAACACTCGGTGCAGGCACGCCTACGCGCTCCGAAGAGGCCGGATGTTCGCGATTCGCGCCGCACAAAATTCGGTTAGAAGACATAAAAAGCGATTAGTGCTCCTGCGCGAAAGTCTAGCGGCACATCAGTAGCGGGGGGTTGCAGTAGAACCTTATATAAGTACGTTAAGTAGATGGAAGTAATAGAGCTAGCTAGCAGACGTATTTACCTACTTCGATTGTGAATGGCGGCGGCTAGGGCCGTGAAACAGCCCCATAGCCTAGCCACCCTCGCAAGCTAATTGAACATTCCAAAGGACTAACGCAGTATGCTACATAGGGACGGCCTCAGCCGTTGCCATGAGCAAACACCAATTTCACGTCTTGTATCGTGACTTCCTCCGGCGGCTTATCGACATTGAAGCGTTATCCATCCACGCACGCGGAGATGCAAGTACGCTACAGGGACAGTTTGTGGCGCTATTGGTTTTTATTAGCCTGCTCTTTTCGCTGCCCGCTTTGTATTTCGGCGGGAAGCTGGCCGTGCCCGGACAAATGTTTCTGATCGGTGTGTGGAGTATCCAGCATTTCCTCATTGCGACAACGATGTTGCTGGTGGGTCTGTTCGCCGTGTTGACCTGGAACTCTACTTTTCCAGATAAGCGGGATCTTATGATCCTCGGGCCGCTACCGGTGCGCGCGCGAACGATATTTCTGGCCAAAATCACCGCTGTCGGAACGGCTCTTAGCCTGCTGATTCTTGCACTGCACGCGATGGCCGGTCTTGTTTGGCCGCTCGCCTTCAACAAACACATCGCAGCACAAACGCTGCCGGTGTTCGCATCTGAACCAGCCTTGCCTGCGCTCCAAGCCTCCCAGATGCCCTCGGTAATGAGCCGCGATTTAGAGCAGTTGCAACACGACGGCATCTTCGCACACGCCGGGGTTGCCATTGGAGTAGTGAGGCATGGAGTGCGGCGGGTGTTTACGTATGGAACCGCGAAGTCGAATTCAATCTTTGAAATCGCCTCTCTTACAAAAACTTTTACGGCCCTCACTCTGGCGAGAATGGCTGAGCAGGGCATGGTGAAACTGGATGAGCCCGTCCGGCAACTGTTACCGCCTGAAACTGTCGAAAAACCGGGCGGACCCGAAATCACACTGCTCGATCTCGCTACCCAGCACGCCGGTCTGCCCCGCATGCCCAGCGACTTTCATCCAGCCGACCCGGACAATCCATTCGCCAACTATCACGCGGCGGATCTTTATGCATACATCGAGCGGCACGGCGTCCAAAAGCCGGCTCACCCTTCCTTCAGTTACAGCAATATAGGCGTTGGCCTGCTAGGACAATTGTTGGCGAACCGTGCGCAGATGAGCTACGCGGATTTAGTGAAGACAGAAATTACCAGTCCGCTCGGGTTGAAAGATACGGTCGTATCCCTTTCGCCCGAACAACAGAGCCGCGCCATGCAAGGGCACAACGGTCTCAATGAGGGACCTGATGGATTTAGACGTGTCCCCCATGCCTATGGCGATCCCGTTCGTGGTTGGGATTTCGACGCACTGGCTGGCGCAGGGGCATTGCACTCCACCGCCGCCGACATGCTTACTTACCTTGAAGCAAACCTGTACCCACATGCAAATGGCGGTGTCCTTTCGACCGCTTTAGTCGAATCGCACAGGCTTCGCGGAGACGTGGATATGCTTCCGGGAACGCGCATTGCCCTGATTTGGTTGTACAGTCCGGATGGTTGCTATTTTCACGATGGCGGCAGCGTAGGTCAATCAAGCTTTGCATTTTTCGATCCGAAAGAAGACGACGCTGGCGTCGTTCTGTCGAATGGCTACTTAAGCGCTGATCTGGTTGGACTACACCTACGCCAAAGGCTGGCCGGCTTGCCAGCACTTTCGCTTTCCTCCGTTGCGATTCCCGCGAGCGGCGGCGCCATCGGTCTGATTCATTTGTTCGCCGTTTATTGGATCACTATGTTAGCTGCTGGTGCATTCGTTTATTACTCAGTGTTGGGTCTGCAAGGGGTAGCAGCGAACCTGCTTCCCCGGCAATGGTTTCTGCGCGTCTCGTCCTTTCTGCAATTAGCCGTCTTCTGCTTGCTAATCAGCGTGTACTTCCTTCAGCCGCTGATAGCCGCGCCGGATCCCTTCGATGTGCGGAGTACGGGACCACCGGATTGGTCGCCATCATATTGGTTCCTTGGTCTTTTTCAGCAGCTGAACGGTTCTCCGGCGCTGGCGTCGCTCGCTACTCGGGCTTGGATCGCCTTGGCGCTGGCAGTCGGTGCAACCGCGGTCGTTTATGCATTGTCGTACTTCCGCACCTTGCGCAAAATCATGGAAGAACCAGACATTCTGCCGCCTGGCCGCCGCGCCAAATGGCTCGCACTGGGTGAGCGGAATCGATTCCGCACGGTAGAGAAAACATTGCTGCCAGTCTTCGGCACTTCAGTCGAGAAGGCCATTCTTCAATTCAGTGCGCGGACATTGCTGGGCAGCCGTCAGCATCGCATGATGCTTGCTTTCTACCTGGGCGTTGGATTCGCCGTCGCAGTGTTTCTGCTCAGAAGCCCGGTTGTTAAAGAGCTCTCGGAGACCATACGAATAGATCCCTGGCATCAAGTCAGTGCGCCGCTGCTGGCAGCAAGCATCATCCTGATGGGCTTTTGGATCGTTGGAATGCGAGCTGTTTTTTCGCTGCCTCTCGACTTGCCTGCCAATTGGATCTTCCGCATGACGCCGCTCCACGCAGGAACGCATTGTATGGCGGCGATGCGACGTTCCCTATGGCTGCTCGCAGTGGCGCCAGCCTGGATGAGTTCAGCGATTGTGTTCCTATCGATGTGGCCTTGGCGGCCGGCCGTGGGGCATCTTGTCCTGCTTGGATTCCTTGGCATAACGATGGCTGAGTTGGGCCTCCTGGGTGAACAGAAAATTCCGTTCACTTGTTCCTGGCTGCCAGGCAAATCAAACGTTCATATCGTGTTTTGGATCTGCATTCTTCTGATCTGCGAGATCGTATTGCAAGTGGCGGACTTCGAACGGCGTGCGCTGAATAGCCCGGCCCGTTATGCCGCTATCCTGATCGTTTTGGCAATCATCGCGGCCTCCGCGGCCTGGCGAAATTCACGATCCGCGAAGGCAGAGACGGAGAGCCTTCAATTTGAAGACGCGCCGTCCTGGCGGCTAACCACCTTAGATCTCTGAACAATCAGATCTCAGCCCATTGCCGCAATAAATTGTGGTACACACCCGTGAACTGAACCGCTGACGGATGACTGGCGTTATCGCGGTTTAGTCGCTGAATCGCAGAATCGAGATCGAATAAAAGCGTTCGTTGTGAGTCTTCGCGAATCATGCTCTGAATCCAGAAGAATGAGCTGATTCTTGCGCCGCGAGTCACCGGACGGACGTGGTGAAGACTGGTCGCGGGGTAAAGCACCATATGTCCCGCCGGCAGCTTCACACTGTGCGTTCCAAACGTGTCCTCAACGACTAACTCGCCGCCGTCATACTCATTCGGCTCCGCTAAGAAAAGCGTTGCGGAAAGATCTGTGCGAATGCGGTGACCCGTGCCGGCGACTTGCCGGATCGCATTATCAACATGCGTGCCGAACGACTGGCCGCCTTGGTAGCGATTAAATAGCGGCGGGAATACACGGTTCGGTAAAGCAGCGGAAATGAATAACGCATTTTGACCGAGCGCGTTCAAGATCATTTCACCCACTTGCCTGGCCGCCGGATGACTCTCGGGAATCTGCATGTTGTCCTTGGTCCGGCTGGATTGATGGCCTGCTGTTACGCGGCCGTCAACCCAATCGGAAGCGTCCAAAATTCGTCGAGCCTCCTGAACCTCCGCAGGCGTCAATACGTCGGGTACGGGTAGTAGCACTTCAGATCCATCCCATCGCTAAAACTTGAACTTGAATCCGATGAGAGCCGATCGCCCCGGACCGAGCACAATATGTCCAGGATGAATCTCGTCATAGTAATAGCGGTTGGCAAGATTGTACGCGTTCACTTGCACGTCGATGTGCTCGCCTAACGGATGGCTCGCCATTGCATTGAATACCCAGTAGCCCGGAACCTCCTTGATCAGACCAGTGGTTGGATCCAGCGGAACAGTAGAGCTAGCAGTTCGGCTTGACTCGTAATTGGCTCCGGCGCCGAATTCAAAATGGTGCGGCAGATGATAAGCGCTCCAGAAGTTGAACGAATTTTTCGGAACGTTCGCCAGCGGATAGCCAATGGCGCCCGGATAATATTGCGAGCTGACCACCCGGCTATCCATATAGGCGTAGCTCGAGAGCATTTCCCATCGGCTGGTCACATGGCCACGTATGTCCGCCTCCACGCCGCTCACCCGCTGATTTCCTGCGAGGACATAGAGCAAGGTATTCGCCGGGTCCTGTTCGCGAGCATTGGCCTTGGTGGTTCGAAACCATGAGCTATTGATCGTCAGCCGGTTGTTGCGTACGCCCCACTTCGTGCCGAACTCATACGTCAGGTTCTTTTCCGGCGGCAGATTGGCCGTCCCGGCACTGAGCGAAAGCGTCTCCGCGGATGGGTTGAATGACGTCCCCGCATCGAAATAGATGCTTCCAATCGAAATCGGCTTGTAAACGGCCGCCGCCCGCCATGTCGGCATTTGGTCGACGCGTTCAAAATGTGTGGCTGGCGGTACGAATTGGCTATAGGTGTCGTCGAAGCGATCGAATCGCAAACCACCGGTCAGGTCAAATTTCTGGCCTAGACTGATTGTGTCGATTGCATATGCACCTAAGCTAACAGCACTGTCGTTCACCCGAGTCGTAATCGTGGGATTGGGATTCAACTGCTGATCCGGATTCGGATTGAGCAGACTCGTCGTCGGCGCGGTGAACGCAGGCCGACTCGGATCCGACGTTTCTCGTCCCGCTTCTATTCCCGTAACAAACGTATGCTTCATGAACCCAGTCTTGAAGCGCGCCGTAAGATCCAACTGTTCGTCAAGGTAGGTTTCTGTGCTGTTAACGCCGATCTCGTGCCGGGTCACTTGCATCGCGCTCAGCGGAGTGCCGAACGTAATGCCCGTAAGCTGGGGCTCTGTAATGACGACGTCGCGAACATAATTGGCATATCGAACCTGATCGCGAATCATCACCTTGCTATTGATGTCGTGCTCCAGCCGCGCCGTCCCGATATCGTCATACGTCCGCAGAAAATTGCCGTCTTGTAAACCGTAATATTCGCTGCGGTTCACCGGCGCAGGGTTGTTAAACAGCCACGGTATTCCGTAATCCGGCACGTCGTCTTCGTTCTGATGCACATAGCTCAGAGACAACCGCGTCGGTGTACCCAGACCGAAGGATAGCGAAGGCGCAAAACCATCTCGCCGGTTCTCCGCAACATCTCGTCCGGCAACATCGCCTATATCGCCCATGGCATTCAATCGGAATGCGGCAGTGGATCCAAATAGCGGCACAGGAGCATTGAGGTCGATGGTGGCGCGGCGCGTGTCGTCCGTCCCAAACTCCAGACCAACGTTAATGAACTGGTTCAAGTCCGGCGTTTTGCTCGCCTGGTTTACGACTCCGCCGGTAGAGCCGCGTCCGAATGTCACCGAAGACGGACCTTGTAAGACTTCCACTTCCTGCGTGTTAAAGGGATCCCGATAATAACTACCGAAATCGCGCATTCCGTCGATAAATAGGTCGTTTCGGGCGGTGAAGCCGCGAATGGTAAGGTTATCGCCTTGCGACCCGCCCTCGCCGGCCGCCAAACTGATACCGGCGACGTTCCGCAATGCGTCGCGCAAAGTAGTGTCACCTTGTTGCGCCATGGTCTGTTGCGGAACGACAGTAATGGTTTGCGGAGTATCGATCAACGGCGCTTGATACTTCGGCATAGATGACTCTAGAATTGCCGGCGCCGTCGCATTTACGTCAACTGACGTTTTTTGCGTTGCCACCTGCAAGACTACCGATGACGTGCCTCTAAACGCATAAGACAGGCCTGTACCGGCGAGCACTTTTTTTAGCGCCTCTTCCACCGTGAATACGCCTGTGACGCCTGGCGAGGCGACATCCAAAAGCGCCCGGTCGCCGGCTTCTACGTGCACTCCGGCTACTTTTTCAAACTCGCCAATCACCGTACTCAAATCGCCAGCGGCAATCGCGTAGCGCCGTTCCGGCAAGCCCTGGATTTCTCCCTTGGAAGACGCACTTCCACCCGGCGTCCCTTGTTGAGCTAAAGCCAGCTTGCCGCTTCCCACCGCGCCATATGCTGCCAAAGTGCCCATGGCCACCCAGTATCGGCCGCCCGTCAGCTTCTTTCGAACGATCGTTTTCCTTTTGATTCGCTTACTAGCCACTCGTGACCCTCCGGCGCCGGTTACTACCGCGCTATTGAACTTCGCGAGCTGGCGAGCCTACAATCGGGAGTCGCCAGCCCAATGGTTGTCGAACGGGCCAACCGGCGCTCCCTCCGCCAAGAGCAAAAGCGCCGATTGGTCCTTAAGTAAAGTAAATTACATAGCGCCCCATGTACTATCTAGGACTAAACAGGTCCATGTTAGAAGTAGGAACGCTCTGCTGTCAATTCTCTCCCGTGAAAAAGCGCGATGTTGTCGCGAATGGCGGAAATCAGGCCTTAGCTGCGGCGAAGCCAGGGGATTAGCCGGCCGGAAGAGCGTTTTTACCTTGAACTAAGCCGTCGAGTGCGGCTTCTGCAAGCTGATCGGCATACTCGACCGTGAGTGGGGCGTGACCTGTCAGCACGCGATAATAAATGGGTCCGTATAACAGGTCGAGAACCACGTCCAAGTCTAACCCCGGCCTTAGCTGCCCTCGCTCCATCTTCTTTGCCAGTGCCAGTTTCGCTACTTTGCGGCGCGGGGTCAGCCATGAGGAACGAAAGGCGGCGGCGACTTCCGCGTCGTTTTGCGTTGCGCCAAGAAATGCGGCGAAGATGCGCCCGCGCCTTCCGGTCAGCATACTTACAAAGCTACGCAACTGAAGTTGAAAATCCTTGCGAACGCAGCCGGTGTCAGGGAAGGGCAGCTCAGGCGTGACTGCCTCTCGAAAAGCTTCAATCAAGACCGCAGCTTTGTTAGGCCACCAACGATAAATAGTCGCCTTGCTTGACGCCGCCCGCTCAGCGATCGCCTCGGTAGTCACCTGAGCGAACCCTACTTCTTCGAGAACCTCAAGTGCGGCCTGCAGAATGCGGTGGCGCGTCTCTTCATCTCGGGGGCGGCCTCGGCCCTTTGGGCACTCTTCCTCGGTGCGAATCATGTTAGTACGAATCGCCTATTCGATGGCGGCGCGTGATCCGCTGTTGCAACTTTTCGAAACTTTCTAGTATCGTTAATAATCGGTACAGGCAGTGGAGTAGCTCCTTAAAATGTGGATTGTCAGAGTAGCGCTTTCACGCCCCTATACGTTTATTGTCCTGGCATTATTGATCCTGATCGTTAGCCCGATCGCCATTCTCAGAACTCCGACTGACATCTTCCCGAACATCAACATACCCGTCATCTCCGTCATCTGGCAGTACAACGGTCTCAATCCGGAGGAGTTTGAGGGTCGCATTACCTCCGTCTACGAACGCGTACTCACAACGCTCGTGAACGACGTTCAGCATATCGAATCCACGACCCTAAATGGCACCGCCGTCGTGCGCATCTTTCTGCAACCGAATGCGGATCTGACGACGGCAATCGCGCAGGTGACAGCTGTCTCGCAAACCAGCTTGCGCCAAATGCCGCCAGGTATTACTCCGCCACTGGTATTGACTTACAACGCATCGACCGTGCCGATCCTCCAGCTCGCGCTTTCGGGTAAGACTTTGACGGAACAGGATCTGAACGACTTCGGTCAAAACTTCATTCGTCCACAGCTGGTAACGGTTCCAGGCGCATCGATTCCGTGGCCCTACGGCGGCAAGCAGAGACAGATCATGATCGATCTCAGCCCGTCGCAGATGCAAGCCAAGGGCCTATCACCGCTAGAAGTCCTAAACGCCATCAACGCCCAAAATCTTCTGCTCCCGTCCGGAACCGCCAAGATGGGGCAGTTCGAATATGACGTGCAGATGAACATGAGCCCGCGGACTGTCGAGGAAGTGAACGACTTTCCCGTAAAAGTGGTGAATGGAACGACCATCTATCTGCGCGACGTGGCGCATGCGCGCAATGGCTTCGCTCCGCAAACCAATATCGTTCGGCAGGACGGGCAACGCGGCGTACTGCTCAGTGTTTTTAAAGCTGGCAACGCTTCGACGTTAGACATTGTCAGTGGTATCCGTGCTGCGTTACCAAAAGTGGCATCCACATTACCGCCCGCGCTGAAGATTCAACCTCTGGCCGATCAATCCATTTTCGTGCGCGCCGCAATTCAAGGTGTGGTGCGCGAAGCGATCATTGCCGCGGGCCTGACGGGCATCATGATCCTGGTATTTCTTGGCAGTTGGCGCAGCACCTTAATCATTGCGATTTCAATTCCGCTCTCCATCCTCACTTCCGTCATTGTCTTAAGCGCGCTCCACGAAACCATCAACATCATGACGCTGGGTGGTCTGGCGCTTGCGGTCGGCATCCTGGTGGACGACGCAACGGTCACGATCGAGAACATTGAGCGGTATCTCGAAGAAGGGAACGACCTTCACACGGCGATTCTCGAAGGCGCCGCGCAAATCTCCGTTCCGGCACTCGTCTCAACGCTTTGCATTTGCATCGTGTTCTTGCCTATGTTCTTCCTAAGTGGTGTCGCGCGCTACCTGTTTGTGCCGCTCGCGGAAGCGGTCGTTTTCGCGATGCTCGCATCCTACGTTCTTTCTCGAACCCTCGTACCCACGCTGGCCATGTATCTGTTGCGCGTCAAGGAACACCATCTCGGACGCACGCGAAATCCGTTCAAGTTGTTTCAACGCGCCTTCGAGCGCGGTTTTGAGGCGGTACGCGCAAACTATCAAGCGATCTTGACGACGATGGTCTATCGCAGATGGATCTTTGTGCCCGTCTTCTTGCTGTTGTGCCTCTTATCGGCGGCGCTGGTTCCGTACCTTGGACAGGACTTCTTTCCGTCTACCGACGCCGGCCAATTTAAAATGCACGTTCGGGCAAAAACCGGCACCCGTATCGAAGAAGTCGCTCGCCTGTGCGATCAGGTGGACAACGCAATCCGTCGTGCAATTCCCAAGGATCAGCTCGTCACGATTTTAGACAACATCGGATTGCCCTACAGCAGTATCAATCTTTCCTACAGTAACTCCGGCCAAATTGGCACGGGTGACGCTGACATTCTTGTGACGTTAGCCCAGAAACATCGGCCAACCGAAGAGTACGTCAGCGAACTACGCAAGAACCTGCCCAAGGAGTTTCCAGGAACAACGTTCTATTTCCTGCCCGCCGACATGGTGAGCCAAATCTTGAATTTCGGCTTGCCTGCTCCCATTGACCTGCAAATCGTCGGTAATGATGTGGAAAACAGCCGCGCGTTTGCCGATCGCATTCTTCCGCAATTGGAACGGATCCCTGGCGCGGTTGATTTACATGTTCACCAAACCTTCGATGAACCCCGCATTCACATTCAGGTCGACCGCACGAAAGCGGCAGAGAGCGGATTCAATCAAAACGACATCGCGCGCAGCCTCCTGATCTCATTAAGCGGAAGCTTTCAAACTGCTCCGACATTCTGGCTGAATTATAAGAACGGCGTCAGCTACAACATGGTTGCGCAAACGCCGCAGTATGACGTTCAATCTATGTCTGATTTATCGAACATTCCCATCAGCGGCGCGGGACAAAAGCAGCCGGAGATTATGAGTGACATTGCATCGCTCAGCCGCGATAGTGAGCTTGGCGTGGTTACCCACTACGACATCCGCCGAACAGTTGACATCTATGGCTCTGTTCAGGGACGAGATCTGGGGGCGGTCGGACGCGGCATCGATCAGGTGTTGAATGCCAACCGCAAGTATTTGCCGCGAGGTACGCAAGCCGTCATTCGCGGCCAGCTCGAGACCATGAAAAGTTCTTACTTAGGACTGCTGGCCGGCTTGGCCTTTGCGATTGTGCTGGTCTATTTGCTGATTGTCGTCAATTTTCAATCGTGGCTCGATCCTTTTATCATCATCAGCGCTTTGCCCGCCGCATTGGCTGGTATTGTGCTCTTCCTGTTTGGCACTCACACCACACTCAGCGTACCTGCGCTCATGGGCGCCATTATGTGCATGGGTGTGGCCACTGCCAATAGCATTCTTGTGGTCAGCTTCGCCAAAGAAAAACTAGCCGAACACGGCAATTCGATAGAAGCCGCGCTTGACGCCGGCTCGACCCGATTCCGGCCGGTGCTGATGACTGCCCTCGCCATGATCATTGGCATGATACCGATGGCCATTGGCTTAGGAGAGGGCGGGGAACAGAACGCTCCTCTGGGCCGCGCTGTCATCGGCGGGTTGCTGTGCGCGACTGTGGCGACTTTGTTCTTTGTACCGTCGGTATTCAGCTTGCTCCACAGATCGAAGAAGCTGGACAGCGCCGGCGAGGCCGCCAAACGGACACAGCGGCCCGTTCACATTTGACGTATTTCGAGGAGATTTATGCCAGTCGAAGAAGGACAAGCCTTAGAACCAAAGAAGGACAGTGCGTCACCGCCCACTAAGCGGCGATCGTGGGTCGGAGCGATGTTGCTGCTGGCCGTCTTCGCGGTCACGCTAGGGTACGTCATCGTGTCCGGCATTGATTCACGCGCGCGCGCTGAGTCCGCCCTCGCGCAGCAGACGAACCAGCTTGCAATCCCTTCAGTAGCCGTCATTCATCCGCGATTCAGCAACGCAGCCGAGGAGATTGCCCTGCCTGGTAATATGCAGGCCTTCACCGATACGCCCATTTATGCCAGGGCGAGCGGCTACCTGCGGAAATGGTACGTCGATATTGGCGCCCATGTGACTTCGGGCCAACTCTTGGCCGAAATCGAAACGCCGGAAATCGACCGTCAACTCCAACAGGCAAAGGCGGACTTGGCTACCGCTCAGGCCAACTTGGATTTATCCCAGAGCACGGCGAAACGGTATCAGTTTTTGTTGAAAACCGACTCGGTCTCGCAACAGGAGACGGACGAGAAGGTCAGTGACCTCGCCGCGAAGAAGGCCATTCTCAATGCGAACAACTCGGCTGTAAGCCGCCTGGAAGAGATTGTCTCGTTTCAGAAAGTCTACGCTCCGTTCGATGGAGTCATTACCGCGCGCAACATCGATATCGGTGCGCTGATCGATGCTGGTGCGAACTCTCCGGGTAAGGAGCTGTTTCACGAAGCCGCGACACGTGTCTTACGCGCCTACGTGAACGTGCCGGAGACCTATTCGAAAGCCGCACGTAGCGGCATGACCTCCGATATTACCCTAGCCGAATTCCCTGGCCGTATCTTTCGAGGAAAGCTGGTCCGCACCGCCGATTCGATTGACCTCGCGTCGAGAACGCTGTTAGTCGAGGTTGATGTCAACAATGCAAGTGGCGAGCTGCTGCCCGGAGCCTATGCGGTCGTACATCTCAAGCTGCCATCCAAAACAAATGCACTCACCGTTCCTGCCAATACCTTGCTGTTTCGCGCGGAAGGCCTCCAAGTAGCCGTGGTACAGAATGGCCATGTCGAATTGCGAAGCGTGAAAATGGGCCGGGATTTCGGCAACGATGTTGAAATCACCAATGGCCTCGCGGCCGCCGATCAAGTCATTGTAAACCCCAGCGACTCAGTGAATTCCGGCCAACAAGTTCAAATTACGAAAGGTTCTGCCTCGTGAAACGCGCGGTAATTCCAATCGCTCTGGCTTCGATTGTCTTGACAAGCTGCACAGTCGGTCCGAAATACAACGCTCCTCCCGCTCCCAGTCCGTCAGCATACAAGGAAACTCCACCGGCAAGTTATCAGAGCGCGAATGGATGGACGCCCGCGCATCCCGAAGATTCCGCTCTACGCGGCAAGTGGTGGGAATTGTTCGGCGATTCCGATTTGAATGCGCTCGAAGATCAGGTCGACCCGGCGAATCAAACGCTAAAAGTGGCGGCCGCGAACTATCAGCAGGCGCGCGCCAACATTCGGTATAGCAGCTCGGCTCTTTATCCGACCGTGGGCACGGCGCCGTCGATCGCCAGCGAACATCTCTCCGCCAATCAGCCCTATCGCTATCCCGGCCGTGACACTGCGGCGAACTTCGTCTTGCCAGTCGATATGAGTTACGAGGTAGATCTTTGGGGGCGTATTCGCCGCGCAATTGAAGCCGCCAAGGAACAGGCGCAAGCAAGCGCCGCGGATCTGGAGACCGTAAAGCTGAGTCTGCATGCCGAATTGGCCATCGACTACTTTGATGCACGCAGTCTCGACGAACAAAAGCGAATCCTGGACGATACATTGGTCGCATACACCAAGGCCCTAGAACTGACACGCAATCGCTTCACCGGCGGTATCGCATCAAAGGCCGAGGTTGCGCAAGCTCAAACCCAACTCGATACCGTCCAGGCGCAGGACATTGACGTTGGCGTGTCGCGCACTCAATACGAACATGCGATCGCAGTGTTGATTGGCAAAGCCCCTGAGGATTTCTCATTAGCATCGAAGCCTCTGCCCGAAAGCCAATCGCCGCCCATCGTTCCCGTGGGTGTCCCGTCGCAATTGTTGCAACGGCGGCCCGATATCGCAACCGCAGAGCGTCAAGTAGCAGTTGCCAATCAGGAGATTGGCATTGCTCGTGCCGCATTTTTCCCGCAGCTCTTACTCAGTGCCACCGGCGGACTTCAGGGCTCAAATATTGCGAATTGGTTCAATTGGCCCAGCCGGTTTTGGGCAGTTGGGCCACAGCTGGCGGAGACCATTTTCGATGGAGGACGTCGGCGTGCCGAAGTAGAATCCGCCCAAGCCGGGTACGATGACACAGTCGGCAACTATCGCCAGACGACGCTGAACGCTTTTGAGCAAGTGGAAGATAATCTCTCCGCCTTGCGCATATTAGAGCAGGAATCGGCGAAACAGCATGAAGCTACCCTCTCCGCCGAAGAGTCCGTGCAGTTGTCGACCAATCGCTATAAGGGCGGCCTGGTCACCTACCTCGAAGTCATTACTGCCCAAAGCATCGCTTTAACGAACCAGCGAACGGAAGCCGATCTGATCCGCCGCCGCATGGAAGCCAGCGTTCTGCTGATCAAAGCTCTCGGTGGAGGTTGGGATCGATCGAAGTTGCCAAGCTAGACGCCACCCGCAGTTCCGTTCAATGTGCTGAGATACTCTCTGAGGTGTTGAAGTCGCGCGATGACCGCAGCAGACTTTCAAAGAATTGCACTGAGCCTGTGCGAGAGAAGAAACGACCTTTGTCGCGCGACGAAGTCTGAGCGGGAAAAAAGTGTACGGCAATGGGACCTGTGAGCGAATCGATCGCGGCTGAATCTCCGTTCCTGGGATCGTGGGGTTTGGTCTCCTGCGAAGATATTCTGTCTTCGGGCGAGGTGTCGCGGCCCTTCGGGGATTCTCCTTTAGGTTCGATCCTCTATCAGGCCGATGGCCACATGTCGGCACAGGTGTCAGTCAACAGCCCGACAAGGTTCGTCAGTGAAGATCCGCTTCGCGCGGCCGCCGAAGAAGCAATTGAGGCGAGCCGGACATATCTCGGCTACTGGGGATCTTTCAAGGTCTACGTCGAGAAAGGTGTAGTGGTGCATCGCGTAGAAGGCAGTTCGTTCCCTAATTGGATCGGAACAGAGCAAGTCCGGCATTTCCGCTTCGAAGGGTCCAATCGACTTATTCTGGAAGCTCAATGGCCATCCGGCTATTCAAAATTAATCTGGCAAAGAAGACTCGATTGAAATCGCAGATCGTAAATTCGCTCTCTAACCCAGCCTTGACGCCGGAAGATACAGCGCCAGAATCTGTTCGTACGTCCAGCCTTTGCGCGCCAGGTGAATTGTCCCCTCCTGGCACAACCCCAAGCCGTGGCCTCGCCGCGCATAGTGGTTCACGCGGCATCCTTCGCATTCTACGGATTGGTAGCGATACCCAAGCTCGTCGCGCTCGTCGGTATGCCCTCCGCAAGCCGCCGAATAACGGCACGGAATGACAGATCCTTGTGTCTCGAGCGTGAGTCCCGACGTTCGCCGAACCCCTCTATCGACGGGAGAACCCTCTACCGCAGGCGAACGCAAAAACTGACAATGAGTGGTATCGCAGAAATCGTATCCCATATGGCGAGGCGCGGCTGCGGTCAAGAATGAACGGGCCACCACCGCTTGCGCCGTCAACGCGTGTTGAGGAGCGCCGCTGACCGGCATCTCCGCTCCGGTAATCGAAGACACCGCCGCCTCGCGATCCATTGTCAGCACGGGTACAAGCAATTCGCCGCTGCTTCCAATGTTCAGGGTCCCTTGATATCTACGCCGCAATACGCCCGGTACTTCCAGCATCATCCCGCATTGCTGTCCATTCGGACTTGTCACCGCAATCGGAGTATCTGCGACCGAAACAGTACACGACTGAACACCTTCCAGGGAAACTGACCCGCGAGACATCTGAACGAACAACCGTCCCATCGGCTGCGGCCAGATGATGAGCTTACGCGGCTTGAGCAATCCCAGAATGTGGAAAGTGTATTGCCGGGATTGCGGCAGCACCAGTGCGAATCCGCTCGCCATCAGTTCCCGGCGCGTCATCGTCAGTCCTGCAGTATCGATTGTTCGGTAATCACATTCACCGGCAGGCCCGCGGGAATCAAAACTTCAAATCGGGATCCTTTCCCTAATTCGCTTTCGACTTGGATCTCGCCGCCGTGCGCCTTAACGATGGCGGCAACAAAGCTGAGCCCTAGGCCTAAGCCCTTTTCCGGATTCGGATCGGGCACTCGATAAAAACGATCGAAGATATGCGGCAAATGCGCCGGAGGAATTCCAACGCCCGAATCTTCAACAACCAGCCGAACCCGTTCGCCCGCCGATTCGACGCAAGTCTTGATCCATCCGCCCGGAAGCGTGTACTTAATGGCATTCGACAGCAGATTGGTGATCACTCGTTCGATCTGCGTTTGGTCCGCTTCGCACAGCACTGGACCCGTAATCTCCTGCGTCAAAGTCAGGTTGTGTACTTCAGCCGGGATCTGGAACTGATCGACGATCTCGTGAACTAAGTAATTCAGATCGAGCACGCTTTTGTTCATCGGAATTTGGCCCGATTCCGATTGCGAGAGCAGCAGCAGGGCACGCACCACTTTCGACAAGCGCTCGACGTCTTGCAACGCATTCTCGATCGCCTCGCGCAGTTGTTCCGGTTTCGCCGCGGTGAAAAGCGCCACTTCTAATTGCCCTTGAATCGCTGTCAAAGGAGTGCGAAGTTCATGGGAGACATCTGTCGAGAAGCGGCGGATGTGCTCGAACGATGCCTTCAGCCGGCCGCTCATCTCATTGAACGAATCAATCAGGCGATCGAGTTCATCATCCGCGCCCCGCTTCGGAATCTGCAAACCCAGGTTGGAACCTGTTATGTCTTGAGCAGCCTTTTGCACCGACTGCAGAGCGGTCAGCGCCTTGCCGGCGGAATACCAACTGACAGCCATGCACACCACCAGGGCGAGTGGAAAGAAAAGCAGAAAATTGCCTCGAAACTTCCTGTATAAATCGCGGCTTGCCTTTAAGCTGTGCCATAGCGAAACGTACCAATAATGGTGCCGATCGTCAGTTCTAAGGCTGCTAATGACTTCGTACGGCAGGCCATCTTTACCGGTGATCGTTTTGAAATAAGGCTCGCCCGTCGCTCGCATCTGGGCAATCTCGGCGCGAATGGCCGACCGCTTATACAGATCTTCGAACGTGGGGTCCGTGGGCGCTT
>JBARMQ010000389.1:0-14443 GCA_049802535.1 Bryobacteraceae bacterium | reverse complement strand
GTTCCCTATCGCGCTGGCCGTTCTCCTCCCGCTCTGTCTGCTTACTAAATAAAACATTAAACAAATTTAGGAGGAGATATGCATCGCCCATACCTGTGGCGTATGTATCCCGGTCTCCTGTTGTTGGCTATCGGGTGCCTGGCCCAAAGTCCAGGTACTCCGCAAGCACTGACATGGCAGGCGACGCAGGCAAAATTTCGCGCTAATAATCCCACCCTCTTAGCCGGCCAAGCGAACATTAGCGAGGCCAAGGCTCAGGAGATCACAGCGTATTTGCGTCCCAATCCCGACCTCACTTTGGGATTGGATCAAATCACGCCCTTGTCCGGGTCGCCTTATCGTCCCCTCTGGCAGTCCTACGCCTACGGCGACATCAGCTACCTCCACGAGCGCGAGCACAAACGCGAGCTGCGTTTGGAGGATGCCAAAGAGAACACCAAGATCACGACCGAAACGCAAAACGACCTGGAGCGCAATCTCATGTTCAACCTGCGTGACGCCTTCAACCGCGTCTTGCTGGCTAAAGCCGTTCTGCAGACCACCAGGGACAACCTTGCCTATTACGACCAGGAAATCGCCATCGGCAAAACACGCTACCAGGCGGGAGACATCGCTCAGGTCGACTTCGAACGCATCGAACTTCAGCGCGTCCAGTACGAATCCGATGTGCAAAACGCTCTCGTCAGTTTGCGCACCGCCAAGATCGATCTGATTGCTTTACTAGGCGAACACACGCCGGTCGAGCAGTTCGACGTCACCGGCAAGTTTGAATTCGAAGACAATTTGAAACCTGTCGAAGAGCTCCGGCAGATCGCGCTTGCGGAGCGCCCGGATTTGCAACAGGCCGTCACCGGACTGGAACGCGCGCGCACCGATTATCGATTAGCCGTTGCCAACGGCAGCTCCGATCCGACGTTCGGTCTTGACGGCTCCCACCAGGCGCCCCCTTTGAACGTCTATATCGGACTGAGCGTCAGCATTCCGCTACGCATCTTCGACCGCAATCAGGGCGAGAAGTTGCGCACCCAAATCGATATCGCACGAAATGGCAAGCTGGTCACGGCGGCACAGTTGGACGTCTACCATGATGTCGATTCTGCCTACGCGACACTGGCTAGCACCCTCGACCTGCTGCGGCCTTACAAGCAGAAATATTTGCAGGAAGCTCTCGACATCCGCGAGAAAGTTTCCTTCTCCTATCTGCACGGCGCGGCCTCATTGCTCGATTTCCTCGATGCTCAAAAGGAGTACCGCGATACCGAGCTTAATTATTTGAATCTGGTCGGGGCGTATTTCTCCTCTGCCAACCAAGTGAACTTAGCCGTAGGGCGCGAGGTAATCGAATGAAGGGTAGACAATTTCCTCTTGAGGAGCGCGTTCTTTTCCTCACCGCTGTCATTCTGTGCGGCGTCCTTGTTCTGGGCGGCTGCGGCGGTTCCGCGCCCGCCAAAACCAACACGGATGCCACCGCGCCTCCGCCTGCGCAAGTCATCGAGGAGACCGGCGTCAGCCTCATCCAGGTTGACCATCCGGAGCTTTTCCCGCTCGCCACCGCCGGTCAACGCGACGTGGTTCCTACGCTCAGCGCCACTGGCGTCGTGAATCCCGACGTGTCTGACGAGGTGCCCGTCATCTCGCTCGCCGCCGGCCGCGTCGTTGATATTCGCGTCAAGTTGGGCGACAGCGTCACCAAGGGAGAACTGCTGGTGCGCATTTTGAGCGATGACATTGCCGCCGCCTTTCAGAACTACAATCACGCTAAAGCCGACGAAGCGCTGGCGCGCAAACAACTCGACCGGTCTCTCCTGCTCTATCAACATGGCGCCATTGCTCTTGCCGAGTACGAAGTCGCCCAGAGTGTCGAAGACAAGGCTAAAGTCGATCTCGATACCGCCATCAATCACATCCACATAATTGGCGCCGATATCGATCACCCCGACCCCATTGTCAACGTCTACGCTCCCATCACCGGCACCATCGTCGATCAGCAGATCACCAAAGATGCCAACGTGAAAACGCCCGACAACCAGCCCACCGGCCTCTTCACCATTTCCGACCTGAACCACGTATGGGTCATTTGCGATGTGTACGAAAACGACTTGTCTATGGTTCGTCTGGGCGAGCGCGTCGATATCAAACTCAATAGTTATCCCGATCGTCTGTACCGCGGCATCGTCAGTAATATCGGGACTATTCTCGATCCCTCGATTCACACCGCCAAAGTCCGCATCCAACTTCAGAACCCCGGCAACATGCGTGTCGGAATGTTCGCGACCGCCGTGTTCTACGGCAAGGCCAGCCGTATCGAGGCCACCGTTCCCGCCGACGCGATTCTTCATCTGCACGATCGCGATTGGGTGTACGTACCTGCCCCCAACAACCAATTCCGCCGCGTCGAAGTGCAAGCCGGCGACATGCTCCCCGGCAACATGCAGGAAGTTCGCTCCGGCATCGATCCTGGCCAGAAAATAGTGGCGCACGCTCTAATGCTTCAAAGCACGTCGGAGCAATAAGCCCTCGCTGCTTCGCCAAATGCCGATTCAGTAAGTGTCAACCGTTACCTGAAGGGCGATCGGCTCCGCGCGCAGATTGATTCCCCAGTCCGTTTGATCGCCGTTCAGTATGCGTTGGAATTTAAAAGCGCCGTGCTCGTAAATTCCTTCTCCCACCCGAAGGAACTGCCGCCGCTTGTTCGGATCCGTCGGCCGGAAATCCACGCGGCAATCCATTCCCGCCACCAGAAACGTGTTTGCCTCCAGTTGCGCAACCAATGCGCGCCCGATGGGTTCCGCATTGCCCTTTGCCGGTCCATTCCGCACGGCTCCATAGGACACAATGGCGTCCCACGATCCGAAGTGCAGCGTCTCGCTCGTCGTTCCGCTTTCCTCCGCGATCGCCTGCAGCTTACCTTCGAAGTTCAGCCGCGCAACGTCGCGCATCATCGGGCCGAGAATCTGATAGTTTTCCGCCGTCGGAATCAGAAACTCGTTCGGGTCGCCCGGCTGGCGCCCATTCGGTCCAACCCTATTCATTTGCGGAAACCCGGTTCGGGTATAGTCCAACCCGAACGGCGAAAATCCGAGCGCTTGCCGCCCCAAGGCAGAAAATAAGAAACGCGCCACACGTTGCGAGCCAATGGTTTCGGGAATGAAAAGCGGATTATCATTCCGGTGATATAGATCCAATACTTTTAAGTACTCCGCGCTGCTGGACATGTAGATGTCGGGCGCGAGTATGTCAATCGCTGGCGCAGCCGCTTTCCAGATCGGAAGAACATTATCGGTCGGTCCACCGCTTTCATAGCTGCCCGGCGCTCCCGGCTTCAGCGGATCCCGCAGTGCCGCGTTTGCGTAAAGCGGTAGGGGATACACCGCCTTCCCGGCAGCGGCAACCTTGCCAACGTACCGGGCAACTGACCACGCATGGAAGCAAACCTCGGCTTCGGGTCCAAAGACGTCCTGCCAGTTGCCCGAATCCGCACCCACTGGCTTGTCCATCGCCTTCATGATCTCGGCAGGCACTCGCGCTTCAAATAATTTCTGTGCGGCCGGTGAATAATCGCGTAGCGTGCCCCACGTCCCGCTTTCGTTTTCAACCTGCACCATCAATACCGTCCTCTGTGGATCGGTGGCTTTCAGATGGCGCATAAAGGCCGTGAACGCCCGTTCGTCGGCCTCGAGCGAAGCTGCCGCAAACGGTGAGGGCGAGTCAACCGGCCGTCCGTTTTTGTCCACCACGTGGAAATATCGTTCGGGATCGCGCTTCATCCATTCCGGCATGTAGTGCTGGCTGCCGTTCTTCCAGGTTCCAAACCACAGCAGCACCAGGCGTACGCCATGACTACGCGCCTGCCCGATGATAGCGTCGATCAGCGAATAATCGAACTGGCCGTGCTTCGGTTCAAACTGCTCCCAATAGATTGGTATCTCGAGCGTGTTGGCGTGCACATAATCCACGGCCGCCCAGGCCTTCGGCAGCGTAGCCGGCCACGCGCTCGAGTTATTCGCCTGCACCCCGAGCATAAAAAAAGGCGAGCCGTCTACCAGCAGCGCATAACGGCCATCCTTGTGAACGATGCTCGGAATGGCATGTTCGGCCTGTTGTGCTTGCGATAGAGAGTTGGCCATGCCCAGCATGCACAAAACGGCAGTCAACGAAATCTGCGTTGCCATATCTCGCGCCCGCCTCAGCACGCGCTCTACATTCTATAAAAGGCGTGCGCTTCGCTGCGGCGATTCCAATCTCTTCCGGAAGAACATGGTCGCTTGTGGATTATCGTTGAACCGCCCACACGAGCGATATCCGCGTTTCCGGTAAAGCGCAATGGCGGCGGCGAGATCGTCATAGGTATCTAAGTACACCCATCGAAGACCGATGCTTTTGGCAAATTCCTCCAGCGCATCCATCAATGCATCCGCGATCCCACGTCCGCGATGCTCAGCCCGTACGTACAGACGCTTGCATTCACCGGCATCGGGTATCGACGGAACGGGCCGCATCACAACACAACCGGCGACAACGTCCTGGCAGTAGGCAAGCCACACGCCAGAACCGTTATCGTCGATCAACTTCTGTACATCTTCGGGGCTATCGCGCCGCACAACGCTTACCGCATCGTAGTATTCCTCGAGCACAGCAAGCGCTTCGGCCTTCAACGATGACAAACGGATCACTTGCGTTTCCGGTTTCGTCGACTGCGCATCTACCGTGCCGCCTACAGGGTTGTCGGTCACCCTATCAACGCTAAAACAGATCCTTGCTTTTGGCAACTATCTACGGCAGCTTGCCTGGCGCCTACTTCACTCCGGCAGCGGATAGCAGATGGCCTGCCGACTTCGATCCCGGCTTCCCCTGGCCGTGAGCGGGAAATTCCAGCCGGAATCTTGTCCCGTGCCCGGGCGCGCTATCCACTTCAATCACGCCATTATGTTCATGCACAATACCGTAAGTGATGGATAGGCCCAGGCCGGTACCCTTTTTAGCAGCCTTGGTAGTAAAGAACGGATCGTAAATCCGTGTCAAATGCTCTGGCGGGATGCCCTGCCCCGTGTCGGCGATTTCCGCATGGACGAAGCCCGCATCCGCCCAGGTGCGGACCGTCAACGCTCCACCTGAAGGCATCGCATCACGCGCGTTCAGGAACAGATTCAGAAAAACCTGCTGCAGTTTGCCGGCATTGCCCCGCACGGCCGCCATGTTCGTCGCCAGTTCCATCCGCGGTTCAATGCTTGATTGCTGCAACTGATGCTCAATCAAATTCATTGTCTCTTTGATGACACGGTTCAGATCCAGGTCGGTAAACTCGGTCGGCGACGTCCGCGAAAAGTTCAATAGCGAATTTACAATCTCGCTCGCCCGGAACGTCTGCTTTGCAATTTTTTCCAGCAGCTTCGATTTATGATCGTCGCCCGAAACTTGCTTGGCTAGCATCTGCGCGTACGTCGAGATCACCGCCAGCGGCGTATTCACCTCGTGCGCCACGCCGGCCGCCAACAACCCGATCGAGCTCAGCTTGTCCGCCTGCACCAACCGCCGTTCCAAATCGTCCCGATCGGTTACATCGTCGAAAATAATCAACCGTCCGATCTGCTGCAGATCTTTCGATACCAGCGGAGCGATCGCCAAATTCACTAACGATTCGCGGGTCTCGCGAGGCCTATGCCCATTGCCGTTGCCGTTCTCGGCGAACATATCGAACCGCGGGCGCAGCGGCACTTTGTACGCATTGTGTATTCCTGCTTCCCCGCGCACTTCATCGAACTTCTGGCACAGCTCCGGTGAGAACAGATCGCACAAACGCCGTCCCACCGCCTTGGTCCGCGTAATTCCCGTCAGCCTCTCGATCTGCGTGTTCCAACTGTCCACGCAATCGTTCAAATCGACCGCCAAAATACCCACATTGATCGATTCGACAATGTTTTCGCTGAATTCCTTCAGCCGTTCGTATTCATCCACCTTGCGCTGCAACGAACTGTACAGCCGCGTGTTCTCAATGGCGATCGCGACATAACGCGAAACCGTGATCAGCAGATCGATATCGTCGCTCGAAAGGAAATCTCCTTCTGTCGTACGACTCACGCCAAAGTAAGCCACCACGCGTCCGCGCGAACGGCACGCCACAAAGTACGTGAAATCAAGCTCCGCTAACGTATCGCGAACGCTCTGCGGCCACGCTTGCGAAACAATGTCGCGAAGATGCTTCGGCCGCTCGAAAAAAAGGTAATCCCGGTTTTGCGGCTCGCTTAGGCCATCCTCCGCCCGATTCTCTTCCGGTCCCATCCCCGATCCGGCCTCGAGAAACTTCAAATCCAGCGATAACGACAGCGCAAGTCTCGCCGGCCGGCCGGACTTCTGTGTAATCGAGTGCAGGTGAAACGTGTTCTTGCCGTCATCGGCCAGAAAAAATCCAATCTGGTGAATGGACAACGTCCGCAACAGCCGGTCGGAAACCGATTCCAGCATTCGGTTCAGGTCGGTCTCTGAACTCAACTCGCGCGCAAACTCGATCAACGTTAATCGAGCATCGTAGCGGTCGCGATAAAACAGCCGCCGGTCCAATTGCTCCTGTATCCATCGCCGGATTGGTTGGAAAAACAGCGTCGCAAACGAAATCAACACCACAAAGGCCGACGGGCTGATCGTGCTCGTATTGAAAATCAGGAAAATCAATACGTAAAACGTGCCGATCACCGCCAGCGTTGCCAGGGTGTAGACATATCCCTGCTGGAAGATGATGTCGACATCCATCAGCCGGTAGCGAGTGATCGCATACGCCCACGTCAGCGGAATCAAACCAAGCGTCAGCACGCTTAAGTTCATGATGTGCGTCGGGACGCTGCCCGCCACATACGGGACAACATAAAGGATTGCGAACGGCAGCAGCCCCACCAGCGCCCCGTTGCGCAAAAACTTCAACTGACGCCGCACCACCGGATCTTCCGCTCGCGCGTAATCGAGCGCCAACGCGGCCGCGCCACCCAAATACAGCAACATTTCAAAACCCAGCGTCAGCCGGTCCAGAAACCATCGAACCTCCAACAGCGGTGTCGCAAAGTGAAGCACTCCTTCGGCCGACACCCCCATCAAAGCAAGCAACGCCACCGATGGCAAGTAAAGGACCAGCCACATGCCGCGCCTTCGCAGCCACCGGGGAACCTCGTGGAACGTCAGGCAAAAATGGAGAAAAATGGCCGGCGCAATGAGCCCCGCCGCCACATTCCCCCAGTACATCAGTTCATCGAACGTGTTCAGCTTGCCCGAATAGTGGAACGACGAGGCAATGAACGAGACAATGCACAGCACGAAAAACTGAAGCGACTTCTGCGCATTCGTGCGCCGGTAATACACAAAAAGTCCAATCACCAGGTACGCCACGCCCACCAGATACTGGTAGAAAACCGCCGAATCACGCGGCGCGGCCTTGATGAAGATGTGGTCTTTTTGAAACTCGATCCCGTCCCGGCGTAACGTGTACGTTGTGGCTGTATCGATTGGAAGCTGCCACAGCGCCCGGGCCACGTCCAGCGCGTTATGAATTTCGTAAGGACCGATGCGCACCACCTGGTCCCCCAGATGTATGCCGGCCCTGGCCCCAGGCCCCCCGCCTGTCACATATACGGCGACGACCGGAGCAGTATGCGCGGCCGCCCCTTGGCCGCCCATTTGAGCCTTTCCTGAATCCACCCACGTCACGCCGTCATCCGGAATGCCATGCCGCGGATCGCTTAAATGGCGGAATCCGAGGACCGCTGACACAAGGGCAGCCACCGTGAGGATCAGGAGCAGCGTCCCAGCGAGTTGGCTCTTAGGCTCTTGCAATTTCTGTCCATCGTCGCGCCATCTTGCGCGACCGGAAAACCCTGCTGCCCGGCGAAAAAGCACCCCCACTCATCGCCCAGCGCACCCTACAATATTGCACAGTTGAATGCACGCAGATTGCCAATCTGCCAAATCCGTATCTGCTTGCGGTAATTAGCCTTAATTGCAGACTGCACCCCTTACACCCCTAAATCTATCCATTTCGGGAGTTCTTCTACCAATTCCGGTAGATAATCCACCGCACTGATCTTCAAACTGTCGCAACCAGAGCCGGCGCTCTCGCGTAGATGCATTTGACGCTGGGGAAGACAACACTTAAACTGAGTGGTGTAGCTCCCAAGCTCTCAATAGGTGGTCCCCTCTATGAAGTTAACGGCGGCCTTCCGCTCTCCTTTGCTGGTCGGCATCGCCGCGGCATCGCTCCTCAATAATCCCCTTGCCGCGTACCAAAGCAGCAGTTCCGACACCCCGACCGTCGCCAAGCCGCTCACCAAAAAGCAGATCAAAAAGAAAGAGCAAGCTCTCGAAAAAGAGTTGATGGGCCCCTGGAAGAAGTGGCTCAACGAAGACGTCAGCTACATCATCACCGACGAGGAACGCCAGGCCTTCAAACGCCTCAAAACCGATGAAGAGCGCCAACAGTTTGTCGAAAGCTTTTGGCAGCGCCGCGACCCCACCCCCGACACCGAGGAGAACGAGTACAAAGAAGAGCATTACCGCCGCATTGCCTACGCCAACGATCACTATGCCTCCGGCATTCCCGGCTGGAAGACCGATCGCGGCATGATCTATATCAAGTACGGTCCCCCCGATGAAATTGAATCCCACCCCTCCGGCGGCACCTACGAAAGGCCCTACGAAGAGGGTGGCGGCGAAACCAGCACCTATCCCTTCGAAGACTGGCGCTATCGCTACCTCGAAGGCATCGGCACCAACGTCATGATCGAGTTCGTCGACACCACGATGAGCGGCGAGTATCACATGACCATGGACCCCTCTGAAAAGGACGCTTTGCTGTACGTCCCCGGGGCCGGTCTCACTCTAACTGAGCAAATGGGTATGTCGGACAAAACCCAGCGGTTTACCAGAACGGACGGCACTCACTTAGGCACCGGAACCACTCCGCTGCCTGAGAGCATGAATGAGTTTACCCGGCTCGAGCAATTCGCCAACTTGCAGAAGGCCCCGGCCATCAAGTTCCCCGACCTCGAGCAGAAGGTGAATTCCTCCATTCGCTACAACACTCTACCCATGCAGGTGCGCGCCGACTACATTCGCATCACCGATAACCAGGTGTTGGCCGACTTGACGGTCCAGTTCAAAAACAGCGATCTGCAATATGCGACCAAGGACAAGGTCTCCAAAGCCACCGTCAACATGTATGGCCGCATTACTTCCCTGACCCGCCGCCCGGTGAACTGGTTTGAGGACACCGTCAGCGTTGAAGAACCCGCCGAAATGCTGCAACAGGTGATGGGCGGCGCTCAAGTGTATTCGAAAGCCATCCCTCTGGCCCCCGGCACCTACCGCCTGAACATTGTCGCCAAGGACATTGTGGGCAACACCATGAACACCTTTGAGATGCCGCTCGTGGTTCCTCACTACGATGAAGAAAAACTAGGCTCCAGCAGCGTCATCCTGGCCGATGATATCGAGCGCGTACCTACCCGCAGCGTCGGCACCGGTCCCTTCGTCATTCGCGACGCCAAAGTTCGCCCCCGCGTGGGTAGCCAGTTCAAACGTAGCGAAACCATGGGCATTTACACCGAGTTCTATAACTTCGGCATGGATGAAAAGACCCATAAGCCCTCCGGCACCATCGACTACGAAATCGTCAGCCGCGCTGACAATAAAACGGTGATCAGCTACAGCGAAGACCTCAGTGCCATTCAGAATTCCTCGGCCTTCCTGGTCACTATCGAAAAGAAATTCCCGTTGAAATCATTAGCGCCCGGGCCATACATCCTAAAATTGAAGGTTACCGACAAGTTGCGAAACCAAACCTTAACGCCAACCGCCGATTTTATGGTGACGACCTAAGGTCGGAATTTTGATGTAACATCGTAGAGTGGAGTTGATCCCTCTACTTTGATCCCCAGAAAGGCAGCCGTGCAGAGTTCTATGCGCATCCGGTGCTGGTCGACGGTCGCCGTCGCTTTGCTGGCTCTGCCCGCGCGCGGCTTCTCGGGCGGCTTTCCAGTCCCCGCGACCGGCAATCTCATCGGCACCGTTCTCGATCCCCAGGGTGTGCCTCAAATGGGCGCCACCGTCCGGTTATATGATCGTTTTCAACGGCTTGTCGGGCAAACCCTAACCACACCAGAAGGCCGTTTCGGCTTTGTCAAGCTCGGCGCCGATTCCTATTCCATCCGGGTGTCGCTTTCGTCTTTCTTCCCTGCTTATCGCGACCGCGTTTTGGTCAAAGCCGGCCTCAACAGCTTACTGCAGGTTCATCTGGCAACCCTCCTCAGTAATATAGAGATCACTTACGCCCTCCCGAACAGCGTCATGGCGGAGGATTGGAAGTGGGTGCTGCGCTCCTCCCCGGCCACGCGCCCCATTACTCGGTATCTGCCGGTTGCCGCCACCTCCCAAACGCAGGATGAGAACGACACGCAAGTCACCTCCCAGATCTTTTCCGGGACTCACACTATGCTGTCTTTGACCGGCGGCGACGGATCGTCGGGCCTCGATGGCGCACAAACCGATTTGGGAACCAGCTTCGCACTGACCACCGATGTCCTAGGCACAAATCATCTTCAATTCAGCGGCAGCTATGGCCAGAACCCTGTGAATGGGGCGCCAGCCGTGGTTTTCAGCGCCACCTACAGCCGCCCCAATAACGGCGCCAACATCGTCAATATGCCGGAAGTCACCTTGACCATGCGTCAACTTTCGGTCGCCGGTTCTCAAAACCTGGCCGCTGGAAATCTCATCGCTGGCCAACTCCCGGTCGTACGCGACATTGCCATCACGGTGTATCAAACTCTCGACCTTGGCGATTCGATGTACCTCGAATACGGCACCACGGGCGAGACCGTTACCTCTGTGGGGCAAACCACTCGCGTCAGTCCGTTTGCCCGCGCAACCACCAACTTAGGCAGCATGGGACTTCTGGTCGCGGCATATAGCAACGGCGGAAGGCCCGACGCTTTGTATGCTCATCAACAGAGCCCTCAAGATGCCTGGCTGAACGATTCCTGGTTAAACGACTCGGTCATGTTGGCGCGCTTGCCCCAACTTTCCTACAGCAATCACGCGCTCGAATTGCAGCGAACGCAGAGTTACGAGCTTGGATACAAGAAGACCGTCGGCTCAACCACCTATGCCGCGAGCGTCTTCCACGAGAACGTTAATAATGGCACCGTTGACGTGACTGGTGATGTCTCCGGTCTCAACACCGGCAACTTGCTTTCGGACGGAATGTCGAATGCCGACGTGTATAACATCGGCCGCTACAACCGTACCGGCTACATCGCTTCCGCCGACCGCCGCATCGGCGATAATATCGATCTGACGGTGGCTTATGGCCGTATGGGCGGCATTACCGCGGCTCCGGGCGCCGTTATCGCGCCGGGTACTTCGCTCGACTTCATCCAACACAATATGGCCAGTGTCAATATGCACGTGCGCGCGCCGATTACCGGAACTCACATCTCCGCAAATTATGGTTGGGTCCAGGACGGCGCGATTGTCCCGATGCACATCTTCACCACCCAGAACGTGCTCGCCGACCCCGGACTCGACATTCGTGTGCGGCAACCGCTGCCTTCGTTCTTCGGCATGCCGGGACACTTGGAGGTCGTGGCCGACGTACACAACCTTCTCGCGCAAGGCTACCAGCCCATGAATGCCGGCCAAAACGGCCGCCTGCTGATGATTCAAACTCCCCGCGCCGTCCGTGGCGGCGTCAGCTTCGTCTTCTAAATTCAACCCTCAAACGGTTTTGTCATCGATCAACTCCTTAAGCAAATTGCCAGTAAGATATCCGTACAGCATCTTTACCGACGACACCCAATTTTCTCTTTTTTGCTTTCCAGTCGATGTCTGTACGTTCCTCACGTTTTTGGTGCAAGAACTCAATTAGGGCATCGTTGTTCTTCACGGCATTCGGCATCTGAGCTCTCCGATTGATTGCGCTGACCACTCCCAGGATATCGCTGACAACCGGGCTATTTTTGCGAGTAAGTGCCGGCTCATTATGCCGTCAGTATCTGTAGTTCGCCGATTCCTAACCCAAGTAGCGGCTGCTCCACCTGCTCACGATCGGCGACCACCATCCAGATCAGGTTCTCCGGCACCAGCAAAGATCGCGCTTCCGAATCCAGATCCGCCGCCGTCAGCGCGGTGACTCGGCTGACGTAGGTGTCGTAGAAATCCAGCGGCAACCCATATTGCAGCAGATCGCCGAGCGTCCCGCCAATCGAATTCATGGTTTCATGCGAACCGGGCAGCTCCAAGATCTGCTGTTGCTTCACCTTATCCAGTTCCTCTTCGCTTACCGGTTCGTCGCCGGTCATGCCATGAACTTCCCTCAGTATTTCTGTAATCGTATCGGCGGTCTTGTCGGCTTGTACCGATGCATACGCCAGGAACGGGCGTTGCGCTCGCGCACCGTATAAAATTGATGCCGCGCCGTACGACCAATGCTTGTCCTCGCGCAGATTCATGTTGAGGCGCGCTCCAAATGTGCCGCCAAACACATTGTTCATCGTCTCGATCGCCACCTCAGTCTCGGCGCGTGCCGGCGGCGCAATTGTTCCGGCAATCACCACCGAATGCTGGGCGCCAGGTTTGTCGATCAGATATATCGGTGTGTGCGACGGCAAAGCAACCGGGCTGATGTTTTTTGACGGAATGGTTCCAGCTTTCCAATCGGCGAAAAATTTGTCCAGCTTGGGCTTGATTTCGTTCATCGTCGTATCGCCCACAACGATCAACGTTGCGTTGTTCGGCTTAAACCAAGTCGCATGAAACTGCGCCAAACTATCACGCGTGATGCTTAACACGCTCTCTTCCGTGCCCGAGCCGGTCAGCGGCTGCCCATAAGCGTGCTGCGAGCCATAGAGCAATGGTGGCAGCGCCCGCAATGCCATTTGCAGAGGCGTCACCTTCTCATTCGCGATCGCCGCCAGTTGCAACTTCTTTTGCCGTTCGAAGTCTGATTGCGGGAATGAGGGATTCAGAATGACGTCGGTGAACAAGTCAAGACTCTCATTCAACTTGTCCTTAAGCGCCGACAGGAATACCGTGGTGATGTCAAGATTTGAACCGGCGCTGAGCTGCGCGCCCAGGCCCTGCAATTCGTCGCTGATCTCAAGCGCAGTTCGGCGAGATGTTCCGCCAGTCAACAGAGCCGCTCCCAACCTCGCCGTTCCAGGCGTCGTGAATTGGTCTGCAGCGTATCCGCAATCGACTTCCAGCCACAGGTTGACGACCGGCACCTCATGGCGCTCGGCCACCAGCACGCGCAATCCATCCTCAAGTTTGGCTTCCTGGACGTGCGGCAGTCTCAAATCGTGCGCGGGTCCGATTTCTGGAAGCTGCTCTCGAAAGCCGTTCGTGGTTGCTGGCTTTTCCGCTTGGAACGGCTCAACTTCAAGCGCAAAAACGCCATCTGAGAGCCATTCAACAGCAGTTTGTCGCAGAGACTCCGTCGTCGCCTGTTCAACTCGCGCAAGCCGTTGCTTATAGCCATGCGGAGTCCGCAAATACGTCTGGTTGGTGGCGAGAATGTCAGACTTCCCGCGAAACCCGCCAATCCGTTCAATGCCGCGCACGAAACCGGCGAAGGCTTGCGTACGAATCCGTTCCAGTTCCCGCGCCGTCGGCCCGTCCGAAAGAAAGCGGCTCAACTCTTCATCCATCGCTTTTTCGACTGGCGCGAGTTCTCCTCCCGGCCGCGCGTTGGCCACAACGACAAACTGACTGCCGATCTCACGCTCATCCAGATACGCCGACACAGAAGTGGCGATCTGGTCGTCGTAAACCAGCCGTTTGTACAACCGTGAGTTCTTGCCCGAGGTGAGAATGCTGCCAACTAACCGCAGATGATCGGAAGCCAAAGTGCCATACCCCGGCACATTCCATACTTTATAAATGCGCCCTTGCGGCACGCGATCCTCCACGCGCTCACGCCGTTGTCCGGTCATCTTCGCCGGCCACGTTTGATAGTGCGAAATCGGCGGCCCGGGCGGTATATCGCCGAAGTATCGCCGGGCCCTTTCGGTGGCTTCTTTGGGCGAAATGTCGCCGGCAACGACCAATGTCGCGTTTGAAGGCGTGTAATAAGTTTTGAACCATTCACGCACGTCTTCCAGAGACGCCGAATCCAAGTCCTCCATCGATCCAATCACTGTGTGCGCGTAGGGATGCAATGCCGGATAGGTCGCCCTGACAACTAACTCCTCCACAATCGCGTAGGGTTGATTGTCTCCTTGCCGCTTTTCGTTCTGCACCACTCCGCGTTGTAAGTCGAGCACTTCCTGGCTAATCGTGCTATGGAAATAGCCCATGCGATCTGACTCAGCAAACAATGCGTAATCAAGCGCCGACGTCGGAACATTTTCGAAATAATTTGTGCGGTCTTCGCTGGTGGTCCCGTTCAGGTCGGTCGCCCCAGCGC
>JBARMQ010000388.1:0-2540 GCA_049802535.1 Bryobacteraceae bacterium | reverse complement strand
GCCTGGCGGCTTCAATGGTCAAGAGATGAATCGGGATGGAATCGCCCGAGAATGCATCGATCGCCAACACGTCAAGCGGAGGCGAATGATCCTGCTGGATGCATAGCCGCCCATCACCCACAACGATTTCCACCTTGGCGGGGGTTTGCCGGAGATAGGTGAAGAGCGATTGCGCGGCAGTTACGACTTGCGGGTTGATCTCGTAAAAGCGAAATGTATCGCCCGGTTGACCATAGGCTGCGATGGTGCCGACGCCCAATCCGATGATCCCCACGCGCTTCGGAGGCGGATAGCATTCGCGCAACAAAATGCCGATGCCCGATTCAGGGCCGTAGTATGTGGTGGGGCGAAAACGCATCGGCGGCAGAAGGAATTGCGCGCCATGTGTGACGGCGCCGTGAAATAGCGTTCGAGTCTGAGTGGGACCGGCACGTGGCGATTGCACCACCCGGAGTGCCCCATAAAAGCTGCGCTGCATATAGAGCGTGTCCTTGCTATATCGCGCGACGTTGACTTGGAATATGTAGATCATCGCTCCCGTCATGGCAACCCAGAGCAATCGAAGAACCCAGGTTGCTGCCGCCCCGGTATTTTCCGTCGGCTTCCAAGTGAGCAGTAGCGCTAACGCCGAGGTGAGAATCAGCGCTATTGGAAGTTCATAGATGCCGGTAAAGATGTGCGGCGCGGCGATGCCGACGAAGATGGCTCCCGCGGCGGCTCCGGCGGAAATTGCGACATAGAACGAAGTTAACCCTTGGTGTTCCGGGCGCAGCCGATGCAACTCACCGTGACAAAACATGCAGCAAGCAAATAGCGCCAGCAGGAAACCAGGGAGAGCAACCGGAAGAGCTTCAACGAAGCGAATGTCATATAGCGCAAAAGCCATTACTCCCAAGGCAATGGCGAGCACCCTGAGGAACAGCCCGCGATGGTAGAAGCGCGGTGAATCGAAAGTAAGAATAAATGTCAGGAGATAGGTTGCAAGTGGCAAGACCCAAAGCAGAGGCACTGCTGCTACGTTTTCAGAAAGGTGGTTGGTGACCGAAAGCAGGAGCATGGACGCGCAACCTGCCAGCGCAAACCAAGTGAGTACGAGACGCCGGGACGGCCGTTTGCCGAGAGCTTCGTCTGGGTGCGAAACCGCGCGCACGCCCCGGCCACTGTTCCAGGCAACCGCGGCGCAGAACAAAACGAACAATCCATAGCCACACGACCAGCAGACGCTTTGAACCTTCAGATCGAGTGACGGCTCAATCAGAAATGGATAGCCGATCAGGGCCGCAAGCGAAGCTGCGTTCGACAACGCGAACAGGCGATACGGATTTTTGCTGCCGGCGCGGGACGCCCACGTTTGCAGCAGCGGACTAGTCGCCGAGAGTGCGAAAAATGGCAAGCCGACGCTTACGCAGAGGAGCGCGAGCAGCGGCCATGCCGGATCAGCGCCGAGCGCAGGGCGCCAATTCGCACGCGGGCCTAACGGAAGTGCCGTGCACGAAAGGAGCAAGAGCAAGGAATGGATCGACGCTTGGCGCGCGGCAGGCAGTCGCGCGAGAACACGGGCGTAGATGTAGCCCAACAGTAAGACGCCCTGAAAGAAGACCAGACATACCGACCAAACCGCTGCCGAGCCGCCAAACCAAGGCAAGATTTTCTTCGCAATCAGCGGCTCGACGGAAAAAAGAAGGAACGCGCTTAGGAAAACTGTAGCGCCTAGAATAGCTTTGCTTTTGAACAAAGAAGCCAGTGTACCGGATTAAGTTGGGCGTCACGGGAAGCGGCGAAGAGGGGGAAAGTCAGCATGCGGGATGCTCCCGGCTAACTGACGCGTGTCAACATATAATGCTGGCAGAGGTAGAATGTCTCGGCGAGCCCTCATGGTGGCGCTCATCGTTGCGGGGACGGTGTTTGCGCAGGCATTGCCAATGCTGGCGATGAAGGGGTCTAGTGACGATGCATCCTCCCTGCTGAAGCGGGCGCGCGAGAAGGTCCTGAACTCAGTCCGCCGACTGCCGAAGTACACCTGCCTTGAAACCATCGATCGCACGTACTTTGTCCTGCCGCAGAAAAACCACCGGAGCTACATGGTGACGGCAGTTCAGCCAACAACCACTGGCACGGGAAATCGGGTCGGCCATTTGGCATTAGATTCAAAGGACCGGTTGCGCGTGGAAGTAGCCGAAGCAGGAGGGACCGAAATCCATTCGTGGCCTGGTGCGAGCCGTTTCGATACTCGCTCGTTCGATCAGATGATTTCCTTCGGCCCGATAACGACCGGATCGTTCGGGACATCTCTTCTGGATGTATTCGCGAATCCGGGGGCGCAGATTAAATTCAGCGGGATCAGAAATCGAGGCGAATTCGGGTACTCGTTCGAGGTCCCTGTGAAGGCCAGCCATGATTTTGTGAAGGGAAGTCACGGATGGCGGCCGACTGCCTTTAGCGGGTGCGGGACATAGAAGTTAAAGATCAGGCAGCAATTGAGCGTGAACCCCAATAATCGTTGAACTGGCCGCTAAGTCGGCAGCAGCGGAGGGCGATGA
>JBARMQ010000387.1:0-5551 GCA_049802535.1 Bryobacteraceae bacterium | reverse complement strand
TGGCCAGTTGCGGCTTTCTCCTTCTACTCGGTCCACAGCCAAATAGCTCCGATCAGTCTCGTCTTCTGCAGGGCCTTATAACGGGTATAGGCTTTGTCGGCGGCGGCGTCATCATAAAGGAAGGCGTCAGTGTACGAGGCACGGCGGCGGCCGCCAGCATCTGGAACGCCGGCATCATCGGGGCAGCCGTCGCGATGAATCACTTCGGCGTCGCCATCACCCTCGCCCTCCTCAACGTCTTCACGCTTCGCGCGCTGCTTCCCCTCCGCAACCGCCTCAGCCGCAAATAGAGTAAGACCTCCATCAAGCCGCGATCGGGCCCAGGCGCCGCTCTCCCATGCACTAGACTCATTTTCATGGCCGCCACTCCGCAACACTCGTCGCTTACCCATGCCGGCGCCCCCGAGCAAAGGACCGCCCTCGGCCGCCAGCACCGCGAACTCCTCAGCCGCGCTCAATTCGGCGAACTGCATGCGCGCCCGCACGGCTTCGACCCAGTTGACACATTGCTTTCCGCCACTGATGGCCGTGTCGCAGCGTTGCTGCCGGTGAAGTACTCCCGCATGCAACTCTCGCCCTTTGCCTTTTTCCGCGGAGCAGTCTCCATCATGGCCGCCGACCTCGCCAGTCAACCCCACACCGGCCTATTTGTTCAGCTTTGCGGCGACGCGCATCTCCAGAATTTAGGCTCTTTCGAAGCCCCCGACGGCCGCATCGTATTCGACATCAATGACTTCGACGAGACAGTCGCCGGCCCTTGGGAATGGGACGTAAAGCGCATGGCGGCCAGCATCGTTCTCGCTGGCTTCGAATCGAATCACCGCCGTTCCTCTTGCGCCAGTGCCGTCGAAGCCTTTGCCAAGAGCTATTGCACTTCCATCGAAGCCCTCGCCGCCCAGCCCATCCTCGTCGCCGCTCGCCATCAAATCCACATCGCCAAACGCTCCCAAGCCGTATCCGCGGCCCTCCAACAAGCAGTGCGCGCCAATCCTTGTGACCTCCTCGCGAAATACACTGAGAAGACCTCTCGCGGCCGCTTGCAATTCAAAAAAATCGAACACGTGATCTGGCGAGTCCTCGGCCAAAGCCGTCGCGATGTCCTCGCGAGTCTTCCGCTCTACGCCGAATCGCTCCAACCCGATCGCCTGCACCTCCTTGAATTCTTCCATCCGCTCGACGTGGCCTTCAAAGTTGTCGGAACCGGCAGCGTGGGCCTGCGCGATTATGTCGTATTGATGAGCGGCAACGGTCCTGACGACCCGCTCTTCCTGCAAATCAAACAGGAGGTCTCCTCCGCCTACGCTCCCTATCTTAAAGGCCGCCTTTTTCCCAACCAAGGCCAGCGTGCCGCCGACGGACAACGCAAAATCCAACCCGTGTCGGATCTATTGCTCGGTTGGACCCGCGTCGGCGAACACGATTACCTCGTTCGCCAATTGAACGATCACAAGGGCAGCGTCACTCTCGATAACCTGAAAGGCGAAGGTCTCTCGAGCCTTGCCACCGTCGCTGGCGAACTCCTCGCTCGAGGTCACGCCCGCTCCGGAGACGCCTTGGCCATCTCCAGCTACATTGGCGCGCCCGCCAAGATACTCAAGGCCATCGTTCAATACGCCCTGGCCTACGCCACTCGCACCGAATCCGATTTTGAGCTGTTTAAGAAGGCCATCGAAAAGCATCGTGTCAAGGTCGCCGCTTGATTCACACCGGCGCTTTCGTCTTTTTCTCCGTCACCGCCGCATCTAATCGCGCGCCCAGGGCAGGGAACTCCGCTTTCGGCCCTTCCCATCGCAGTTGGTCCACGTCATCGAACAACGCAATCTCCGTCCTCAGAGTCGCCAACCTCCGGAATAGCAGCGCTTCGTTGTAGTTGCTTAGCAGCGTCCTTGCCAACCCGCTTGCATTCGCTGCATTCACCTGCCACTCGCGCCAGTCGTTTGGAATCGATTCGAAATGAATGTATTTCGCCAACACCGCCGCCGACGATCTGCTGCCCCATCCCGGCAGACCGGGATACCCATCCGCCGCATCGCCCACTAGCGCCAGATAGTCAGGAATAGATTCGGGAGCGACACCGAACTTTTGGATCACGCCCGCCTCATCAATCACCATGCGCTTGCGCCGGTTCAATTGGACGACGCGTGTCCCTCGCACGCACTGCGCCAGGTCCTTATCCGGAGTACAGATGACCACCTGTTCGACGCGCTCATCAAGTGTGGCGACTGCCGCGGCAGCAGCCAGTGCATCGTCGGCTTCGAACTCCACCATCGGCCAAACCACCATACCGGCCGCCGAAAGCACTTCTTCCAGCAGCGGAAACTGCGCCAGGAGAGGCGGGTCGATCCCGTCTCCTGTCTTGTATCCCGGCCACAGCTCATTGCGGAACGACTCGATCACATGATCGGTTGCCACCGCGATGTGCGTCGCACCGCCCTTCATCATCCCCAATAACGAAGCGAGGACTCCTCGAACTGCTCCCACTTCAAAGCCGTCTTTGTCTTTGGCCGACGGCACCGCATAGTAGTGCCGAAACAACTCATAAGTCCCGTCAATGAGATAAATCTTCAGATCATCCTCTGGCCGCCGCACCCAGCTAAGAAACGGCGAACCTTTGCCCAAACAGGGGTTCATCTCGCAGGTCAGCCACCATGGCGGCTCTGCTGTCCTACTTAGGGAGGCTTGGAATACTTGAAACTAGCGCCTTGTTATTTTTCAGGAGCGCTGTAAATCTCGGGTCACTGTGGAGCGAAATAAGATCCGGATCCTTCTCCATGTAGGGTAAGTCGGAGAATCCTTTGCCAATCGACTCTCTTAGGAATGACAACGCTTGGTTCGGTTCTCGATTACGTGCGGCGACACACGCCAGATTGTATAGCAACCCTGCGACCGGGAATACGAAGTGAGGATCCATTCTGCGCGCCATCTCAACGGTCTCACGGCCTACCGATTCTGCCTCGGCGTACTTCCCTTCCTTAGATAAGAGATCAAAGAGAAGTTGTCTGATACCAAAACGGTTGAAATTATCGGTCCCGGGAATCTTGCGCTCAATGTCAACTGCCTCCCGCACGATTTGCTCAGCTTCATGATACTGACCCTTCCGATCCAGAAGGCCAGCTAGAACGAGCATGGAGTTCAGCGTTCTTATGTCTTCAGACCCAAACGCACGGCGCTCCGCTTCGAGTCCTTCCCTGATCAGCTTTTCGGCCCCGGCATGCTCTCCCTCACCCTCTAGAATTTCCGCCAACAAACGCATCGAACTAAGTGTCAGAGGATCTTGAATTCCAAAACTCTGGCGGTCCCTATTCAACGTCTCTTCTGTCACCTTCCGCGCTTGGGAAAAATGTTGTTCTCTCCATAGAATAAAAGCGAGACGATACGTCGACTCCAGCGTGTCTCGGTTGTTCGGTCCCAAGACGCGTCGCTCGGTGCTGAGGGTTTCTCGAAGCATTTTCTTGGCTTCGGAGAGATGACCACTAAGAAAACCCGTGTAGGCAAGATCGCTTGCGGACTCAAGGGTGTAATGACTGTCCGGTCCAAAAATCTTGCGTTCGGCGTCCCGCGCTTCAGCGAAAAATGGCTCGGCCGGGCCAGGCGCCCCTAAATAGGCGTAAAACATGCCCATCACCTGCGTCATTTGCGCGTAAAGCTGAGGATCATTTTTGAGTTCTCCAACGGTCCTCCGCCCGTTATCGAGAATTTCGCTCACTGGTATTTCGTTTGTGCCCCTGGTAGTACCCCTTATACGGAACATATCTTCAAGGAACTTGGCTCCGCGCTGCGCTCGATCGCGCTCGCTCGTAATCCGTCCAATCTGCACTGCTTCCAATATGGTGAACCCCAGCAGCAGTAGGAAAAAAGAAGCCGTGATCAACGCCCCGACGCGGTGACGAACAAGGTATTTCTTTGCTCGATATGCAACACCGGCGCGGCTCGCCACGACGGGCTCGTTCCGCAGGTATCGTTCGATGTCGGCAGACAGATCCGAAGGTGCTCCGTAACGGCGTGAGCGATCCTTTTCGAGAGCCTTCAAGGTAATCGAATCCAAGTCGCCGAGCAGTTGCCGCGAGAGCGTCCTGGGTTCCGTCCGACGACTCTTTGCGACGGTTACGGATTCGTCGCCGAGAGTTCGCAGCTTGGTACTCGGGCGCGGGGCATCCTCCTCCCGCAACTTTCGGAGAATTTCATGAAAGGCCAGCTTGCGGTAATCCAGCGGCAGCGCACCCGTTAACAGCTCGTAAAGGACCACGCCCAGCGAGTAAACGTCTGTACGCGTGTCGATATCTTCGCCGGTGGACTCGGCCTGCTCTGGACTCATGTACTCCGGCGTGCCGACGATTGCTCCTAATCGCGTGAACATGGTTTCGGCGGTGAGCCGCTGCGATAATGCCTTCGCCACGCCAAAATCGATAATCTTCGGTACGGGCCGCCCATCCACTTCAGTGATCAAAATGTTCGAAGGTTTCAAGTCGCGATGGATGATGGCTTTTTGGTGCGCATGCTGCACCCCTTCGCAGACGCGCCGGAACAGCTCCAGCCGTTCCCGGATGTTCACTTTGTGTTTGTCGCAGTAGGAAGTTATGCACAACCCGGGCACATATTCCATAGCGAAGTACGGCCGGCCTTGGCTGGTCGACCCCGCATCGAAAACTTTGGCGATCGCCGGATGGTCCATCAACGCCAGGGCCTGACGTTCGGACTCGAAGCGCTTTACCACTTCGCGCGTGTCCATGCCCAACTTAATCAGCTTCAGGGCCACCCGGCGGCGGACTGGGCTCCTTTGGTCGGCCAGCCACACCTCGCCCATACCGCCCTGCCCGATCATTTGCAGCAAACGGTACGGGCCGGCCTCGGCGGCAGGTATCGAGGACTGAGGCATAACCTCTGTGCTCATTTGATCGTTCAGGCGGAGCAGACGCTCGATTTCCAACCGAAGACCGGGATCATCCGCGCAGGCCCGGTCCAATAGCGCCACTTGCCCGGCTGGGTCGAGCGATTGAGCGTCTTCCAGAATCCTGTCGCGCTGCGCATCCCTATCTGGGTTCATGGTGGCGGCCCGTCAACCTGTCATACAGCCACGAGTCTGATGACATGCTACCGCTTTTTTGGCGTTTCCTGCATCGGACGCAGGCTCCCGCTGGCGAAAAATCTCTCGTCCTCGCCTCGCCCTTGTCGATTTGCTCCGATCTCGAACGACATACCCATGAAAGGCTTTGAATCGGAGAGTGAATCATGAACGTCGTCGATGTACACCACCCAGTGGTTTCGAAAAAAGAATGGCTAGAGGCGCGAACAGCGCTTTTGGCAAAGGAAAAGGAGTTCACCCGCCAGCGGGATGAGCTCAGCCGGCAGCGGCGCGAGTTGCCTTGGGTAAAGGTCGAAAAAACATACGTTTTCGATTCCCCGGAGGGCCAAAAAACGCTAGCCCAACTCTTCAGCGGACGCAGCCAGTTGATGATCTACCATTTCATGCTCGGCCCGGGCTGGCAAGAGGGCTGCAGAAGCTGTTCATACTTAGCCGATCATTTCGACGGAAGCGCCATTCACCTCGTTC
>JBARMQ010000386.1:0-17716 GCA_049802535.1 Bryobacteraceae bacterium | reverse complement strand
GTGCAATAATGCCGCGCGACAGCGGGTTGTCGAATTCCGTTAATTCGCACTTTTTAATAACGCCTTGCCGCGTCACCATCACGATGAACTTGCCCGGAACAAACTCCTTCACAGGCAGAAATGCTTTGACGCTCTCATCCGGCTGCAGGCTGATCAAGCCTGAGATGTGCTTGCCTTTGCCGGTCGTTCCCGCGTCCGGAATCTCATAAATCTTCAACCAGTAAACGCGGCCTTTGTTGGTGAAGATCAACATGTAAGCATGCGTTGAGGCAATCACCAGGTAATCGACCACATCTTCAGAACGCGTGCCCATTCCGATGCGTCCCTTGCCGCCTCTGGATTGCCGGCGGTAGGTGTCCACAGAGGTGCGCTTCAAATAGCCGCCGCGCGAAACGGTGACCGCCACATCTTCCATCTGGACCAGATCTTCCAGGCGGATTTCACCGGAGTCCTCAATGATCTGCGTGCGGCGATCATCGCCGAAATCCTTCTGAACCTGACGCAATTCCGAAACAATCACGTCCTTCAGCTTCTTTTCCGATCCCAGAATTTCAAGATATTCCGCTATGTCGCGCTGCAGTTCCGCCAGACGGTTCAGAATTTTATCGCGCTCCATGCCGGTCAGGCGCTGTAGCTGCAATTCCAAAATCTTTTCCGCCTGCCGCTGTGAGAATTCGAAGGTAGTGCGCAAACCTTCCGCAGCGTCCTTCGGGCCTTTAGCAGCACGAATTAAAGCGATGACTTCGTCGAGGTGATCTAACGCCTTTTGAAAGCCCAGGTAAATATGTTCTTCATCGCGGGCCTTTCGTAACAGGTAATCGGTGCGGCGCCGGACAACATCAATCCGGTGCTCGTTGAACCGTTTGATGACGTCGATAATGCCGAGTTCGCGCGGCTGGCCATTCACGATTGACAGCATGATCACGCCGAAGTTGATTTGCATCTGCGTGTGCTTGTACAGATTGTTCAGAACTATTTCGGCATTCTCTCCGCGCTTCAGCTCGAAGACAATCCGCATACCGTCGCGGTCGCTCTCATCGCGAAAGTCGTTAATGCCTTCGATCTTCTTCTCATTGACAAGCAATGCGACATGTTCAACCAGACGAGCCTTATTGACCTGGAACGGAAGCTCCGTGACGACGATCGATTCGCGATCTTTGCCCAGTTTCTCCGTCCCTGCCTTCGCGCGCAGCTTGACGCTTCCCCGCCCTCTTAAAAAGTAATCGAGAATGCCTTGCCGCCCCAGAATGAATCCACCGGTCGGAAAGTCGGGCCCTGGAACCATCTCAAGTATTTTGGCGATCGGCGTCGACGGATCTTCAAGCAGCGCCACAGACGCGTTAATCACCTCGCGTAAGTTGTGCGGCGGAATGTTTGTCGCCATGCCGACCGCTATGCCGGACGAACCGTTGATCAGCAGATTCGGGACACGCGTCGGAAGAACTTCCGGCTCAACCAAACTGTCGTCATAATTGGGGCGGAAATCGACGGTCTCTTTATCGAGATCTTCCAGCAGGGTGGCGGCGATCTTAGAAAGCCGGGCCTCGGTGTACCGCATGGCCGCCGGTGAATCCCCGTCAACTGAGCCGAAATTCCCTTGGCCGTCAATCAGCGGGTAGCGCATCGAAAAGCTCTGCGCCATGCGAACTAAAGACTCGTAAACCGGCGCGTCACCGTGCGGATGGTATTTTCCAAGCACATCGCCGACAATACGCGCGCATTTTTTCGGCGGCCGGTTGAAACTCAAGCCCATCTCGTCAAGACCGTACAAGATGCGGCGATGAACGGGTTTCAGGCCGTCCCGCACATCCGGCAGCGCGCGCCCGATGATCACGCTCATCGCGTAATCCAAATACGAGCGCTTCATCTCATCTTCGATGTTGATCGGTATTAGACTTCGGTTATCGGCTGGCGGAAAAAGCCCACCGCCTTGAGGTCCGTCTTGATCGGGCAAGCGTTACTCCTAGTGAAGACACACTTCATGCGGCCAAAGGAGTGAAGCCGGTGGCGTTTAGGGTGTCTATCGGCTATTTTAGCAGTGTTACGAGCCTCGTTTTGCGTATCGCTGGGAGCGGCATTATCCTAAAAGTTCAATGTCGCCCTTCCAAGCAGTGTCACACGTCAAGGCGCGTTGCCATTACCGAGTTTTTGGAAGAGCGGAGCCGCTTGGCGGCCTAAAGCGCACTCTTTTTTAGGATTCAGTTCGATGTACGAGAATGTCGGAAACAGGGCCGGCCGATTTTGCGCTGCGATTATCATCAATTCGCAGTTCACGCTCATGATTTCCATTGTGGCCGTCTTGCACAACCAGACTTGGCAAAAGAGCGTTCAGGCTTAAGCCCGCCGGGCGGTTCCGTGTCAAGACGGTTCGCAAAACATCGCGGAGGTCCGTACCGACCTCCCAGCCCGCGTAAAATTTACGCTCTTCCGCGTCATAGCTGAGGGAGAGATCGTAAAAGCCGGGGTGGCGCAGCAATAGCTCGAGCGCGTTTAGGAGTTCAGTGTCGGACAGGCATAACCGGTCCTTTTTTCCACCTTCAGACATTTGTTGAACCTCATCGCACGTTAGAAGCAAGTCAGGATGTTCCAAATCTACGCGAGGTTTCAACGTAATGTAAAGGGCAATTTAGGAAGAACGACCTAATTAGTGTTAGATAGGCCACGCTGGTTACTAACCCTTCTTCGTTACGTCGGCTGCCGTAAGTACGGCAACCCTCACATGGTGTTAACAGACACCTAACCCATTAGCAATTCTGATGCCAAAAGGCATGACAACGATTCCGGTGCGCACAATATTCCTAATTACTAGACGAAACTCCCTTAGTAGAATGACCACTGGCGCTTGCACAATTGTTACGGGAATATAGTCTTAGCACCTCGAAAAAAGTTGGTATCTTCATGAATTGGCCCGTTTTAACGCAGATTCGTAAACGAGATCTTTGGGGCTTAGGCGAGACTGCCGCAAGCAAAAGAACAGTGTCTCTCGCCGCTCGAACCAAAACTGCCGACCGAGTGGTTGGATCGATATGCCCCTATTGCGCTGTGGGGTGTGGTCAGCTCATTTATCTTAAAAACGAGAAGATTATCGATATTGAAGGCGACCCAGCATCCCCAATTTCTAATGGCTGCTTATGTCCAAAAGGCGCCGCGACCTTCCAATTAGTGACCGGATCGCATCGTGTAAATCAGGTACTATATCGACGTCCTTACGGTACTAATTGGGAGGTAATACCCCTCGAGAAAGCGATGGATATGGTGGCAGATCGCGTCAAAAAATCCCGCGACGCCAACTGGCAAGATCGCGGCGAAGACGATATTCCGCTGCGACGGACGATGTCAATCGCGCATTTAGGCGGCGCGACCCTGGACAATGAAGAAAATTACCTCATCAAAAAGCTATTTACCGGATTAGGCATTATCCAGATCGAAAATCAGGCCCGTATTTGACACTCCGCCACCGTCCCCAGTTTGGGGACTTCATTCGGTAGGGGTGGAGCAACTACCTTCCCCGCCGATCTACAGAATTCCGACGTGATCGTCATTGAAGGGTCCAATATGGCCGAATGCCATCCTGTCGCCTTTCGCTGGATCATGAAGGCGCGCGAGAAAGGCGCCACCGTGATTCATGTGGACCCGCGGTTTACCAGAACCAGCGCCGTAGCGGATGTTCACGTGCCAATACGGGCTGGCACCGATATCGCGTTTCTGGGCGGCATTATCAAATACATCATTGATAACGACCGTTGTTTCAAGGATTACGTCGTCGCCTACACCAACGCGTCGGTCATCGTTTCTGACGAATTTCAAGATACCGAAGATCTCGACGGTCTATTCAGCGGTTGGGATACAGAAAATACCAAATACAAAACCCGCTCCTGGGCCTATCAGGGAGTCGATCCCGAGCCCGCCAGCGGCAGTCGCGAGTCCGATTCAGCCACCCATGGCGATCCGACGCAGGGACACCCTATACAAGCTCGCGAGATCGATCCAACATTGCAGCACCCGCGCTGTATTTTTCAAATTCTGAAGCGCCACTTTTCGCGGTATACCGTCGAAATGGTCGAAGAGACCTGCGGCATAGGAAAAGAACTCTTTGTGAAGGTCGCCGAGGCGCTCTGCCGGAATTCCGGCCGTGAAAGGACCGGCGCATTCATCTATGCCGTCGGATGGACGCAACACACCACGGGCGTTCAGTACATTCGGTCGGCGGCAATTATTCAACTCCTGCTGGGAAACATGGGCCGTCCCGGCGGCGGCATCTTGGCACTGCGTGGGCATGCTTCTATTCAGGGTTCCACAGACATTCCGACGCTTTACAATCTCTTGCCCGGCTACCTGCCGATGCCCAAAGCAGAACAAGACAAGGATCTCGGCACTTATCTTCGGCTGAATACATCCCCCTCCGGTTGGTGGGGAGAGTTTCCCAAATACTTCGTCTCTCTGATGAAAGCGTGGTACGGAGACAAGGCCCAAAAGCAGAACGATTGGTGCTTCGACTACTTGCCAACCTTAACCGGCGACCATTCACACATGAACACCGTCGTCGACATGGCCGACGGCAAGCTCGAAGGTTATTTCGTTATGGGAGAAAATCCCGTTGTGGGATCCATGAACGGACCCCTGCAGCGCAAAGGCTTGCGTCAGTTGGATTGGCTGGTGGTGCGTGATTTCCAATTAACCGAGACAGCCGACTTCTGGCGAGAGGCGCCGGAAATTGAGCGTGGTGAAATTAAGCCCGAAGATATTGCGACTGAGGTCTTCTTCTTCCCCGCGGCGGCTCACACCGAAAAGGACGGCACCTTCACAAATACACAGCGGCTGCTCCAGTGGCACCACAAAGCGGTGGAACCGCCGGGTGATGCCCGCAGCGAGCTTGACTTCGTTTATAAATTAGGCCAGCGGCTGAAAAAACTGTACGAAAACGAGTACGACCAGCTCCGCAATTGGCCCTTACGCGATTTGACCTGGAATTACCCGGCACACGGGCGTCTTGATGAGCCGAGCGCTGAGGCGGTCCTCCACGAAATCAACGGCTACACATGGGCGGACCGTAAGCCGGTAGACGGCTTCACAACGCTCAAAGACGACGGCTCCACAGCGTGTGGCTGCTGGATTTACTCCGGATCTTATAAAGACGGTAAAAACCAAACCGCCCGGCGCAAGCCCCATTGGGAACAAAACGCCTCCAGTCTCGAATGGGGATGGGCGTGGCCTACCAACCGGCGCATTCTGTACAACCGGTGCTCAGCCGATACAGACGGGAAGCCCTGGTCGGATCGCAAGCAGCTTGTCTGGTGGGACGCCGCCCAACAAAAATGGACTGGCGATGACGTACCTGATTTCATCGTCGATCGTCCGCCCGGCTATCGTCCGCCCGAAGCTGCACGCGGCAAGGACACCATTGGCGGATCGGATCCGTTCATTATGCAGGCGGATGGGAAGGGTTGGTTGTTTGTCCCCAGCGGTCTCGAAGACGGGCCGCTGCCAACGCATTACGAACCGGTCGAGGGAGTGGTCCAGAATCCACTGTACGGCCAACAACTGAACCCCAGGCGTATGGAATGGACTCGTGCGGATAATCAGTATCACCGCGCGTATGGCGATCCTCGGTTCCCCTACGTCGCGACGACGTACCGCCTCACTGAACATCACACGGCCGGCGGCATGTCGCGCTGGCTGCCTTGGCTTTCCGAACTTCAGCCCGCCATGTTCTGCGAAGTATCGCCTGAACTGGCCGACGAACGTGGCCTCAAAAATGGCGGCTGGGCAACCATCCGAACGCTACGGGCAGAAATTGAAGCCCGCGTATTGGTGACCCGGCGCATTCGCCCGCTGAAGATCCGCGGCCGCCTCATCCATCAAATCGGCCTGCCTTATCATTGGTCCAGCAAAGGATTGGTTCGCGGCGATTCCACTAACGAACTGATTGCCTTCACGGGCGACCCCAATGTTTCCATTCAGGAATCGAAGGCCTTGACCGTTTCCATCGAAGCGGGCCGCAGCAGCCTCGGGCGCAGGGCCATCACCAGCGGCCCCCTGACGCGACCGTTATCTTTAGCCCCCGAAAAACGAGACCAGCCCGCGGCGCAACGCAGGCCCAAAGGTGGGCATGATTCCAAGGCATCCGAAGCCAAAGAAGGAAACAATTAGTTATGGCCGAAGCGAAAGGCTTCTTCACCGATAGCACCATCTGTATCGGCTGCAAGGCCTGTGAGGTGGCTTGCAAACAGTGGAACCAGCTTCCGGACGACGGTTTCCTCTTTTCCGGCATGTCATACGACAATACCGTTCATCTTGGAGCGTCCACGTGGCGGCACGTCGCCTTTGTGGAGCGCCCTGTCGCATTAAACCCTGAGCACGATGGCGCGTTCTCCTGGCTCTTTTCGTCCGATGTATGCAAGCACTGCGCCCGCGCAGGCTGTCTTGAGAGCTGTCCCACCGGCGCGATCATTCGCACCGAATTCGATAGCGTGTATGTGCAGCCCGACATTTGCAACGGCTGCGGCTATTGCATCGTCAACTGCCCTTTTGGCGTCATTGACCGCCGCGAGGAAGACGGCCGAGCCTGGAAGTGCACGCTGTGCTATGACCGCTTGCGCGATGATATGGTGCCGGCTTGCGCCAAGGCCTGTCCCACCGAATCCATCCATTTCGGCAACCTATCCGACCTTCGCGAGCAAGCCCAAAAACGTGTGGAGCAGTTGCACGAACAAGGCGTCACCGATGCCTATCTTTATGGGGTCGACAAAGAATCTCAACCGGGAACGGGCGGCCTAAACGCGTTCTTCCTGCTTGTAGACAAGCCCGAGGTTTATAACTTGCCGCCAAATCCGGTGGTACCCACCACGCTCGCGAAAGATGCCTGGAAAGCTATGGCTATCGGTGCGGCGGGGATGGCTCTTGCAGCACTCGGTTCGGTCTTGTTTCAGCGCAAACAGGCCGGCAGTCGGAGCGCCGATGCCTGAAACCCGCTATAAACATTCTGTCGAACCGGTCATCACCGATGGCCGCGACATCGACCCCAGTTCCGCTTCGCTCGTCGGTGAGGCAGCCAGCCAACAAAGCAGTGGCTCGGCCGACATCCACGTCGAACAGTTTCTTGCCGACGGGGAAACGCCGCGGGAACTCGATTCGAACGACCCCACTTACTATGGACGGCCGATGCTCCAAAGGCCGGTTTGGGAAATTGATATCCCAATCTATTATTATGTCGGCGGCCTGACCGGTGCTTCGCTCGCCCTTGCAGCCGCAGTTCAATTAAACCGTTCCGAATCCGCCGATAGGCTTGTCCGCCGCGCTCATATTGTAGGGATCGTCGGCGCCAGTATCAGTGGAATTCTATTGGTCCACGATCTTGGGCGCCCATCCCGTTTTCTAAATATGCTTCGCGTCTTTCGCCCGACATCGCCCATGAACGTCGGCGCTTGGATACTGGCAAGTGTTGCACCGCTGGCGATGGGTTCGCTTGTCTTCCGCGGCCGCCACGGGATGTTGGGGACCTTGGGCGAAGCGCTTGGCGTCGCGGCCGGCATCTCCGGTTTAGGATTGGCGACCTATACCGGCGTGCTTGTCAGCAACTCCGCGATTCCGGTATGGCAAGCGTCGCGGCACCTATTGCCCATTTTGTTTGGAGCTTCGGCGATCGCGAGCGCTGGAGGGATGTTTGCCTTGTTCCCGCACGATCCTGCCCAGTGCTTCGCTGTGCGCTTTGGAATGATCGGCCAAGCTGCCGAATTGGTGGTGAGCCATGCGATGGAGCGGCAAGTTTCGAAGGTGCCGGCCGTCGGTAGGCCGCTCAAGAAGGGCCGCAGCGGAGTGCTTTGGAAAGCCGCGGTGGTCTTCACGACAGCCGGCCTTGTCATAAATCTCTTGCCGGGCCAATCGCGCGCAAAACGCATTGCCGCCGGCATCTTCGCAAATTTAGGATCATTCTCTATGCGGATGGCCATTCATAAAGCCGGTGAGGCTTCCGCCCTGGATGCCCGCGCATCCTTCCACCAACAACGCGCGGCATCGGATTAGTGTATTCGCTGATAGTCGAAGAACGTCTGATTCTGCTGCGAGTCGTGGTTGAACAGAAACAATACCTTTGCATGAGAATTCATCGCGAAGTGTGATGGCATCCAGATGCCGTCGCCCACCGGCCGCTTTTCTAACTCAAACCGTGTGCCGGGCTCAACTTCCGCCAGAAAACCTTCTATGCTGACCGGTTTTATAACCTTGGCCGTCACCTTCACCCAGTCAAAACTCTTTTCATCGATCCAGAGCTCTCCGTTCATACCCGGTAGAACTTGCGTTTCCATATTCGGCGGTTGGTAACCAGGCTTAGGCGTGGCGCGGAGTACATACACGTCAAAGCCATTCAATTTATGCTCTCCCGTTAGCTTGAACGTAAATGCAACAGCTAACTGCTGCATCATTTTGTTGTCGCGGCGGCGGTCTTGCTGGTACTTATTAATGCGCCTCTGCCGGTCGCTTGCCGATTCCGACCCGCGCCCGGACTTGGCCTGTTCGAATTTGCGCTGTTCATCCTGTTCTTGCTGGCCGGAAATGGCATGTCCATTCTGCTCGATAAGCCGATTGTATGGTGATCCGTCGATCATGGTCACCTGGTAGGTCTTAGTTTGAGTGCCAGTCCGATCCGTTTCTTTGTAGTTGTAGTTGGGCGCCGCCTCAAAGTCCCGCTGGATCGCTTTCACCGATCGCTGAATGATCTCCGTGACGTCCGCCGCAACGCAAAGCCCCGATAGAAGCGCGATCGCTGCAAGCTGGCACAACAGGGCGCGCAGCCATCCCACCACCATCCGTCATATCCTCCTCGAGCATTGGAGCTCTCGCGCTCCTAAGTCGGCCCAACTTCCCGTATATTGATGCATCTTCAGCAATTACCAATACTGCGTAAATGTTACTGCTCCGCCATAGGTTAAACCTGATCGGCACGCTGGTATTTGAAACGCAATTTCTTTTGGGGGAACTCCCGCCCCTACTTGTGGTAAACCGGTCGTTCAATCTCGAAACGATCCCCTGTGCGGACGTATGTGGACCCGCCCATTCTGCCGATCGCGCGCAAGCGGGATGGGTCGATGGTAAAAAGGTCTCGCTGCGGATGAGCCAACACAGAATCATCAATATGAAATAAGAGCACTTCTCCAATAACTATCGTTCCGCCGCCGATATCTTCGCCCACACGCACGGTTTGAACCAAACGGCATTCCATCTGGATATATGATTCGGCAACACGCGGCGCTTGAATCAGCTCGCTCTGAATCGGAGTCAATCCGCTTACGTCGAATTCGTCGACGTCAGGTGGAAAATCGGCCGACGTCGCATTCATTTGCATAGCCATCTGTTCGGAGACAACATTGACAGCAAACTCTTGTGTGGCGCGAATGTTGGTGACGGTGTCCTTTGCGCTCCCACTCCCGCTACGTCCGGTGGCGGTAAATAGGACGCAAGGTGGATTGGAGCTACACGCGCTGAAATAGCTAAACGGGGCGAGGTTCAGCACGCCTGCAGCACTCTTCGTGGAGACAAATGCAATCGGCCGCGGAACGATAGCGCCGACCATTAATTTATAAATATTCCGATACTCGTGCGCACTCGGATCGATGCGTAGAAACATATTGCCTACTACTTGACCACGTCCGGCTCCGTGGTCACTGGACCCACAAGCAGTTTGGTTCCTGTTGGGTCATTGCTGCCACCCTTTGGTTCGTCGGTAACTATAACCGTGGTCAGGTTGGAGACTTCAGTAGGGTCGGAGAATTCCATCATCACCCGGTTTTGATCGTCTGGAACGAAGGTTCCCGCGCTGACAACTTTAGGGTCCTGCGATCGGAGCAACCATAGCTGAAACTCCTTCTCACTGGCCGGCTGCGGAAGATTCCCCGCGATGAATATCACTCGCGAGCCCTCAACAATAAACGCGTAAGCCGAGGCTCCCTTGGCCGTTTCAAATCCCTTCAGCGCAATCAAGCGGACACCAGGACGGGAAAGTATATTAATCAGTTTCGTATTCTCGTCATCGGCGTTCTTCTGCCGGTCGAGCAGGGTCTTATATTGATTGACCTCGGCATTGAGAGCCAGCATTTGACGCCTCATGTCCTCAGTCTTCCGCACGGCGTCCGCGCCGCTAGTGTGCTTTAGCTGATTCTCATAAGTGATAGCCTTTCGCATCCAATCCTCGAGCGCTACTTGACGGCTGGCCGCCAAAGCGGAGCTGGCGTCGAGCCGCGCACTTAGACGTTGAGCTTCGATGCTGCCCGATTCGTGCCCGGCGAACCAGGCGCCCGCGATCAGCATCAAAATGACCGCGGCAGCCGCCGCAATCCATCCCCAGCCCCAGGCGAATTTGCCGCTGCCACTGCTTTCCGGTTGGCGCGGAAACACCAGCACTTTCTTGCTAAGCTCCGCGATCCGAACCAGGCGGGAGCGGAAATCGGCGGAAGGCTCCGAATCTTGCAATGTACTGGCGAAGACGACCCACAGGTCGAGACTTCGCCTGACATTTCGTAGACAAGTGTCACAGTTCTCAGCAAGATGCGCTTCGAGGTCGGCATGCTCCTTGCCCTCCAATAGGCCAAGGACATAAAGGTCGTAAATGTCCGCCGCAAATCCCTGACAGGCCATCGTTTCCTAAATGAGAAGAGAGTCGGCTCCCGATTAGATCCTGCAGAGACCGCACCAAGCGTACAAAATTGTGAAATCCTCTTCGAGTATACGAACAACGGCGCGATTAGGATTTTCAGAGAATTCTTGGTCTCTAGCGGGCCACCGCGTTTGGTGTGACGAGACCGGCAACGCCCCAATCGCTCAGAGTCGTGATACGGGAGTGTCCAATCGGCGGCCCGGCTTCCTTAATCGTGAATGCCACCGACAGGCCGTTGACAGTCACCAAGGTGTGTTGAAAGAACCAACCCTTATCGTATTCCCTGGTATCGCGGAGATGGCCTCCGGAACTTGCCATTGAAAGATAGGTCACACCGGCCAGATCGAAGTGGAGCATCTGATGCAAATGCCCCGCGATGACGTACTGTACGCCCCATCGTTTCGCGAGGCGCGCGAGGGGAAAATCGGGATTCTGAAACAGCACCGGGACAATCCACGAGGGCCGGTGCATGAAGACGAACTTAAGCGGCTGTTTTGCGTGTGCCGACAGATCGTTTTGTAGGTACGCCAACTCTTCGGCTGGCAACTCATCGCTTCGGCTGTTGTCGAGCACCGTGAAATGGGCGTTTTGATAGTCGAAGCTGTAATGCAGTGGATGGCCAGTGAATTTCTCAAATGATTGCGCTGAGGCGATCGACCAGACGTCATGATTTCCCGGCGTAAAGTAGGTGCGGAAGCGATGAAAAGGGGCTATATCCTGAAGTACCTTTTTCCATTCCGCGTCGGCGGTCAAATCGTTGCCGCCTTCAATGGTGTCGCCTACCGTAATCACAAAATCCGGATTGTCGCGGGCGGTCTCTCGCCAGACTTGCTGGTAAACTCCGGCCACGGCGCCCCCCGTACGGTCGCCAAGAATGACAAAGCGAAAGTTGTGGCTGCGCGCGGATGCCTGCAGCGCAAATCCAGCTGCCAGTAGAGTGACAACAAAAAGGTATGAGGCTGTCAGCGAGCGAGTCGGACGCATTCTAAAGGAGCCTGCTTCGCCGCTCGAAACGAAACGCGAGAAAGAACCGTTACCTTTCGTTCTTGGGCTTTTCCGGCTCGGCGGCTCCGGCCTTCATTGCCTCTTGGAAGGAGCGAATGCCCTTGCCTAGGCCTTGGCCCAGCTCGGGAAGCTTCTTTGATCCAAAAACGAAGAACGCCACGATTAGGATCGCGACGATGTGCGTTGGCTGGAGAAGTCCATCAATCATGGAAAATCGCCTTTAGCTCTATCGTAACATCAGTTTAAAGGGAGCAAATTGACAAGACAAAACGCTGCCGGGCAAATGGTTGACATCATTCAACTCCTCGGCTATAGTTCTGAAGTACTGAACTATCAACGAGTTGACGCCGCAGGTTGGCGCGCGACGGGTTGCTTGCAGACTGCTTAATTCTCCTAGACGGTCCACTCTCCGATTCTTTGTTCGCGAATCGAAGTGTACACCTGGGGGTCGAAACGAAAATGGCCGGTTCATCAGACGAATTTGTCGAACTGCCGGGTACCGCCGACAACGCGGACTACCAGGCGTTCCTGGACGATTACAGCAACCAATTCACCCACGAGGGCGAACTGTTGCAGGGCCATGTCCTGAATGTTTCCGATAAGGAAGTCATTGTAGACATCGGCCGGAAGATCGAAGGCCTGGTTCCGGCGGAGCAGTTCCCTCAAATTGACGGTAAACCGAACGTCAAAGCCGGCGACACGATCGAGGTAATGATCGATCGCACCGGGTACGCTCCGGAAGGATACATTCTCCTTTCCTATGAGAGGGCGCATCGCCGCCAAACATGGGAACTGCTGGAAAAATCGGCCGCTGAAGGTCTGCCAGTTCCCGGCCGCGTGGTCAATCGGATCAAAGGCGGCTTAGCGGTAGACATCGGAGTCATCGCGTTTTTGCCCAGTTCACAGGTGGAAGTACGGCCGGTACATAATCTGGACGTTTATTTGGGCCAGGAGTTTGAGGTCAGAATTCTGAAGCTCAACCGCCGCCGAGGCAATGCCGTTGTCTCCCGCCGTGTGCTTTTGGAACAAGAGACCATGGCCCGCAAGTCGGAGGCGCTGTCCCATCTAAAGGAAGGCGACGAGGTAACCGGCATTGTCAAAAACCTCACCGACTATGGCGCATTTATCGATTTAGGCGGCATCGATGGGCTACTGCACGTCAGCGACCTCAGCTACGGGAATGTCAGTCATCCGTCCGCTTATGTGCAAGTCGGCGAGCCGATTACGGTAAAGGTTCTTCGTTTCGATCGGGACAAGGAGCGCATCTCGCTCGGTCTGAAGCAGATGTATCCCGACCCGTGGTTGAGCATCGACGCCCGCTATCCGCCGAATAGCCGCGTGATCGGCCGCGTCGTCAGCGTCACCGATTACGGCGCCTTCGTAGAACTGGAACCAGGTGTCGAAGGGTTGATACACATCTCCGAAATGACCTGGAGCCGCCGCATGAAACATCCGGCGAAAGTGGTTAAGTCGGGGGATTCAGTGGAAGCCGTCGTTTTGGAGGTCAAGCCCAAGGAGCGCCGAATCTCGCTAGGCATAAAGCAGCTGGAGGCCGATCCGTGGACGACCGTGGCCGATCGATATTCGGTGGGTTCTGTGGTCGAAGGCCGGGTGCGGAAGCTGGCGGATTTTGGCGCTTTTATCGAGATTGAAGAGGGCGTTGACGGCCTGGTGCATATCTCCGATATGTCATGGACCGCACGCATCAAACATCCGTCGGAATTGGTCAAGAAAGGCCAAATCGTCCAAGCAGTCATCTTAAATATCGATGCCCCCAGCCGGCGATTGTCGCTCGGCATGAAGCAATTGCAGCCCGATGCTTGGGAAACGTTCTTCCGCACTCATCAGGTTGGCGATATTGCTCGAGGGCGAGTTTGCCGCGCGGCGGCCTTTGGTGTTTTTGTGGAACTTTTGCCCGGCGTTGAGGGTCTCTGTCACAAGACCGAGATCGCCGCCGATAGCCTGCGCCGTAAATCGCCCGAGGGTTCCGAGGAGCCAGCTTTACCTTTAGGCCAGGAGTTCGATTTCAAGATTGTCAAAATGAATGAGGGCCAAAAGCGTATCGGGTTGAGCCTGCGGGCCATGTCCGAAGCAGAGGAGCGGGTGCGTCTCGAAGATTATCATCGCCAAGCCGCCGTTGCGACCTCGACTGTGGGCGACGCTATCAAACAACATCGTCCTGAAGAAACGGATTGAGAAGGATTTGCTATGACCAAGGCCGAGCTGATCGATGAAGTTTCAAAAGTGGTAGAGATGACCCGGAAGGACTCCGAGATCATTGTAGAAACCATTTTCGACAGCATTGTCAGCAGTCTCCATAAAGGGGATAAAATCGAAATCCGGGGATTCGGCAGCTTTCGAACGCGGCAGCGCAAACCTCGAGTCGGACGCAATCCTAAAACCGGTTCCAGGGTGGAAGTACCGTCGAAACGCATCCCTTATTTCAAGCCTTCAAAAGAGCTCCGCGATCTGGTAAACGTGTCGGGGCGCGCCCCGGAAGCGGCCGCCGAGGCACACGGGGCGCCCGCGGCAGCCGATCATTCCTCCGGCTCTTGAGTTGTTATGGATTACCTGTGGACGCCATGGCGGTCCACGTATATGAAGAGCGACCGATCGGGCGACAAATGCATTTTTTGCATTGCCGCCGCCGACTCGGACGACGAGACCAATTTAGTGGTCTATCGCGCTCGAAGGAATTTCGTCATCCTGAACCGCTACCCTTATACCTCCGGGCATATCATGATTGCTCCCTACGAGCACGTTCCACGCCTGATGGCGGCAGACGAAGCGACCACCCAAGAGATGATGTTTCTAGTGAGGAGATCCGAGCAGTTCATCGAGGAAGCCTACCGTCCGGACGGCCTGAACTTGGGAATGAACCTCGGCAAGGCGGCCGGCGCCGGCATCGAGCAACATATCCATATGCACCTTCTACCGCGATGGAGAAACGATGCAAACTTCATGACCACGATTGCCGAAGCACGTATCGTTCCGGAAACGTTGGATGAAACCTACTTGAAGCTGCGCGAAAAGTTCGCGCAGCTCTAGTCGCGCGCGCCGATCCGGCATAAACTTGGGTCCTTCGGCATGTGATACTCATCTGGTATACGAGTGCTGCGGAACACCTCTAGATGAAGCTTTTGGCCCAATATCTGCGCAAACATGCGCATCTGGTTCTGTTGGCCTTGGGATTGGCCGCGGTGAACCAGATCTTCTCGCTGCTCGATCCGCTGATCTTCCGGTACATTATCGACCGTTACGCGACCAAGTTCCACCAATACACCGTTGCCCAATTCACCGAAGGCGTGACCCTGTTACTGGCCGCGGCGGTAGGCGTGGCTTTCGTCTCGCGCGTGGCCAAGAATTTTCAGGATTACTTCGTCAATGTGGTGGTGCAACAAACTGGGGCGGAGTTGTACGCCGACGGTGTGGAACGCTCCCTCTCCCTGCCCTATTCGGTCTTTGAAGACCAGCGTAGCGGCGAAACGCTAGGCAAGTTGCAGAAGGTGCGGAGCGACGTCGAAAAATTCATAACCGCGTTCGTCAATGTGCTTTTCACTGCGACAGTCGGGATTATTTTCGTCACCGTTTACGCGCTGCGAGTGGATTGGATTATCGCTCCAGTCTTCTTGATGACGATTCCGGTGCTGGGGATTATGAGTTCGGTCCTGAGCCGGAAGATCAAGGTCATTCAGAAGACCATCGTCGCGGAGACGGCCGCGCTAGCCGGATCGACAACGGAGTCGCTTCGAAACATCGAGCTGGTGAAGACGTTGGGCCTAGCGGGCCAGGAGATCAAGCGACTGAATGCGACGACCGGCAAGATCCTGAAGCTGGAATTGAAGAAGGTTCGCTACATTCGCAGCCTGAGCTTTGTGCAGGGCACGGCTGTGAACCTGCTGCGGACCAGCATTCTGTTCCTAATGCTGTATTTGATCTTCACGCAGCGGATCACCGTTGGCGAGTTCTTCTCGCTCTTCATCTATTCATTCTTCATTTTTGGGCCGCTACAGGAATTGGGAAACATCATCAACATTTACCGCGAGACGGAAGCTTCGCTGAACATGCTCGATGACATTCTAAAAATTGCGCCAGAGCCAAAGCCCGATCAACCGATCGAGTTGGGGAATCTGGAGGCGCTCCAATTTGACGGGGTTTCGTTCCAGCACCGGACGGCGAATCGACCGGCGGTACACGACGTGAGCTTTCGCATCGAGCGCGGCGAGACGGTTGCGTTCGTAGGACCATCTGGCGCCGGAAAGACCACGCTGGTGAAGTTGTTGGTGGGCCTCTATCCCCCGCAGGAAGGGCTGATCCGTTACAACGGAATTGATTCGCAGTCGATTGATCCGGAGGAACTGCGAACACAGATCGGGTTCGTAACGCAGGACACCCAACTGTTCTCAGGAACCATACGAGAGAATCTGCTGTTCGTGAGTCCCGATGCTACCGATGCGGAGTGTCTGAGCGTGCTGCATCGCGCGGCAGCCGATTCGCTGCTAGCAAGAGCCGATAAAGGTCTGGATACGCTGATCGGTGAGGGCGGCGTCAAGGTTTCGGGCGGCGAAAAACAGCGCTTGTCGATTGCGCGCGCACTCTTGCGTAGACCGCGGCTGCTGGTGTTTGACGAAGCGACATCATCGCTCGATTCGATCACCGAAGAAGAAGTGACGCGGACGATTCGCGATGTGGCCGACCGCTCCGACGTGATTACGATTATCATTGCTCACCGCCTTTCAACGGTGATGCATGCGGAACGGATTTACGTGCTGGAGCGCGGAGGCATTGTCGAGCAAGGAACTCATGCCGACTTAGTCGCGAAGACTGGCCTCTATTACGCGCTCTGGCGGCAACAGATCGGTGAAGGTTCGCTCGAGCCAGCTCCGGTATTGGCTTAGTTTGAGCACCTAGTGACTGTGCGGCATGTGCGCGGGATCGACCGGGACGTAGCCATTCAGCAGCTGACGATTACGCGGATTGCAGTTGACGTAATAACCTTCGTCCGATCGCGGATTGAAGTCTGAACTGCCCTCTTTGCCACCTTGGCAAGCGGACGCGATGGCGTGTTCAACTCCAGATCGATCGCCGTTTGAAAACCGGGGACGAACAGTCCGCAAGCCATACCGGTGAGGATCGCCCTCCATTGGTAAAAACTTCGCGAAGTTAGTACGTTTATCGGCAATGCCGCGTTGTTTAGAGCCAGAGCACGCAGCCAGCGCAACGAGAGACACTGCTATCGCAAGAGTTCTTAAACAGATTGACACAAAGCTCTTCCCGCCCCTTCCTAATTGTAATGTCTGAGTTGACCATACCCTATAAGGATAAGATTGAGAGCTGGAGGAATTGTTCATGCGCCACTCACAATGGCTTCTAGCAGTATCGTTTATCTGCGGCGTGCTGCCAGCGCCAGTTGCGGGCCAATTCGGGATCCTGGGATTCCGGCACGGCAACGCGACGAACATAGTTGTGATCGGAGATTCGTTGAGCGCCGGATTTCAAAATTATTCGCTCTACGACAGCACGAGCGCCCCAGCTGGAACGACGGTTCCTCCGGGAGGGCAGAAGTTTGGGTTTGCCGCCCAAATTGCGACCCAGGCAGGAGCCGATCTGAATCTTCCTTTGATTTCCTATCCTGGACTACCTCCTGTCTTGACAATCTCTCCTGACGGGACTCTGAATCGCGGCACGGTGGTGGGTTCGCGTGAGCCGCAAACATTGGCAACGCAGACCAAAGACCTCTCCGTACCGGGCTTTACGGTGGCGAATGCACTGAGCTATTCGGTGAGCGCGGCGTCGATCGCCGACCCGTCCACCGCAGGTCTCGAAGATGTGCTGGCGCTGGAAGTTTTGGGCTATCCGAGCCTGAGCGATCTGTCACATTCCTGTGGCGTCGTGCCCATGGCGGACGGCAGCGTGACCATCAGCGCGGTTGGCTGTGCGGTGCAATTGAAGCCCAGTTTGACCATCGTTTCGATTGGCGCCAATGATGTTTTGCAAGCCATTCTGGATGGACTGCCGCCTACGGCGCCCGCGACATTTCAGGCCGAATACCAGCAATTGGTC
>JBARMQ010000385.1:0-5513 GCA_049802535.1 Bryobacteraceae bacterium | reverse complement strand
GGCCTCACACGAGAAGTTCGTATCGCAATACAAGTTGCCGTATCTATTACTGACTGATCCGAACAGTTTGGTCCGCAAAGCCTACGGCGTGAGGAAGAGTCTGGGCTTTTTGCCGGGCCGCGCGACGTTCGTCATCGACAAGGAAGGCACGATACGGCATGCATTCTCATCGCAGATGAATACAGAACAGCACGTTGATGAAGCATTAACGGCTTTGCGCAAGATCACGTGAATTGCCTGTGAGCTACCTCCGCAGCCTAATATGGAGGGAGTAGGTTCTAATGCCCGAAAATACCTTTGACATTGTGTCTAAAATCGACCTGACCGAGGTCTCGAACGCCATACAACAGGCGATGAAAGAGATCATTACGCGTTATGACTTGAAGGACAGCAAATCGACGATCGAGCTAAATGAGAAGGACAATAAGATTCAGTTGGCGAGTTCGGACGAATTCAAACTGAAGGCGGTTACGGAGATCCTAAACCAGAAGCTGGTGAAGCGCAATGTGCCGCTGAAAGGGTTGACTTACGGCACGATTATACCGGCATCGCATAGCAGCGTGCGGCAAGAGATCTCGCTGCAACAAGGGATCGCAACCGAAAAGGCGAAGGACATCGTCAAGGCGATTAAAGAGAGCAAACTGAAGGTGCAGGCGAGCATCCAAGGCGACGTGGTGCGCATCAGCGGCAAGGATCGCGACACATTGCAGCAGGCGATTGCATTGCTGAAGAACAAGGATTTTGGCATCGACATGCAGTTCACGAACTTTCGCTCCAACTAGATGCCTCGCCGGATCGAAAGCCTTTTTCTGAATGGCCCGGCAGGGCGGCTGGAAGCGATACTCGAGGAGCCTGAAGAAGTTTCGCCTATAGAGGCGGCGTTGGTATGCCATCCGCATCCGAAGGGTGGCGGCACGATGCACAACAAGGTGGTGCACCGCACGGCGCGCGGTCTGCGAAAAGCGGGCTGCGCGGTGCTGCGATTTAACTATCGCGGCGTGAACCTGAGCGACGGAACGTTCGATCACGGAATCGGCGAGACCGAAGATGCGCGAATAGCCCTGAAGGAATTGCATGGACGATATCCGAATCTGCCCGTGCTGTGCGCAGGATTTTCGTTTGGATCGCGAATCGCGCTGCGGCTGGCGAGCCAAGAGAATGTCATCGGACGCGCGATTGCGATTGGTTTTCCGACGACAGTGAAAGAGCGCGCGTTTACCTACGAGGTTCGCGTGCCCAAGTATTTTGTGCACAGCACAAACGACGAGTATGGCCCTCGGGAAGAATTTAGCGACTTCTATCAATCGCTGCCGGAACCAAAGCATCTTGACTGGGTGGAAGCGGCAGATCATTTTTTTCGAGACCGGTTGGACGAATTTGAAGGGGTGATTGAGCGGATCGGCCGGACCCGCTGAGTCGCGATGGAAGGAAACGAGCATGCCGGGGCTGGATTGTTTGCTCCTTGGCCGGTTCGGCGTCAGCGGTTTGCGGTGCGGTCGGTTTGGCGTCTGGCTTGCTTCTGCTCGCCTTACGGGCGATTTCCGCCTCAACTTTCATGCGCATGGTTTCAGCTTTGAATGCGTCGACTTCGGCCTTAGTGGCGTCGCGGAAATACATCTGCACGTTACGGAAAGACTTGTGGAACGCGCGTTCCGCGGCAGTCTTAAATCGAGTGAAGAGCTCCAACTGGCGATGGTGTGAATCGGTCCAGAGGCGCGGATTGAGCGGGTTTTCCCACTCGATTTCTTCGACGCGCAGGGTAGCCCGCTTCAAAAGCCAGTGATTATTGACCAGTTGTTCGACGAGCGTTTCTTCGGCGTGATCCTGAGGTTTGTATTGACCCCACCATTGGTCAAACAGCGCTTCATATTCGTCGGGATTTTCGTGCCGGAGGACGAGTTTGTTCGAGCGGCAGCCGTGTTTAGTAGCGTTTTGCGACGAAATGGCTTTGCCTTCGGGAGTGCGCGGGCCAGTGCAGACGCGGTCCGGTTGACGTTGCGGGTGATAGTCGAGCGGGTCGAACGACAGCGGCTTAGAGATTTCAGAGTTTTCGAATTCTGAATCTTCAAAGTCCGATTCGTTCTGCTCTTCGCCGGTGGAAATTTGCTCGTGATCTTCGAGGCTCATCGGATGCTCCGCTTGCGAGTATGGCAGCGGCGATGAGCGGCCGAGGGCGAATTTTGGGGCGAATGTGTTGAATTGAGGCGAGATAAAGAATTTTGAAAAGCGGGGAACGCGGTTTTGGGAGGAGCGCAAAAATGGGTTTTACCAAACGAAGTGGGGGGCGAACGGGCGACGACGATGAGGGCAGCTCAAGAAAAGAAAATTTATGTACGCTCACGACTGCCCCCTAGCGAGGCCTTAGCGATGCGAACGCCGGTGCGCGCAGTGCAGCCGGCCGTGAGACGTGGTTCCTTTGGCAGTTTTGCGGCACCGGGTGAAGACGGGGATCGATCAAGCCCGAAGGCACAGGAAACCGCCTGGCGTCGGTTTCCTCAACACCGGGCGACTCACCGTGGATCTATTTCTCCGAGACGCCGGGTCCGGGCGCCAATCTCAAGAGAGGCGACTAACCGTCAACTTGGATCGTAAACGGTAGGCCGTAACGCATACGCAAATTGCCAGTCATCCGTAGATTCGACTTCCTCGGGTGCGTGTCACAATCGCGTGGCGAATTGTCAGATGTCAATTGGTCCGATCATCGCGTCGAGTCGACTAGAAACATCGCGGAAGTGCTCGAAAGCCTTGAACGTCCGCGTGCGTCGCAAGAAACCGAATGAATACAAACCCTTCGTTGCAACCTTTATGTCGTGCTGTGCCCGTGAGAAAGGTACCCGCGTATAACTTAATTATTGGCCGTGCGCTGGACAGCGTACCCAAGCGTTGAGAGAACCATATACTCCTCCTTCACGACATCCGCCTCGTAGGCAGCACAAACGCCGTTCAGGAAGTCGAGAAAGAATATAAGCTCCATTTCCTTTTCCGTTCCTAGATCGCCACCGTCTGTCTTCGGAGCGACGTTAAACGTGAACTCATCGTAATCAATGCGATGAAAAACGTTATATAGTTTCGCCTCTTAATGAAACGTCATTGTTGCTTGGAACATCCAGTCGGCGCGATTCTTGGATCGACTTGTCTTAAGGGCTCTTTGTGCATTCCACAACGCTACAATCACGCCAGCCGCTGTTATGACTGGCCCAATCTCTGAAGCGAGTATCTTCAGGTCCATTTTGCAATTGTCACGTACCTTCGTTCCTCCCGCCCTCTCAGGTTCTCAGCGGTCATTAGGCAACTGAATCAACGATACTCTTTTGATGCCTCTCCGACTGCTGAATCGCGAGTAGCCAGTCTGTGTTTAGGAACCCCTCACGTTCGGGGCCGCGGCACTTGGGCGTTCTAACGCTCTCTGGCCTATTTTCGTGGCGATGCGATCTAAGTCAGCGGGATGGCGACAACACGTCCATGTGGATTCCAGACGCCATATGCGTTTCACAGGACTGATCGCAGTAAGCCCAATTATCGCAACACTTAGCGGCATGTCGGTCATAATGCAAGAATGGTGAAATTGCGAAGCATCGATCTCTTTGCAGGATGCGGTGGCTTGGCATTGGGTGTAGCCCAGGCCGGTTTCGACCATATCTTTCTCTTAGAAAGAGATGCAAGATGCTGCGCAACTATTGAAGCCAACAAAAAGCGCAGAGTTAGACATTTCGCTGATTGGACCATTGAGCAGGCTGACGCGCGGGATGTAGACTTTACGACTTGGGCCGGTACGATCGATCTTGTGAGTGGTGGGCCACCATGCCAGCCTTTCTCAATAGGAGGCGGTCATCAGGGTCCGTACGATAGCAGAAACATGTGGCCCGAGGCGCTACGGGTCGTCGAGGAGGTCCGTCCGAAGGCGTTCATTTTCGAGAATGTTAAAGGGTTACTACGTCCCGCTTTCGAGGAATACGTCGAATACTTGCGCCTTCAACTAAGCTGGCCGGAAGTTCATTCAACGGCAAGATCTTGGGAAGTCGATCTGAGACGCCTTAGAAGACATCAACGCATGGACCGCACGCCCACATATCACGTGACCATTCAAGCGGTGAACGCAGCGGATTTCGGCGCGGCTCAGAAAAGACACCGAGCCATCCTTATCGGGATACGCTCCGACAACGCTGACCGCATTGATTTTCCTGAACCAACGCATTCGCTTGGATCTCTTCTTTGGAGGCAGCAGATTAGTGGCGAATATTGGAGAAGCCACGGGATTCGGAGAGGCCAGTTCACCAAATATTCGATTTCGGCTCAACGCGAGTTGCTTAAGTGCAAAATTACAGGTATTGCGCCAACACAAGCCCCATGGAGGACAGTTCGAGACACCATCGGAGATCTCCCAAATCCCTGCACAAAACGTGAGTCCCTGCGGAATCACTTGTTACATCCAGGTGCACGTATCTACGATGGACATACCGGAAGCTCGTGGGATGAACCAGCGAAGGCACTGAAGGCTGGGGCTCACGGCGTTCCCGGGGGCGAGAACACCATAGTTAGCTCCCGTGGTCAGGTCCGGTATTTCACGATTCGGGAAATGGCTCGTCTGCAGGGATTGCCTGACACGTTCGTAATCGATCAATCGTGGCAGAGCTCGATCTCTCAGCTTGGCAATGCCGTTCCAGTCCAAATTGGCCACACATTTGCTCTTGCCATTCGCGAAAAGATAATCCAACGGAGCCTACGAAGTATCGAGCACACGACGAATCCTGTTGAGCCAGTGCTCTGTCGTAAGGGCATGCTCCCAAATCGTGAGGGTTCTGAACCCGAGTCGATGTAGCTGCCGTCGCACTCTCTGATCGCGCCGTCTGTTTTGCTCCAGCTTGGACAGCCAAAATTCACGCCGGTTTCGCGGGACATTTCTGGCACACTTCGGACAGCCATGCCAAAAACAACCATTAACGAAAACAGCCAGATGAGCCTGAGGAAAGAAAAAATCCGGAGTTCCAATAATTCCTTTGGGATGCTTCTTCCAGCCAGTGATAGAGTTTCTGCGAAGGGCAGACTCGACCAGCAGCTCCGTAGAGCGATTTCCCCTGCTTCGAACGCCCGACATATGGAGGGAGCGTTCGCGTCTGTTCAAGTGATCAATGCTCCACACGGCTTTTCCATATTTCCACACGGCTTTTCCATATTAAGGCTAGTCCCATTCGTGCTGGTCTTCCAAACAGATATGCGAAGGGTAGTCGTCCGATATACTGTGCTTCGGACGCACCGTTACAAATTTCTTTCGAAACGCAGCGCTAATGTTTCGCGAATGATGGATTTAGTCGTAGGCATCACAGTTTTCAGCTGAGAAGGAAGGACAATTCCGGAACGCCGCAGTGCGCTTGCCGGTTGTGCAGTCGAGTGATTGACGTTAAGCAGCACCTAGATAAACACCTCAAAGCCACCACGCTGGAAATTCTCGTTTTTGGGCCTACGCTGGAGCCGCCATCCAGCGACCCGTATATTGCAAGTCTGCAGCTAAAACG
>JBARMQ010000384.1:0-1519 GCA_049802535.1 Bryobacteraceae bacterium | reverse complement strand
CACCAATTTGTCCATGTCGGGGACCGGACCCTGGGGCAAGTGGGATTTGCGCTCAACAACCAGCCGTTTATCAACGGGCAGAAGTTTTCCTTCAAGCCCCGCCCCAATCTTGAATTCAGCGTTTCGCGCACCGCGATTTTCGCAGGCGCCGGCGTTGGCTTCACTACGAACAGCTTTCTGCGAAGCTTATTTTCTACCGGCAACTCCACCGGCACCAACGATCCGGGTGATCGCCGGTCTGATGTTGACGCCCAATACACAGTTCCAAAGCTTCACAATCTGCTGAAGCTCTATGTGGACACGTTCACCGACGACGAGCTCTTTCCCCTTGCCTACCCCACACATAGCGCGTGGTCGCCGGGATTTTATGTTGCTCGTCTGCCGCATCTTCCACACGTGGACTTCCGTGCGGAAGGGTATCTGACGCCCCGTCGATCTTTTCCGGGGTTCTATTACTTCAATGTCCACTACCTCAGCGGCTATACGAATGACCGCCAACTCCTGGGTAGTTGGATCGGACGCGAGTCGAACGGATACCAGCTGTGGAGTAACTGGTGGTTCTCGTCTCGGAGTTCCATTCAGGTGAGCGCGCGCCATCAAACAGCCAGTGATGTCTTTCTTCGTGGTGGCTCTCTCCGCGACCTCAATATCAGCGCGGATGTCGCTCTGGGCCCACACTGGCAGCTCGCTACCGCGGTGCAACAGGAACGTTGGAGCTTTCCGCTTCTCTCCGCGACGACAAAAAACAATCTGACTACTACGATCCAGCTCTCCTTCCACCCGAAAGTACGAGAATTCTAATGGCCACTGCCGAGATCATCTCCACCAAAGCGCAACCCGCGGCGAATTGGGTCCGGAATGCCAACCTGCTCTGGGATTACCGGCGCCTGTTGGCCAGGGTGGCCGCGGTCGCTCTCATCCTGAGTGCCGCCATCGCTTTTCTCACACCGAAGCGTTACGAGTCAGTCGCGCGCCTCATGCCTCCGGAACAACCCTCTTCGGGCGCTGCGATGCTTGCGGCGCTCGCCGGCCATTCTTTGGGTGGGTTAGCTGGGTTTGGCAGTCTCGCTGGAATGTTAGGAGCAAGAACTTCGAGCGCCCTGTTCATCGACCTTCTCCATAGCCGCACCGTCAGTGACCACATCATTGATCGCTTCAACCTGCAACACGTTTACAAGAAGCGCTACCGCATCGACACCGTTAAGTACCTTGGCCGCCATACCACCGTCGTGGATGACAAGAAGAGCGGAGTCATCACGATTACATTCAGCGATACCGACCGTTGGCGCGCGCAGGCAATCACGCAGGCCTATCTTGATGAGTTGAATAAGATGGTGACCCACGCCAACACCTCCTCGGCACGGCGGGAACGCGAGTTCATTGAGAAGCGGCTGATCAGCGTGCAAGCCGAACTGCAGGGTGCGGAGAAGGCGCTCGGTCAGTTTTCCAGCACCAACGTCACGCTCGACATCAAGGAGCAAACCCACGCCATGGTGGACGCGGCCGCCAGGTTGCAGGG
>JBARMQ010000383.1:0-19264 GCA_049802535.1 Bryobacteraceae bacterium | reverse complement strand
ACCTGGGCACGGGCAATCCCAACCCGGTGCTGTCGGGCGCCAGCCGTAAAGGCGACGATCTGTTCACCTGTTCCATCGTCGCGCTGAACATCGACAGCGGCAAAATGGCGTGGTATTACCAAGTGTCTCCACATGACACGCACGATTGGGATGCGACGCAGACCCCGGTCTTAATAGATGGTGAGTTTGATGGCAAGCCTCGCAAATTGCTCGCACAGGCCAGCCGTAATGGCTACTACTTTTTGCTCGATCGAACCAATGGCGAGCACTTGGTCACCCGGCCCTACATCGATACGCTGAACTGGTCGAAGGGCCTGAATGCAACTGGGCAGCCGATACCGAATCCCAACAAGGAAGCGAAAGTACCCGGCGTATTGGTTTCGCCAGCGACCGGCGGCGCCACCAATTGGCCGCCCCCCAGTTTCGACCCCGAGACCGGCCTTCTCTATTTCGGAAGCCGAGAAGACTTCAGCGAGTTTTATCTGACGGATGTCGGTCCGCGCCCGGAAGGATGGGCCGCGGCGGAACGCGAAGTCGGTTCATACGGAGGGTCGCTCCGCGCAGTGGATTATAAGACCGGCAAGACTGTTTGGAAGCATCATTACCCAAGCGGGGGCGGCGCGATCGGCATGCTCACTACGGCCGGTAAGCTGCTTTTCACCGGTGATAGTTCCGATCACTTAATTGCATTCGATCCAGCAAGCGGAAAAATTCTGTGGCATGCGGGCTTGACTGGTAACCTCAGCAACGGTCCTGAGACCTATATGTTGGACGGTCGGCAATATGTGGTCGTAGGCGCGGGAGATTCGCTCTACGCGTTCTCGGTGCAATAGACTCGATTTCGAATTAGAAGGAGCATTGTATGCTTTCAAGGCGGCAATTTGGGCAACTAGCGCTGGCGGGCGTTCCGCTCTCCATGGCGCTAGGAAAGATCGACTCCACCGTAGACGGTGTTCGGCTCGGCGCCTGCACGTATAGCTTTCGATCGTTCCCGCGTACTCCCGGTACCGACAACGTAGACGCAATTATTCAGGCCCTGACGGAATGCAATGCCGGCATCATCGAGCTTTTCTCTCCGAATGTGGAGCCAGCGCCCCCGGCAGGGATGCATTTTAGAGGCCCTGAAGCCGATAAAGCTCGCGCGGACCTTCGTCAATGGCGCATCGCTACGCCCATCGACCACTTCCAGGCGATCGCGAAGAAATTCAAGAGTGCTGGCATCGATATATACGCCTACACCATGAATTACCGGGAGGACTTCACCGACGAAGAGATCGACGCCACGTTTATGCAGAGCAAGGGACTGGGTGCGCATACCATCGCCTCTTCAACGACGCTCGAGATGGCCAAGCGCTTAGCGCCGTTCGCGGACAAACACAAGATGCTGTTGGCGCTCCATGGCCATTCCAACACCAAAGATCCCAACGAATTTTCCTCGCCCGAGACATTCCACAAAGGCCTTGCACTGTCGCCTTATTTCCGCATCAATTTGGATATCGGGCACTTCTTCGCCGCCGGTTTTGATCCCGTCGCTTTCATCACCGAAAACCACAAGAACATCACCCACCTGCACATTAAGGACCGGAAAAAAGACAACGGGCCCAACACGCCGCTAGGCGAAGGGGACACGCCGATCAAGGCCACGCTAGTGCTGCTCCGAAACAAGCACTACCCGATTCCGGCATTGATTGAATATGAATACAAAGGCACAGGAACGCCGGTTGAAGAAGTCAAGAAGGCGCTGGCGTATATGAAACAGTGCGTGGAAAGTACCGGCGCGTAGCGTTAGCGAGCTTTTCTGGGAGCGGGATTATGGTAGAGCAGCACGCGACTACCGCCCCGCTCCAGGCTCATGTCGATGCGCCGCAATCCCACCGCCTTCTCAATAGCGTCATGCCGTTCTGGCGCGGCGAAGAACACTAAGAACCCGCCGCCGCCTGCACCCAGTAACTTCCCTCCGATCGCCCCTGCACGCCGAGCCGTTGCATACCAGTCGTCAATGGCAGTCGTGCTGACTCCTGAATGAACTTCGCGTTTTAATCGCCAGCCTTCATCCAGAATCTGGCCCAAAGCGCCTATATTCGCGCTATTGAGCTCATTACGAAGCGTCCGGGCAAGTTCCGTCATGCGCCGTAGCAAATTCTGCGTAGCCGTATCTGTTTCCGACCGCTTGCTCTGCTCGCTCAGGATGGAAGAAGCTTGGCGAGTCAGACCCGTATAGAAGGTGATCAGTGAGTTCTCGAGCGCGCAGAGGCCGTCGTGGGCCAAAAGAATTGGCTCGACGATAACGGTATCGTCCGGCTCGAAGCGAATATAGTTCAGGCCTCCGAAAGCCGCCGCATACTGATCCTGTTTGCCGATCGGTTCGCCGCACAGATCGATTTCGACGTGGCAGCTCTCCTCCGCCAGATCGCCCGGCGAAACATAAGTCGACTGGTACGCATGCAAGCCGAGAAGAAGACCGGCCGTGAAGGAACTGGATGATCCAAGACCCGTGCCGCGTGAGGGGATATCGGCAATTGACGTGATCTCAAGACCGCCGTCAATGTTGAGCTTGTTGAGCGCGGCACGAACAATTGGATGTTCGACGCGATCGACCGAGTCGACTTCCTCCGTTCGCGAATAACTGATTCGTATGCTGTTGTCGAATCGCTTATTGACGTTGATATAAACGAACTTGTCAATTGCTGTGGATACAACCGCTCCGCCGAAGCGACGGTAGTAGGCCGGCAAATCGCTTCCACCGCCGGCGAAGCTGATTCGTAATGGCGTCTGTGTGATGATCATCGCGAGATAACGGGCTGGGACAGAATGGCCTCGACCGCCTCATTCAGGGTTTCCGCTACCACATCAGGGCGGCATTCCGGAGAAACATGGCGGCCTTGGCCCGTGCGCACCAGCGCCGATCGGATGCCGAAGTTTGCGGCAGCTTCCACGTCAGAGGCGCGATCGCCCACCATCCAGGATTGTGCTTTGTCGATATTCAAATCTTTCGTTGCTTGCGCGAGCAAGCCTGGCGCCGGTTTTCTACACCCGCAGGAGAACTTAAGCTCGGGACGTTCGCCTGGGAAACCGCTGTCGGGATGATGGGGGCAATAGTAAATCGCGTCGAGAAATGCGTGCGATTGGCCCAGCAGCCATTCGAGTTTGTTGTGAATTCGCAGTAACTCGTCCGGCGTGCAATCGCCGCGGGCGATCACCGGCTGATTGGTAATTAAGACGGCAAGCCGGCCGGATTGATTGATGGCTCGCACTGCCGAAGCGACGTCCGGCAGCAGCTCGAGCGCCTCTGGCGAAGTCAAAAAACCGCGTTCGTCGTTTAATGTGCCGTCACGGTCAAGAAAGATAGCCGGCGCCGGTGTATCGAATGATCCACGCGCAATACGGCCGGAGCGAAGATGTTGTTCCACTTGGTCCAATCGCTGCGGCGTTCCGGCATCTTTGATGTATTCACGGCTTACATACGCCTGCAACCATGCGCCCTGCTTTAGCAGCGCTGGAAAAACATGCTTCCCGAAATCGAGCGGACGGTTCAAGCTGGACAACTGGGGAACGAACGGTTGTAGAGAGTCTTTGCGGATCACGTACAAAGCGGCATTGACCAGATTGCCAAAAAATTCGCCCTCCGAATGCGGATACGGATGGAAGGCGCGCACGCGCCCGGAAGGGGCAATTTCAACCAAGTCAGAATCCTGCGGATGATCGTTGGGATGCACAAATAGCGATGCGGCCGCCTCCGGCGGATGAGAAGCCGCAAAGCGTTCTAAATTGACGTTCATCATGGTGTCGCCATACATCAAGAGAAACGCCCCATCCAAGTCATCGAACGCATTCAGCACCGCGCCGGCCGTTCCCAACGGCTGTTCCTCGCGCCGGTAGCGAATATGGACGCCCCATTGCTCACCGCCGCGGAAATAATCTTCGATGAACCCGGCTCCATAGCCGCTAAGGATCAAAATGTCTTTGATGTTATGCCGGGCCGCGAGCAAGACAAGATGTTCCAGCAGCGGTTTGCCTCCGATAACGACCATCGGCTTCGGGAGATCGCCGAGGCGGTCCTTGAGCCTTGTGCCCTTGCCCCCGGCTACCACCACTAACTGCATCGTGCTTGGAATTCTTTGTGAATTTCGACGACCGATCGTTCGACAGCCTGGGCTGATGTAGAAGCGGGACGCCAGCCAAGGTTCGCCAGCTTCTCAATGGAGTATCGGAAACGTGGCACATCGCCCACCCATCCGCGGCTGCCGCCGGTATAGCGAATCGAGAGATGCGGCGCGGCCACGCTGCGGACGGTTTCGGCAATCTGATTCACCGTCGTCCCTTCATCGGGCGGTCCAATGTTGAACCAATTCAAACGTTCCTTCGCGGTATCGGTGATGAAGAGCATCGCATCGAGTAATTCCGATACATGCAGATAGGGCTTCTGCTGGGACCCATCGCCAAGAACTTCGAGATCCGGCGGATTTTTGCTGAGCTTCGTCAATAAGTCGAAGATGATGCCGTGCGTCGCCCGCGGGCCGATCACGTTTGGAAACCGGAAAATCCAGGCACGCTCCAGATAGCTCTCCACCGCGGCGCTGATCATGGCCTCGGAAGCGAGCTTCATGGCGCCGTAATTGGAGATCGGGAACAGTGGCCCGGTATCTTCGCGCAAGGGTGCTTCGTGTACGCCATAAACGGCGGATGTGGAGGCGAAAGCAAGCTTCGGAATGTGATGGGCGCGCATCACCTGCAAGGTATGAAAGGTGGTCAGAAATGTATCTCGATAATCCACGTTGGCATCGGCAACGCCTGCCCCGATATCGGAGTTGGCCACCATGTGCCACACCATGGTCAGCGCGCGGCCCGCAAAGATGCCGTTGTAAGCGTTGAGATCGGTCAGATCCGCTTCGACAAATTCGAAGTGCGGATGCTTCTGCGCTGAGGCAAGATTGCTCAGCGAGCCACGCGAGAGATTATCTACACCGAGAACCACGTGGCCCAAGCGGAGCAGACGATCTGCCAAGTGACTTCCAATAAACCCGGCCGCCCCAGTCAGCAGAATGCGTTCTAATGCCAAATCCGCCATTCCAAAATTCTAGAGCAGCTCCGCGCCGCTAAAGAAAAATGGAATTTCCTGCGCTGCCGTTTCCGCGGCATCCGAGCCGTGCGCCGAATTACGCTCAATGTTTTCCGCGAACAGCTTGCGAATGGTACCTTCCGCCGCGTTCGCAGGATTCGTTGCGCCCATCACATCCCGCCATACCTTTACGGCGTTTTCGCGTTCCAACGCCAGCACCACCACCGGACCTTCGGTCATAAACGTGACCAAGCCCGGAAAGAAGCCGCGCTCTTTGTGAACGGCGTAGAATGCTTCGGCCTCCGCCTTGCTCAGCGTTCGCAATTTCATGCCAACGATACGAAAGCCGTTCTTCTCAACAATGGTTAAGATCTCGCCGACGTGCCCGTTCGAAACGGCATCGGGTTTGATAATTGCAAAAGTTCGTTCTAAAGCCATTCTGTTTTCGATCTTGTTCCTTGCTTGCGTGTCCTACTGGACCCGCGCCATCGCCTCTTGCATTTTTTCGCCCATCAGCGCTGGTGAAGGGCAGACGATGATGCCAGCGTCTGCCATGGCGGCTAGCTTATCTTCGGCCTTACCGGAACTACCGGAGATGATGGCGCCGGCATGCCCCATCCGGCGGCCGGGCGGCGCTGTTTGCCCGGCAATAAAACCGACCACTGGTTTTTCCACGTTCGCTTTGACGTAAGCAGCCGCCGTTTCCTCCGCATTGCCGCCGATTTCGCCGATCATGATGATGGCGTGTGTCTCCGGATCATCGTTGAACAGCTTGATGGCATCCGTGAAGCTAGTGCCGATGATGGGATCGCCGCCGATCCCGATGCAGGTGCTTTGTCCGATGCCCAGGCGCGTCAACTGTCCAACCGCTTCATATGTGAGCGTGCCGGAGCGCGAGACGATGCCGACGTTGCCCGGCAGATGGATATGTCCCGGCATAATGCCGATCTTGCATTGGCCGGGGGTGATCACTCCAGGACAGTTGGGACCAATCAACCGCGTGGCCAGTTTGGTTTGTAGATAAGCCCAAACCTTGACCATATCGGCGGACGGTATGCCTTCCGTGATGCAGACAACCAGTGGCAGTTTTGCATCCGCGGCTTCGAGGATAGCGTCCGCGGCAAAGGGTGGCGGAACAAAAATAACGGTAGCGTTCGCTCCGGTTTCGTTAACAGCTTCGCTGACAGTATTGAAAACGGGCAATTCCAAATGCTTCTGGCCGCCTTTGCCAGGCGTTGTGCCGCCGACCACAGTCGTGCCGTAGGCGATGGCTTGTTGGGCGTGGAACGTTCCTTCACGTCCCGTAAAGCCTTGAAACATCAGCCTGGTATTTTTATTGACGAGTACGCTCATTGTGCCAGCCTCACAACTTTCTCGGCAGCGTCTTTCATGCCGTCGGCAACCGTAAAGTTGAAGCCCGATTCCTTTAGAACTTTTTGCCCCAACTCGACGTTGGTGCCTTCCATGCGAACAACCACAGGAATCTTAATCTCGAGTTCGCGCGCGGCCGAGACCACCCCGTTAGCCAGCACGTCGCACCGCAGAATACCGCCAAAAATGTTGATCAGCACGGCCTTCACGCTCGGGTCGGAAAGCAGAATGCGAAAGGCATTTTTGATTTGTTCGGCATTGGCCCCGCCGCCGACATCCAGGAAATTCGCAGGTTGGCCGCCGGCGTATTTGATGATGTCCATGGTGGCCATTGCCAGACCTGCGCCGTTGACCATGCACGCAATATTGCCGTCCAGCTTGATGTAATTCAAGCCAAAACGCGAAGCCTCTACTTCCAGCGGATCTTCCTCATTTAGGTCGCGTAGTTCCAGCAGATCCTTATGCCGGTAAAGCGCGTTATCGTCGATCGTGATCTTCGCGTCCAAAGCATAGACTTTGCCGTTCGCTGTCAAGATAAAGGGATTGATTTCAGCTAGCGATCCGTCCATAGCGTCATAGGCTTTGGCCAACGCTGTCATTGCCGCTGCTGCCGCCGGCACGCTTGCCGCCGGAATGCCGATGCCAAAAGCCAACTTACGCGCCTGGAACGGCTGTAGGCCAAGTCCCGGCATCAGCGGCTCTTTCAAGATCAGCTCAGGAGTGTTTTCGGCAACCTCTTCAATTTCCATCCCGCCGGCTTTCGATGCCATAAAGACCGGGAGACCTAGCGCGCGGTCCAGCACGATCCCGAGATACAGCTCGCGCTCAATCGGCAGAGTTTCTTCAATCAATAAACGCTGGACCACGCGCCCTTCCGGGCCCGTTTGGTGCGTGACCAGCGTCATGCCAAGTATTTTGCGAGCAAGTTCCGCCGCTTCGTTCGAGTCCTTAGCGACCTTGACCCCGCCGCCTTTGCCGCGTCCTCCGGCGTGGATTTGCGCCTTGACAACGACGCTGCCGCCCAATTTTTTCGCGGCTGCCTCGGCCTCTTCCACCGTATAAGCCACCTCGCCGCGCGGCACAGGGACATCGTATTTGGCGAGGATCGCCTTCGCCTGATACTCATGAATTTTCATAATGGATTGCGCGGCCAGAGCCGCACGGGGAGCCCGAAGGAACCCTTCGCTAGTGTATCTCGGGAGGCGGTTTGGTGATTTCTAGTGGCCTGTCGGTTCCAGGTGCAGCGCACATTTACCAGCGCCTTCAGCTCTTACTTTGTCGATGCCGGAAAGGGGGATCCCGCGGCCAAATGATCCCAGTTCAGCGCCGCATTCATCACCAGCATGAAGCTGCCCTGCGTTTCATGGCGCCACATCGGGTTTATGGCGTAGAAGACAATATGGCCTCTGCCTGTCGGGATGTCAACCACTGCCGGTGTGTTTGCGAGTTCGTCCCCGCCGGCCAGTTCACCGCTGATCAGCAGCTTGTGTTCCTCTGCGAAGCGTACGATAACCCGCGGCCACAGCGACGACGGAGGAATCGTGGCAGGCGAACTTTCGCGAAGATCGGGGTCGATGTAGAGTTCGCGCTCCCTCTGAGCGGTTGGCATAGCGGGTATCGGCTGTGGGTCCGGTGCGCGGCCTTGCACAACGTCGGCGTCCTGTAGCGAGCCGCGCCCCGTGGCTCTCGCGCCGGCCGCGGGAGGTTGCAAGCCGCCGCCACCTCCGCCTCCCGGGCCGCCCATGAGGGAAACGTGAAACACCGGTCCTTGATTGAAATACGCTCCCAACGTATCGTCATATCCATAGGCGATGGGGCTTGTGCGGTCCTCCACATTCGTCAAGTAGACCGATCCGCGCGCCTGCAAATTATGAGTCGCAACCATCGAAATGCCACTCGATAGACCGAGATCGATCGGTAGCACGGAATTGCTTGTAAAGCACAAAAACACGCCGCCGTCGTCAATGAATTTTTTGAGATTTGCCAAGCCCTCAAATCCCATGCCGCCGCGCATGTCAGGCGTTGAGTCAGGCCCATCCGCCGCGACCAGGTTCGGCGTCAAGGCCGTTTTCAGCCAGGGCAGCGGTCCGCCAAAGTCGGAGCCGTCGGGCAAGGTTCGTTTTGGCAGCCCATTGATCAGGGTGGAAAGACCGGCGCCTACCGGCGGATAGAGAATGACGTCGTATTTCGCACGCAAGTCCGGGGTGTCTCGCAACGACTGGTCTGAGATGTAGGTGAACGGAACCTTCATCTCGTCGAGGCCCAGACGATACCAACCTTCGTTTTGCGTGTTCACCCAGGTGTGAATCAAAGCAATGCGCGGCACTCTCATTTCGTGCTTCTCAACCGTTGGTTCGGCTGTGACGGCGACGATTCTTAACCCTAGATCATGAGCCGCCGCTGCCAGATTTCGCGCCAAATCCGGGTCCGCGCCCGCCGTCGGGATAATAAACGTGCCTGCGTTGAATTTCTGCGCACCTGCCTCAAATGCTTTCTCCGCCGCAAACATCTTCACGTCCTTCAGGCGGAACCGAAGCGTCGCCAACACCGGCTCTGCATTCGCATTGACCAGGTAGGCAGCAGCACCGGCACCACCCGTGATGCTGCCTGCGGCTTTGGCTTCACTCGTCAATAACGTCATGTGGGCTTTCAAAAACGCCGTGTCCGTCACACGCACTGTGGATACATTGCGCAACGGCCCCAGCGTCCAACCGGTATCGTCGTAAGGCCGTGGGTCGTTGGTGTTGTAATACTGCGTATCCAGCAGCATGTCGGCAATTCGGCTGTAGGGTTGGTCCATTCGGATCACCCATCCGCCGCTCGCAATCTTTTCGGAGCTTGGTTTTGCGGGTTCCGCCGTTGCTGCGTCCGTATCCGTGTGCGGCCTGTGCCCTCGGCCTGTCGGCGCCGCAACCTTCACCTCCGTATCCTCGTCCAGCCGCTGAACCTCGCAACCTTCGGCTTGTAAGAGCGCCGCTAACTGGGCGGAGAGCGCCGGCCGCTTGCCATCGTTCGCAATCACCCACGCTGCCGGACCTTCTGTTGTCGCCTTTGCCACGGAGCGTTTGCTCTTAAGATAGAAATTCGACAGGAACACGGTTGGCCGTTCCGATGTATAGGTCAACGAAAACAGCAGCGCGCTTTCCTGCATATTGACGTTGTTCCGAAGCGACCACTTTACTCGCGGCTCAGGCGGGTTCGGCCGGAACCATTCTCTGCTCGTGGCTACCGGTGGAACTGTGCGATTGCGCGTGTCCGCGCCCCCGTTTCCAAATGTCTCGTAGAATCGGCCGATGGAATTATGTCCGTTCGCCACGTAGAACATGTAATTCGGCGCCCAGCCATCGTAGTAGCCGTGCGTCCAAACGCCCGGCACGCCGCGCTCCGTCATCTGCTCAATCTCGTTGTAGGCCATCTTCTGCCATTCGCTGATCACGATCGGATCGAGCCATGCGTTATACGGCCCCGTGCCCGTCGACACATAGAGGAACGGCACAGATTCATGCAAGTCGTGGAGCACTTGCGGATGCCATTCGAGAAAATTCCTCATTTGCGACTTTGACAACGCCAGGGCCTGCGCGATGCCGTCGCGATTGTTGTCGTGGGCCACATAATGCCCCCAATACAGCAGGTTGGGTACGGGTTTGTCAGGATTCTCCACGTGATAGTGATAGAGATCCACTTCGCGGTCGCGGCCATCTACTTCCAGCACCGGAGTGATCAGCACCACTAGGTTCTTGCGAATCTTTTCAATTCGCGGGGTGGTGTCAACAGCTAAGCGGTATGCGAGTTCCATCAGCATTTCGGGCGAACCCGTCTCCGGTGAGTGAATTGACCCCGACAGCCAGTAGAATGGCTTCGCCGTTTCGATCAGCGTCTGCGCTTCCGCGTCGTTGATCTTGCGCGGATCGGCGAGTTTCGCGGTGGCTTCCTTCAGTTTGTCGATATTGGCGATGTTCGCTTCATCGCTGATCGCCACCATCATGAAGTCGCGGCCTTCTTCGCTTTTGCCGACACGCCACACCTTCACACGCGGAGACGCCGCGGCCAACGCGTCGTAGTATCGATACAGATCCTTCGTATACGTCAGCTTCTTCGGCGTGCCCACTACATAGCCAAGCACCTTTTGCGGCGTCGGCACTTTCGAGGATGCGGGCAGCGTCGCCACCAAATCCGTTGAGAACTGTGGATCGGTGGTGTATTCCTTGATCTGGTTGCTGTAATCCCGGTCGATGGCGCCCGCCGTCGATTGTGCATGCGAAAGGCAGGGCACGCACAGGATGAGAGGGATGCACGTTCGTAAGCAAATCCGGTTCATGGGTATCAGGCAGTATACCGTTGCGATGTGCGTAGACTAAAGATGTACCGGCGTAAATGCATATTCCCGATGGCTATCTCAGTCCGTCCACTTGCGCGAGCATGTATGCGGCATCGACGCCATTTTGGATTGTTGCCTTCCGTAAAGTTTCCCGTGAGTTGCACACGCGGCTAGTTCCGCTGCTCTCCTTGTTCTCAGCTTTTTCATTCGTTGTGATGATGTTTAATGTGCCGCTGCCTGGCGGTACCAGTGGCCACGCCATCGGCTTGGGACTGGCCGCAGCCGTGTTGGGACCGTGGGCTTCCATCGTTTCGATCTCCATCGCGTTGACCATCCAGGCGCTGTTCTTTGGGGACGGCGGAGTCACGGCGCTCGGCGCGAACTGTTTCAACATGGCGATTGCCGGTTCGCTGATCGCATCGCTCGTCTACCGTGCGATTGCCGGTGCGGCGCCCGTTCAATCGCGCCGGCGAGTGTGGGCGGGGGCTCTGGGCGGCTACGCGGGCATCAACGTCGCCGCGCTGTTGGCAGCCATCGAATTCGGTATTCAGCCGATGTTTTTTAAGGACTCGGCCGGCGCGCCGTTATATTCGCCTTACCCGCTTCATGTTGCGATTCCAGCGATGATGGCCGGTCATCTGACGTTTGCCGGCGCCGCTGAATTCTTACTGTCGGCCGGCATCATTGCATATCTGCAGAAAACTGCGCCTTCATTATTGAGGCGAGGTGCTTCTTCGCATGGCGTCAAGAACACGGAGCGGCAGACGTCCCGGGCTTGGCCGGCATGGGCGCTGTTAGCCGCTATGATGATTCTCACGCCGCTCGGCTTATTGACGGTCGGCTCGGCATGGGGCGAGTGGTCTCCCCGGCAGCTTGCCAGTCCAGCTGCGCGACAACGGATTGCCGCCGCTTCCGGAAATGTCCCCCCACCGGCCCAAGTCCCCTCCGGTCTGCGGAAATTATCCAGTATCTGGACCGCTCCGATGCCTGCTTACGCCCCTCCGGTGTTCAAGAATGCGGCCTTCGGATATGTGATGTCAGCGCTCACTGGCTGCGGCCTCATCCTGCTCACTTTCCTGCTTGTGCAATGGCTCGCAAACATCCGCAATCGGCTTACCAATCATGACCGCCGCCAAATTCCTGGAGAAATCCGTCCATAGTCTTTACCGGTCGCTTGAAAATGCAAACGCGGCCGATCGCGCCGGCCGGCTCGGCGGATTTTTACAACGACTACGGCCCGAAGGAAAGCTGGGCGTGTGGGCCATCGCGCTCCTTGCCACCATTGCGACGCACAGTCTTGTGGTCATGTGTTGTTTGCTCATCTGCGCCGCTTTGCTCGGTGTTTCATCGCATATCTCGATAGGCCGCCTGTGCACTTTCGTGTGGCTGCCTGTCATGGGCTTTGCCGGCATCCTCGCGATACCGGCGATTTTCCTTACGCCCGGGCACGAGCTGCTGCGCTTGCCCTTACTTCATTGGCCGGTGACGTCGCAAGGCCTCACCACATCCTGCCGTCTACTTCTGCGCTCTGAGACGACCGCGACGTGGACTATGCTGCTGGTATTTTCAACTTCGTTGCCAAAATTGCTGCGTGCGCTTCACAACCTTCGTGTGCCCGGCGTCGTTGTAGCCCTCGTGGCCATGACATATCGCTATATATTCCTTTTGCTCCGTTTGTCGCTCGAGATGTTTGAATCCCGCCGAAGCCGCGTCGTCGCGAATCTGACAGGAAGTGAGCGGCGCAAGTTGATTTCTTCGACTGCCGGTGTCCTGGTGACCAAAAGCTACGCGCTCAGCCAGGACGTTTATGACGCTATGCGATCACGCGGGTACCGGGCGTAGCGCCTAACGGTCTCATCTCATGGCAGCCCTCTTTGAGCTGGAATCGGTGACCTTCGCATACGACGGCGTCACTGCGCTTCAGAACCTGACCATGACCATCGAACCGGGGCAACGGCTGGCCCTGCTGGGCGCCAACGGCTCCGGCAAAAGCACTCTCTTGAAATTGCTGGATGGATTGCAGTTTGCCGGGGCAGGGAAGTTGTCCTTCTGTGGCGAGACGCTAACCGAGGATCGATTCGCAAAAGACGAATTTCAATTCTCCTTTCGAAAACGCGTTGGGTTCGTCTTTCAAAATCCCGATGTTCAGTTGTTCAGCCCCAGCGTGCAAGATGAACTCGAGTTCGGTCCCATTCAACTTCGTTTGCCTCTCGATGAGATGCGCCGCCGTGTGTCCGATGCCATGGACCTCTTTGAGATTTCGCATCTGGCCGATCGCCCCCCGCATCATCTTTCGGGAGGCGAGAAGAAAAAGGTCGCGTTGGCCTCGGTGCTGGTCATGCAGCCCGAAGTCGTACTGCTGGATGAGCCGACCAGTGGGTTAGACCCGCGAAGTCAAACCAATCTCATCAACCTGCTGGGTAAATGGGATGACGGATCGAAGACCATTATCACCGCGACACACGATCTGCACATGCTGGAGGACTTGGCCAGTCAGTGCGCCATCCTGGAACGTGGGCGTCTGATTGCCCAAGGCCCAACGGCTCAAATATTGGACGATCGCGACCTGCTGGAGCGCGCGAACCTCATCCACGCGCACCGCTCGAGCCGCCATCCCGCCATGCACTCACATCAGCATTTGCACTCCTCCGATCCTCATATACACTGAACACCAGTGTTCCGTCGCATATTGCCGTTTGCTTTGCTATTCGCCACTCATCTCATAGCCAAGGATCGTTGGCGCTTTGTGGTCTCAGGCGATTCCAGAAACTGCGGCGATACGGTCATGCCGGAAATCGCGGCGGCGACCGCGCAAAGTAAAGCCAAGTTTTACTGGCATCTCGGCGACTTTAGGGCGATCTATGCTGTTGACGAAGATTATGCCGCGGCTCATCACATCGACAATCCGAAAGATCCCGCGGTGCTGGCGGCCTATCAGCAGGACGCTTGGGACGACTTCAAAGTCAGTCAATTGCAGCAATTTGGAAAGACACCCGTCTACCTTGCATTGGGCAATCACGAAGTGATACCGCCTAAAACCCACGACGGCGTAGTGACTGCCTTCTCAGATTGGTTCAATGCTCCAGCAATTCGTAAACAGCGCAAGCGCGACCGAAAGACCGATACAACCGTGCGGGCCTACTATCACTGGAAGCGCGATGGCATCGACTTCATTACCCTGGACAACTCCAATGGCCAGTTTGACGGACAACAACTCGAGTGGATCGAGGCCCTGTTACAACGCGATGTGGCCGATGTGTCGATACGAGCGCTCGTTGTCGGCATGCACGAGGCGCTTCCTGAGAGCATAGCGAAAGATCACAGCATGAGTAGCAAGAGCGACGGAGAAGAATCAGGAGCGAAGGTTTATCACGAACTATTAGACGTGCAGCAAACGGCGAAGAAACCGGTCTACACCTTGGCGAGCCATTCGCACTTCTATATGGCAGGCATTTTCAACACGCCCTATTGGCACGCGAATGGAGGCATTCTTCCCGGATGGATCATTGGAACCGCGGGCGCCGTGCGTTACCGTCTACCGGCGAATGCGGGGGATGCGCAGGTCGCGAAGGCTCATATTTACGGCTATATGATTGGCCACGTGACCGGCGACAAAGCTGATCCGGTGCACTTTGAATTTCATGAGGTGGATGAGAACGCCGTCAGGCCCGACGTCACGGCGCGGTTCACGAAAGAACTGGTCCACTGGTGCTGGGTGTCGAATCCTCCTCTACAATGATCGAAGGCTTTTGATAGGCCGGCAAGAGCCGTCTCCGCGCATGTTCCGTCTTCATTCGAAGATATACGGCCTTGAGGATCGCGAGAACCGGTACAGAGAAGAACATGCCAGGGATGCCGCCGATTCTTTCACCTGCTAACACGCCGAGCAACACCAAGAGCGGGTGGACTTCAACCCCCGCACTCATCAAGTAAGGGTTGAGAACGTAGTCCTGAAAGACACGAAAACAGACCCAAAAAACGACGATCCAGAGCAACCCGCCGGACCCCGTCACAGCGCAAACGATTAGCATGATTGCCCCGGCTGCGAGGGGACCAATCACGGGAATAAACTCCAACGCACCCGCCACGCCTGCCAGCAAAAGCTCATAGTGGTAGTGCATCAGGCTCAAAAAGGAGACCCAGGCCACAAACGACGCAATCGAGAGCATGATCAACGCTCGGATGTATTTGCTTAAGAGCAGGTGGACATCGTCCAAAATGTCTTCGAGCACCGTGCGGTCATGACCGTCGTCGACTGAACCGATCAGCGACGAGCGTATGGATGCCGCGTCCTTCAGGAAAAAGAAAGCCAATATAGGAACGAGAATGACCGGCAGCAACGACCCAAGGCCCGAAAGTATCTGAGCTCCCGCGCGCTGCAGAAATGGCACAACGCTGTTTTCCACGTTGGAGGCTTCGGTCGTAAAGGCAAGCATCAGTTTGTCTCGCAGCCAATTCGGCATCGGCACGTTATCAAGCAGCTTGCCGTGATTGATCAATCCCGGCAGACGGACAGCAAGATTCGTAGCCTGATCGGCTATCGTTCCCACCAACTGAATGCCAATGGTGACCAGCGCCGCAATGAACAGGATGTAGACAACTGCCAAGGCCAGCGTCCGGCGCTTCGGCATCAGCCGCTCTACCGCATCCACCACCGGCAAGACGACGTAAGCGAAAAAGATCGACGCGCCCACTAAAAGCAGCGTGTCGCGAATGAACCATACGATGGTCAGCAGCAGGCCGAACAGGAAAACAGTCCAGACGACCTGAAGCGCGCGGCTATCGACTCCCAGCATCGTTGATCCCGGAACGGCCTAATTGCAGCATAGTAGTCCCCAACATGCTTGTTAGACTAACAGGTGTTTGCACCGCCCCCTGCCAGTGTGGCTTTGGCCCCTGCCTTGCAAACGAAGCGGCCCCCGTGGCTGAATGGATTTGCAAATGCGTGACATGAGGCGTCTGGTTTCGGAACTGCACGATCTGGAAACAACGCTCCAGTTGGGCGGCGGCGCCCAAAAGATAGAAAAGCAACATCGCGATGGCAAGCTGACAGCGCGCGAGCGTGTTGCGGCCTTGATCGATCCCGACAGTCTCTTTCTCGAAACCGGTCTGCTGATCGCCTATGACAAGTACGATGGGCAAGCGCCCGGTGCGGGCGTGGTGACAGGCCTTGCGCGCATTGAGGGTCGTCCGGCCGTTATCGTCGCCAACGATGCCACCGTCAAAGCCGGAGCGTGGTGGCCCGAAACCATCACCAAAATTTTGCGCGCGCAGGAAATCGCCATGCGCAATCGTCTGCCCATCGTTTACTTAGTGGATTCCGCGGGCGTCAACCTCCCTTTGCAAGACGGCATCTTTCCCGGTCAATATGGTGCGGCGCGCATTTTTTATTACAACTCGCTGATGCGGCGACGGTTGAAAATCCCTCAAATCGCCGCAGTCATGGGTCCGTGTATCGCTGGAGGCGCGTACCTGCCTGCATTGAGCGATGTCATCATCATGGTCGAAAAAGTCAGCTTCATGGGCCTTGGTGGGCCGAACCTTGTGAAGGGCGCGGTCGGCCAAATAACCGACGCCGAGACTTTGGGCGGCGCATCGATGCACACAGCCATCAGCGGCGTTGCGCATTTTCGTGCCACCGACGACCGCGATTGCCTCAACTTGATTCGCCGCCAGTTCGCACAAATGCCGACAGCCGCACCCCGGCTCTCCGGCGCCGCGCCCAAACTCGATGCCGACGGCCTTTACGACGTGCTGCCGGGCGATCATAGGTTGCCGTATCACATCGAAGATGTCCTGATGCGCATCCTGGACGCGGGCGATTTCATGGAGTTTCAACCCGACCATGCCACCGAATTTCTATGCGCGGCGACGCGGCTCAACGGCCGGCAGATCGGTGTCATCGCCAATCGCCGCGGATTCTTGAAATCGCAGGCTGGTCCGCCTCGCATCGGCGGCATCGTCTACAAAGAATCAGCCCGCAAGGTTGCCTATTTTGTCGAAAACGCGGAGCGCCACCGCTTGCCATTGCTCTACGTCCAAGACGTCTCCGGCTTCATGGTGGGCGTCGAGGCCGAAACCGGAGGAATTATTCGGGCTGGCGCTGAGATGGTGGAAAGCATGGCGTGCGCGACCGTGCCGAAGGTTGTATTGACGCTGAATCACGCCAGCGGCGCAGGCTACTATGCCATGGCCGGCCAAGGCTTCGACCCAACCTTCACTTTCAGTTGGCCGACTGCGCGCATTGGTGTTATGGAAGGCGATGCCGCCGTGCAGGCGATTTTTGGGCCGGAACTCGATCGGTTGAAGGCCGAGGGACGCGAGCTTTCACCTGAGTCGCAAACAAAAATCGACCGGACACGCGCCGACTATGAACGTTGGCTCGACTATAAATACGCCGCTGCTCGGGGCCATTGCGACGCCGTCATCGACCCGCTTACTACGCGCGCCGTGTTGTCCTTTGCATTTGAGGCGGCTTGCGTCCATAGAGACACCGATCATCTGCCGCTTCAACTGATCGGCTTCGAAGAGTCCTGGGGTCGATTAGACAGTGGTGGGACCACTCGCCTTGGTTGAGGAACTACTCATTCGGATAGCCTAAGCTACGCAGCTACCCATTCACCATTCTTCAGACAGCCTATTTACCACTGGTACACCAGCCCAGCCGCCCCTTGACCGCCGACCGAGAGCGACGATTGGGACGTTCCAAGCTTGTTCCATACGGCTCCTGCGCTGCCTTGTATGTTGAATTGCAGGCGGTCCGGAATTAAATCGAACGAGACCTGATCGCCGATCGAGAGTCCTGCGCCGAACCCGAGGCCCGGGGTGCCGGCTGCTGATGCGGTGGCCTGAAAGAAAGGCGAGAGTAAATGGAAGCGCCCCGGTGCTATGAGATCGGCGAAGGTCACTTGCCCATTGACCTGAAGTCCCCACCGCGGATCGGTTGCCAGTACCCTGCTGTTTACGAGGAATTGCGGATTCAACGCCAATTCGATATGCGGCCCCTCCTTTGCGGTTCGGTAGACCAGCGCGAACGATAGAACTCCAGACCAAACGTTCCCTGATTTTGTCCCCGGCGTTGGGGATGGCCGCATTAACCATGGGGCAAAGGAAACCTGGGAGCCCGCACCGATTTGTTTAACCACGCCAGGGCCATTGGCCGCCGAAGTCGTCTGACCTGGAGGTGAGGGAGGGGATGGAATGGCTTTCGGCGGCGGAACCGGCCGCATCACTGTCGGATTGGGAGTTACCCGCGCTGGCACTTGCAATGTGACCGTGGCATCAGCGACACGTGTCCACAAAAGCGCCTCGGTCTTGGGACCATAGATGCCATCGACTTTCAGGCCGACCCGCCGTTGGAATTCGCGAACCGCGGCTTCCGTTTGCGGGCCGAAAGAGCCGTCCTCCTCCAGGCTTACGTACGGCCGAGCATTTAAAGCGTGTTGCAAGGCGCGTACTTCAGGGCCTTGGCATCCTTTGTGTAGCATGTTCATGCGGATTAAGAGTGCAATTTGTTATCCAAATCGAGCGTAGTTTGCAAGGCATAGTTTGTAAGTGAAGCCGAGTCCAGGCGATTCGCCAGGGAAAACCACCTGGACCGCCGTTGCATGCGGCTGCGATCTCTTCACTACAATCGTCTTATCTGATGGATATAAATATCAGGCACGAAGGGCGCGTGTTGCACATCACCCTGTGCCGCGCCGCCAAACGTAACGCTCTCACTTCGGAGATGTGCACTGGCATCGTCAAGGCTGTGGGCGCAGGGCAGAATTCAAAGGATACCGGTGCAATTCTGATCGATGCCGAAGGGCACGTTTTCTCTGCCGGTATGGATCTGGATGAGGCGAGCCGGCGCGATAGCGTCAGCCGTCTCGCGATTCACGAAAAGTTATTCTCCTTAGGCTCAAATTCTCTCAAGCCGATCGTGATTTCCGTCGGCGGACACGCCATGGGCGGCGGATTAGGTTTAGTCGCCCAAGGGCACGTTGTCCTTGCCGCCACTGGTTCGCAGTTTGGCCTCACAGAAATCCGTATTGGTCTTTGGCCATTTGTCGTCTACCGCGCGGTAGAGGTGGCCTTGGGCGCGCGCCGCATCCAAGAACTTGCCTTAACAGGGAGATTTTTTTCGACCGAAGATGCGCTCGCCTGGGGCCTGATTCATCAAATCAGCCCGCCGCAGGAGCTTGTCGAACGCGCTAACGCGATTGCCACGCAGTTAGCCGCTTCCAGTCCTGACGCTATCGCGCTGGGGATGCATTACGTGCGTGCCTCGCGCGGGAAGACGTGGGCTCGGGCCGGCCAATTGGCAAGTGCTGAGCGCAGCAAGCTGATTCAGAGTCCCGATTTCAAAGAAGGTGTGGCCGCGTTCCGGGAAAAGCGCAATCCCCACTGGCCCAGCATGCCCAAAAGCTTCTATAAGAATCGGCCAATTGACTAGCGTTGTTCCATTTCGAGTGATTATCTGCGTTCTCCTAGGCGCGATCGTGTCCGCAGCGGCCGATCGGCCCACCTTCTAT
>JBARMQ010000382.1:0-8173 GCA_049802535.1 Bryobacteraceae bacterium | reverse complement strand
GCTCAAGACCGAGTGCGATGAGGGCATACTGAGAATCGCCTCGTTGTTCTGAGGCGAAGAATTTTTGCAATGCTGCGCGAACCCTGGCGAAGCTGTCGAACGCCGAGTGGAGAGTATCGACGCAGATGAGGTAAGTGTGCTTTGGACTCGCGTTTAAAGAGGCTGGCTGACGGATGACCGCCGGCGAGGCCGGATTTGAGTTGGGCGTCCGAGAAGTAGCCGTGGCAGCAGGTTTGGCGGATCCCGGCGCAACATTGTTGCGGAAAGCGGCGATCTGCTGCGGCACCCCATCTTCGAAGATCTGAAAATCGGAAGCGGTCAGATCCGTGACGTAGTGGCCATGCTTATCAGTAACGACGACTGGAACAAGAACCTCACGCACATTGACTTTGATGTTAGGGGTTGGGGCGCCAGCGTTTGTCGACTGACGAGGTGCGGATAGAGCACCAGCAAGGCTCAGGATCGAGCAGGCACTGGCCGCAAGAGACAATTTCCTACGGCGCTTTTCACGACAGAAACACACTTTTGGGCGGGGCCCGCTTCCCGTTTTATTCTAGCGGTGTCTTCGGCGCACGGGTGAATTCCGCCGGCGCTGGATTATCTCTACCGCGCTGAGGGACGACCTACCCGTCATTTCGCGCAATGAACAGTTTCGAAAATATAAGGGATGGCGCGTAATTTGGTAGAGGGCGAAAAAGGTGAACGATCAATCCCGGAACAAGACGAATGTCAAACAAGTTGTGCCGTTCCTTGGCGTGACGGACATGGAACGGTCGCTGCGTTACTACATCGACGGCCTGGGATTTGCGATGCAGAACCGGTGGGTTGTCGATGGAAAGGTGCGCTGGTGTTGGCTGACGATGGGCGGCGCGGCGCTGATGCTGCAGGAGTTTGCGAGTTCGCGGGCGCCACAAGGAAAGCTCGGGGAGGGCATGTCGCTCAACTTTCAGTGCGAAGACGCTCTGGCGCTTTATGAAGAGTTCACGTCACGGCAGATCGATGTTTCGGAGCCACAGGTCGGGAACGGGCTGTGGGACATTATGCTGTCGGATCCAGATGGATACCGGCTTCATTTTGCGAGCCCGACGGACGTACCGGAAGAGACCAAGCTGTCGGAGTGGACGCGAGAGCTGCCAGGCTAGTAATCGAAGACTTCGGATTGGATGCCGGGTTCGGCGACGACGAGGCGGCCAGCGGACAGGGGGCAGTAGACTGGCGTCCGCATTCGACTGGGGATGAACTGACGGAGCGATCCCTCGCCTCCGGCAGATGGCAATCGGTTAAGCTGAGATGGAGATGTACGTGTGACGTCACGCGTACATTTTGAGCCGATGCTTGAATGATTAGGAGTTACCGCGATAAGGTAACGGAGCGGTTAGCAGCAGGCGAAAAGATCCGCGAATGGGACCCATTTCGGCGCCAAGCTGAAAAGCGATTGCGCATTTTGGACGCTGCTACATCGTTGGGGGATTTGGCTGCGCTTCACTCCAACCGGCTAGAGGCCCTAAAGGGAGATCGTAAAGGGCAATATTCGATCCGGATCAATGATCAATGGAGCATTTGTTTCCGGTGGCCAAAAGATGCACGGGGACCGTTGGAAGTTGAAGTTGTTGATTATCACTAACAAGGAGGATGCTGTGGCCCGCACGCCAATACACCCAGGAGAGATCCTCGCGGACGAGTTAGAGGAAACCGGCCTGACCGCCAAGAAATTGGCTGGCGTAATCGAAGTGCCGCCGAACCGGCTTTACCAACTGTTGGCCGGCAAACGGAATATGACGGCAGACACGGCGCTGCGCCTGAGTCAGTATTTCGGCATGTCGGCCGACTTCTGGATGAATCTGCAGAGCGCTTATGAACTTGACATAGCGCGGAGGCAAAACGGTAAGGCTATTCGGCGCCTTCCAAAGCGCAACGATGTCTCCGCGGAGCCGAGACCAGTCATTTGAAGACCTGCGAAGACCTGCCTGGTTAATCTGAACTCTGGACGACGGAAGCCGTGAGTTCGCCCGGACCAATAGTCCGGTTGAGCAGGTTGTGCTGCTCTTTGGCAGAGGGAGATGGAACGGTCGCTGCCTTACTACATCGACGGCCTAGGCTTTGCGGTGCAGAACCGGTGGGTTGCCGATGGAAAGGTGCACTGGTGAGACGTACCGGAAGAGACCGAGCGGTCGGAGTGGAAGCGCGAAGGATAGGGTCAGTAATCGAAGACTTCGGATTGGACGCCTGGTTCGGCGACGACGAGGCGGGTGAAGAGGGCGCGGCCGTTCAGGGCTTTGGCAGCGGCAGTGCGAACCAACTCGGGGTGGTTATTGTGCTCGCTGATGTGGCCGAGCACTAAGGTGCTGACACGCAGGTCCAGATCGTTCTTGATGAAATCCGCGGTGACTTCGTTCGATAAGTGGCCGCGGCGGCTCATGACACGCTGTTTAACAGACCAGGGATACGGTCCGACGCGCAGCATTTCGAGGTCATGGTTCGATTCGAGCACCAGGAAATCGACGCCATGGAGATGCACGCGAAGCGAATCCGGGATATAGCCGAGGTCGGTGGCGATGGCGGCTTTCACGCCATGCGCGGTAATGGCGAATCCGACGGGGTCGGCGGCATCGTGCGGGATGGTGAAGCTGGAAACATCGAAATCGCCCACCGAAAAACGGCAGCCGGCTTGAAAACGTTCGAGCAAAGGCTCGGTTTCCTCTCCCCAATCGATGTACCGCGCGGTGCCATGAGTTAAGTAGACCGGAATTTTGCCAGATTTCCGGCGCGCCCCGCAGAGCGCCGCAAGACCGCTGGTATGGTCACAATGTTCGTGGGTGATCAGGATAGCGTCCAGTTGGTCGATATCTTCGCCGATGAGAGCGAGGCGTTTGGCTACCTCCCGCCGGCTCAAACCTGCATCGATCAGAATTCGCGTGCGCGTAGTCGACAGGAAAGCCGCGTTACCGGCGCTGCTACTTGCGAGAATGCAGATCTTGAAGATGAGGAGCGTCCTTTTGCGAGTGGTTGGGTGTGGGTTCCTGATACATCTTATCGGGAAGGGGACAGGAGGTGGAAACAAAAAGTGCGGAATTGTTTTGATTCTTGTGGAAAAGCGGGTGTTCACGTGGCCTTGCGAGATTTTGCAGGCTGCAGCACCCGGTAAAAAGTCTCGCCGGAGCAATGTCTTAGCGGCGGCGCCGGGTCGTGGGATAGCGGTCTTGGGGCGTGAGGGGAATACGCCGGGTACCTTGAAATTCTACAATGGAGTTTTCCATGAAAGCACGCGTTTACGTGTCCATTAAACCCACCGTGTTCGATCCGCAGGGCCAAACGATACGGTCGGCGCTGGTTGGTTTGGGCCATCGGCAGATCGCAGCAGTGCGGCAGGGCAAATTTTTCGAGATTTTGCTTGCCGATGATACCGAACGCGAGGCTGCGCGAGTTTTGCTCGATGAGATAGCCAGGGATGTTCTGTCAAATCCGGTCATTGAAGACTACCGGGTGGAGATAGTGGACTGACGCGGTTCTAGAAAGACTTAGTTATGTGTGGAATTGTCGGCTACGTAGGGAATCGGGAAGCAGTCCCGGTGATTGTGGACGGGTTGCGGCGGTTGGAATACCGCGGTTACGACTCGGCTGGTATTGCCGTAATGAACGGGAGCCAGAAGCTGGAGCTGCGTCGCGCCTCCGGCAAATTGCGGAATCTGGAGGAGGCAATCCGGCTTAAGCCGCTGTCGGGGTCGTATGGCATTGGCCACACGCGGTGGGCGACGCACGGACGGCCGACAGAGGAAAACGCTCATCCACACCGCGATTGTACGGGCGAAATCGTGGTGGTGCATAACGGCATCGTCGAAAACTATCTGGCGCTGAAGAAGCAATTGGCCGAGGAAGGTCACGAGTTCAAGACCGAGACCGATACCGAGATCATTGCGCACCTGATCGAGAAGCATTTCAAAGGCAACCTGGAATCAGCAGTGCGCACGGCGGTGAAGCAATTGACGGGCGTGTTTGCCATTAGCGTGGTGTCGAGCGCGGATCCGAATAAGATCGTGTCGGCGAGGCAGGGACCGCCGGTGGTGATTGGCTTAGGCGATCAGGAATTTTTCGTCGCCTCCGATGTGCCGGCAATCCTCAGCCATACGCGCGATATGTTCTTTTTGAACGACGGCGATTTGGCAATTTTGACGCCCGGCGGCGTGCAGCTGACCGATTTCGACGGAAAGACGGTCCGGCGGCAGGTCTCGCATATTATGTGGGACCCGATCATGGCCGAGAAGGGCGGATACAAGCACTTCATGTTGAAGGAAGTGTTTGAACAGCCGCGCTCGATCCGCGACACGATGCTGGGACGGATGGGCCTTGAAAGCGGGCGCGTGTTCCTGGATGAAGTAAGCATTTCGGAAGCCGATTTCCGTTCCTTTCAACAGGTGAAAATTGTCGCGTGCGGAACCAGTTGGCATGCGGGTCTGGCGGGGAAGTTCATCATTGAGCGGCTTGCCCGTCTGCCGGTGGAGGTCGATTACGGCAGTGAATTCCGGTATCGAGACCCGATTGTTCCACCGAATACTTTAACGATTGTGATTTCGCAGTCGGGTGAAACGGCCGATACGCTGGCCGCTTTGCGCGAAGCACGGCGCAAAGGATCGAAGACTCTGGCGATTTGCAATGTCGTGGGATCGATGATCACGCGTGAAGCCGCAGGAACTCTGTTGACGCATGCAGGTCCGGAGATCGGCGTGGCCTCGACGAAGGCATTCACTGCGCAGATCATGGCTTTGCTGATTCTGGGAATGTATTTGGGGCAGGTGCGGGAGAGCTTGAGCGCCGAGGCGTCGCACACGCTGGTACAGGAACTGAGCCGTATACCCGGCAAGCTGGAACACGTTTTGGCCGAGACAGAGGTCTATGAAAAGCTGTCGAAGGCGTTCTTCAAAGCATCCGATTTCTTGTATCTGGGCCGCGGAATTCACTTCCCAATTGCTTTGGAAGGAGCTTTAAAGCTGAAAGAGATTTCGTATATCCATGCGGAAGGCTATCCGGCTGGGGAGATGAAGCACGGGCCCAACGCACTGATTGACGAAAGCTTACCGGTGGTGGTGTTGGCGACGCGCGATCCGGAATCGGAAGAGAGCCAAGTCCATTACGAAAAGACGATTTCGAATATACAAGAAGTGAAGGCTCGCAGCGGCATTGTAATCGCGGTGGCCTGCGAGGGCGATGAGGAAGTGGCGAAGATGGCCGATCACGTGATCACAATTCCGGTCACCCGCGAACTCCTGTTGCCACTCGTCGAAATGATCCCGCTGCAACTGCTGGCCTATCACATCGCGGTCCGGCGTGGCTGCGACGTGGATCAGCCGCGAAACCTGGCCAAGAGCGTGACAGTGGAGTAAGTAAGCGCAGCGTGAAGATCGTAACCACCCAACTGACAATCTCCACTCGTGGAAAGGGGCTGTACGCTTTTACGGAACAGGTTTCAGCTTGGCTGGAGCGGCAGTTGGCTTCGCATGGCATTGTGACCGTGTTCATCCAGCACACCTCCGCATCGCTGGTGATTCAGGAGAATGCCGACCCTGACGTGACATTGGATATGCGCGATTTCTTTGAGCGGCTGGTGCCAGCCGAGAAGGGTTACCGGCATACCTCGGAGGGTCCGGTCGATATGACGTCACATATACGGTCCGCCTTGACGCAGAGTAGCCTGACGGTTCCCGTAGCCGGGGGAAGGATGACCCTGGGTACTTGGCAGGGTCTGTACGTATTCGAACATCGGACGCATCCGCATCGCCGGACGGTGGTGGCGCAGTTTATGGGGGAGTGAGTCGATTTGTGGCGCGACTTTTGGCTGTATCTGCCCTCTAAATAGTAGGAAGGGATTCAACCATGAGCATCCTAAAACCGAAAAAGTCCGCCCGATGGGTGCTCGCCTGCGCGCTCCTGGGGGCGGCATTGGCCGGCGCAGAAGGTAAACGTTCCATTCATGGCACAGTTAGCTACCACGGCGGCGAACCGGCGGCAGAGGCGGCAGTGGAGCTGGAAAACAGCACAACGATGGAAATCGTCTCGCAGCGTACGGATGGGCAAGGGCGATACCACTTCGACGGGTTAAATCCCGATCTGCAATATACCGTCACGGCGATGAAGAAGGGCTACTGGAGCAAGAAGCACCCGGTGAGCAAGTTCAGCTCGAAGGACGATATGACGGTCGATTTGACTTTGGAGCCAAAGAGATGACAGCTTTGGCCGCTCCGAACGTCGACCGGAAACCCGTTCGAGCCCTAGTGCTGGAGCAATTCTCGAATTCGCCTGGCGATAACGTCTTCGCGCATTGATTCAACGTCGCCCAGGCGGGGCGTCTGGTAATGGATGTTGCCTTTCCGGTCAATCAAGACTAATTGCGGAACGACGGGCCTTTCGACGAAGCCCATATAATCCATCATCTGGTCGAGGGAGACGGCGCCGACAGGGAAGCCGACTTGATACGTCTTGGTGAAGTTGTCCACTAAAACGGTCGCATTCGGGTCGATGGCGACATCGAGAACTTGAAGACCCTGGCTGCCGTACTGCTCTTGCATTTTAGTCATGATTTTTGACGCGGCTTGACAATGCGGACAAGTGGTCAAGATAAATTCGAGGGCAACGACCTTGCCCCGGTACTGACTGAGTAACTTCTGCCCTTGGCCCGGGATGGTAAAAGCTAACTCCGGAGACTTGCGCAGGGTGGATTGAGCGAACGTGATGGACGGGAAGAAAGCGCCCACTAAGAAAGTAAGAGCAACGAGTTTTTTCACTTAGTTCTCCTTTTAAATTGACGGACATTCGTGAGGACACACTTATAGCTCTTGCCCGGTTAAGAGCATGATTGCCGGGAAGGATGGATCTACTTAGAGCAGAGGCGGCGCAAGGCCGGGTCGCGTGCGCCGAAACAGGTATGCCGGCCGGCGGTTAAAGCGCGGCCGCTTGAAACACACTGCTGACAGTAACCACCGGCGATGGGAACGGTCGTCATGAGGATGGCGAGACCGGCGATCAACAATTTCGGGGCGTAAGAAAGACGGGTCGAATGGCGATCTTTCAAGATGTAATCGAGCCGAAGCTTGATGCAGGAGCCAGTGGCGGCGCTGACACCAGATACAGCGTCAAATAAATGAATCTTGCAGACTTTTAGAATGCTGGCGGCATAGGTTTGGGAAGGTATGCCACAGGCGAGAACGACCTCATCACAGGCGTGTTCCCGTTCCAGGTTGAGGCGGCGTTCGACGATCCAAAGCAAGGGGTGAAACCAGAAGACGCAGACGAGTGAATGGACAAACATCGCGGCCAAATTGTCAGAGCGCAGGGCGTGGGTGATTTCATGGAGCAATACCGCATGAAACTCTCCATGATTCAATTTTTCGGACAAGCCGGCCGGAACGATGACAGCCGGCCGCCAGACGCCGCGTAACGCCGGGCCGTCCAGAGCGTGGGAAACCCGCAATGGAATGACAGCATGAATGCCTAAGGAGTCGAGAGCGCGATTCATGATTTGCTGTTCCCTCTCAAATGGAAGGGTCAGGCGGTAGCTGCTCTTTTGAAATCTGGCAATCCAGGCGGCGAACATCGCCGCAGCGCCGAGAAACCAAATAAACAGGATGACTCGATCGATTGCCGTGTGGCCAATTTCAATGGCCGATGGCAGCATGCCTACGAGCGCCGCAAGGGTGGCGGAGACGGCATGCACTACGGAGGCGAGCCATGATGTGGCAGGCCAGAGAACTGCGATTCGCGCACCGGCCGGCGCCAACAGTACCGAAGGAATGGCGAACTTTGAAATGCCAATGAGGCGAATGGCATAGCGGGCGGCTGCTGCTTGACGAAAACAAGATGCCAGCACACAGAGTAACAGGCAAAAGAGAGTAGATTCAAGTAAATGGCGGCTTATCAAGGCCATCATGATTTCTTCTCCTTTGCAATAATTCTATTCTCTAATTCTTTAATGTCTGCCAAGGTTAGGTTACCGGTGTCGACTAAGTGGGACATGACCGGCGCGGCAGAGCCGCCGAGTAGAGTGAGCAGATCGCCGATCAGACGGCGGTGTACTGCGTGGCGAGTCAAGGCGGCCTCAAAGAGATGGGCGTTGCCGATCTTTTTTACACGCCGGACGGCCCCCTTCTCTTCCAGGCGGTAAATCATGGTCTGAATTGTGGTG
>JBARMQ010000381.1:0-5783 GCA_049802535.1 Bryobacteraceae bacterium | reverse complement strand
CTATGCCGGCACTGCGGGAAAAGGTCTGGCAGTCCTCCGCAAAGGCGCGGAGCGCTGGGAATTCTTGACCGCCGGGCTCCCGTCGTGGAACGTCACGGCGCTCGACGCGAAGAACGGCGCTCTCTATATCGGCACCGACAACGGTTTAGTCCGCCTCGCAAACGCTGGCGCCAGATTTTAAGGAACGATTTGTGAAACGTTCAATTGCATTGTTGCTTTTCGCGCAACTGTCAGCGTGTGTGTTGTGCGCCGATAGCGGCGTCATCATTCCCACTGATCGGCAAACGCCCGATCCCTCCGTGCTGGCCTTAAGTGAAATGGCTGTCGACATCACCATCGACAGCGGCCACGCCACGGTATCGATGCGCGAAGTCTTCCACAATAAAACGGACCGCGTGCTCGAAGGCGCATACACTTTGGTCCTTCCCGGCGACGCTGCCATTTCCGATTTCGCCGTCTGGGATGGCGTTGTGCGCATTCCCGGAGTCATTTTGGAGCGGAAGCGAGCCGGTGAACTTTACGACGAAATCCGTAATCAGGCGGTCGATCCAGGCCTGCTGCAGAGCGACGAAGTTAGTGAGAGCAATGCCGGGGGCGAAGCAAAACATAGTGCCGCCTTCACCGCCAAAATCGCCCCCATTCCGTCGCAGGGTTACAAGCGCATCGAGTTGCAGTATCGCCAATCCGTCCCTGTCGAGCAATTGTCCAGCTCCTTTGTGCTGCCCTTGAAGCCCAGCACCTACGCGCCTGAAACAGCCGAGCGATTCTCCGTCACCATTCACGTGCGCGATCCGCTAACACTCACCGATTTCAAGATCGATAGCAAAACCTATCCGCTGAAGATCACAAGGCAGGACTCGCACGACATCCAGGCGTCGTTTACTGCGGAGAATGTGCGGTTAAGCGAGGATGTCTCGCTCGAATACCGCCTGCGCAATGACCCAAAGCCGGCCGTGCAAGCCTACCGGGACCGCGCGAGCGGCGATGACGGATATTTTGAGACGTCCGCGATCCTGCAGGATTCAAGACAAGCCGAAGCCGAATCGCACGCGCCTCGCACCGTGGTCGCGCTCTTCGATACTTCGCTCTCCATGCAATGGGACAAGCTCGAGCGTAGCTTTCAATCTCTCGAAGCTATTCTGCGCGGTCTGCGCCCTTCAGACAACTTCAACGTGCTGGTGTTCAATTCCGAAGTGACCGCAGCAAATCCCGGCGTTGTCCCGGCCACTCCCGATGCGGTTGCGCGTGCCCTTGACTTTGTGCGGGCGTCTCCTCTGCGCGGCGGCACCAATCTGCAAAAGGCTTACATGCAAGCGTTCTCTGAGGCCTCAGCACCCGGCGCTTACATCGCCCTCTTGAGCGATGGAGAGTTGACCGAAGGAGCCATTCTTCCAGCGCGTTTTGGCGATTGGTTCGATGCCGCATGGAACAAGTTGCCGGCCGCCAGTCGCCCGCACATCTATGTGATGGCCATCGGTGATGATGCCAACGTCCGGCTCTGCAAACGTCTCGCTTCGCACGCCGGAATGATGGAAGAAGTCCGATCGGCTGAGCCGGTTGAATTTAAGCTCAAAGCCTTCGTCGCCAGCATCGGCCTGAAGCCGTTCGACGGCGTCACTCTGAACATGACGCCGCCAAACAATTTCGACCTCGTCTACCGGTTGGGTCAAAACGATTTTCCCGGCGTCAAAGCCGCCTGGGTCGGCGAGTATAAGCGTCCGGGCCCAGGCCGCGCGAGCGTGGAAACGACCCGGAATGGCCAGCAGCAGGCGAATCAGACCACCGCATTCACGCTTCCTGCCGACGATGTCACCCACGAATATCTGCCGGCCGCGTGGGCGCGTGCCCGGGTCGACGCGCTGCTCGAAAAAATGGATCGCGAAGGCGAAGACGCCGCATCAATCGCTGAAATCATCCGCCTCTCTCGCAAATACAAATTCGTTACACCCTACACCTCGTTTCTGGCCGCTCCGCGCGCTCTCTTGCGCCCGCGCTTGATACGGCCGGGCGATCCCGTGTTGCGTGTCCGAACGGATGCATCGATCGTTTCTGTCATTGCACTGTTTCCCTTCGGCCTCACCCAGCCGCTGCGTTATCTAAAGTCTGAAGATATGTGGCAGACGCGCTTTCTCGCGCCCATTGATCTGCCCGACGGCACTCACATCGTGCGTCTGATTTTGCGCGATCGCGATGGCCACGTCTATCGCGAACAAAAGTCGTTCATCATTCAAAGCCAGCCGCCTGTCGTCCGCGCCCGTCTCGAAAACTCGCGCGTGCATCCCGGCGACCGAGTCGAATTGCAAGTCCGCGCGTCGCAGTCCACCCGCACCATCACTGCCTATCTCTACGGCGCTGAGCCGGTTGCCATCCGCTGGTCGCCAAACGATCGCGCTAACACCGGATCGCTACTGGTTCCCGCCACTCTCCCGGCCGGCCGGTACAGCATCCACGTCACCGCCGAAGACATGGCGCATAACGTCAGCCATCAGGAGGTGCCTCTTGAAGTCGTCCCTTAGAAAGGCTATTGTCGCCGCGGCGGGTTCGGGCTTGGTGTTGTGTGTGGGGCTGCACGCGAATCTCGACACATGGGCTCAGAATGTCGCCGCTGGTACCGGCGTCGAAGCCGCGCTCTTCCGCCTGATGATCGTGCCCGGTGGTTCGGTCTCAGGCCGCAGAACGCCCTCCGAATCGCGCCCCGCACTCGGCTCATTGATCGACAAGAACGCCCGCGACAGCAGTCTCTACGCTTTGCGTGCCCGCGAAGACGAACGCGCCATGGATTATCACTCCGCCGAGGCCGATTGGCGCCGCTCTGCGGAACTCGCGCAAGATCCTGTGGCCGGTGAATTAGCGCTTGCCGCGTATTACGGCCGCCGCAACCAACCGCAGCTGCAAGTGGATACCCTGCTGGCCGCCGCGAAATTGCCAGCCTCCGGAGAAGAACGTTTCGCCGATGCCACCAAGACTCGATCGTGGACCGCGTTGCAAAATGCGCTCGCCATCGTGAAGCAGGACAAATTGCCCGTTGCGGCGGAAGACGCCATCTATGAAGCGTGGCTCGTTCGCTGGCCCGATCGCCAGGACCGCATTTATCTCGATTATTTCTCCGCTCTCGTTGGACGGCACGATATCGCCGCCGCGCATGCCGTGCTCGACCGCTTTCGCGCCAAATTTCCCGATCGGCAGGCGAACATCTTGTCGTCCGAAGCCTCTCTGCTCGATACGCCCGAAGCCAAGCTCGCCGTCTACCAGCGCCAATTCTCACCCGCTTGGCCCGATCGGTTACTCGCCGAATACTACACGCTGCTCCAACAAACCAATCGCGCGCGTCCGTTCTTAGCCGAGGCAGAAGCCCGCATCCGCACGCAGCCTGCCGACCTTAACGCGGCATTGCGCACGGAGTTCTATTACGAGCAATCGGGCCAGCAGGATCGTGCTGACGTCACGCTCATCCAGTTTGTGCACCGCCACGATGCCGCAAACGCCGCCTGGGATCCGGTTGGCTTGCAAACCTTGGGCAAAGTCTTTGCCCGCCTCCACGATTACGACTCCGAGGCAAAAGCCTGGTACACCTTATATGGCTTGAAATCTGCACCGGAGGCCGATCGCCGCGATGCGCTCGCCTCTCTCGCCGGGCTTTTGTTGGATGTTCCGGAACAGCCGATTCAATTCGCCTCGCGCGATCTCAGCGTTTATCAAAACATCGCCTCGGCAGATCGCATGCCAGGATTTTTGAACGGCATCTTATCGGTCGCCCTGAACTCAACCGGGGCAAAGTTCGACTTCACGAACGCCAGCCAAACCGCCGTCTCCTACTTCCACCGCGCCGGCGCCGCCCGCTTGATCGAACGGTTTAGACAGGAGTTTCCCAACGCCGCACCGCAACAGGAAGAACTATCCACCAAGCTGTTTCTTGCCTACAACGTTTACGGCCAGGACGACGCGTTGCTCGCTCAGCTGCCCGCCTATCTCAAGCAGCACACCCAGTCCAAAGAATATGTGGAGCTCGCCCTGATGCTCGGCGACGTCTACGCGCGCAAGCATCGTGATGCCGATGAATTCGCCCTATACGACGCACTGCTCAAAGATCTTGCGGCGCGCGCGCAGCATCATCCACTCACCAATGCCGCCCCCGATACCGCGGGCAGCGATTACGGCCGCGTGCTCGATCGTTATATTTCGCGTTTGACCGAACGCAAAAAATTGCGCGACGCTGTGGCGCTCTTGCGCCGCGAAATCGATCAGAATCCCGATGATGCCGGCCTCTACGAAAGGTTGGCCGCCTTTGTCGAGCAGAACCGATTTGATCAGGACCTGGTCCAAACCTACCAAGCCGCCATCAAGAAATTTCCCGGCGTCAGCTGGTCTGAAAAGCTCGCTCGCTTCTATTTGAAGGAAAAGCGCAACAGCGAATACGAACAGCTGACCAGGCAAGTAACCGGCGTCTTCACCGGCGATGAGCTCGAATCGTATCTCGAATCCGTTCATCCCAACCAGACGCTCAACGCCCAGCTCTATGTGCAAGTGAATAGCTATGCCCACAGGCGCTTTCCCCACAACTTGACCTTCGTCCGTAATCTCGTCACCGTTTATGACGGCAAGGAACTGCCCGACCTGTCCGCGGCCGACGATCTCCTGCGCCAGAACTGGTATTTCGCATCCGATCTTGAGGCCAACTACCTCGCACACCTATCAAGAGCCGGCACATTGAAACAGGCCATTTCCAGTTTGCCCTCTGCCGCCGACGCCGCCGCCAAAGGAAATACCCTCGCTCTGCAATTCATCGCCGACGGCCGCGCGTGGCTGACCAATTTTGAACAAGCTGCTCCAGCGTATGCGGAGCTCGCGCGCCTCAACCCCGGCGACGTCGATTCCGATCTCTTAGCGCTGTCCATTCATCGCTCGTTGAGCTACAACAATCAGGCTGATTTTCGAGAAGCTGTCAAGGTGGGCGAACAGACCGTCGAATGCAATCCCACCAGTGCCGAAGACCTTACAACGTTAGGCGAACTCTACGCCGAGCGCGACGAGTTCGCCAAGGCCTCGCCCTACTGGAATCGCATCCCCGCCATCCATCCCGGCGAAACCGGCGGGTACCTGGATACCGCCACCATCTTCTGGGACTACTTTCAATACGACGATGCTCTGCGGGTAATCACACAAGCCCGTACGGCCTTCTCTGACCAAGCATTGTTCGCCTACGAAGCGGGCGCCATCTACGAAAACAAAGGGCAGATGGCGCAGGCGATCAATCAATATGTGCAGGGCGCAATCGCGCAATTGGCCGAGCCGCCGCCCCAAACTGGAGCGACGCCGAACAACCTTTCGGAAAATCGTTTGTTGCGCTTAGGACGGCGAAAAGCGACCAGCGAATTAGTCGAACAAGCCACCACTGCCGCGCTTAAAAACCAGACCACCATGGCGGCATTCCATCTGCGCCTGGCGGTGCTCGAAAATCAGGATCGCCGCACCGATATCGAGCAGTTACTCACCGCTCAATTGGGCATCGCATCTCGCGCGGATAGCTTGCAAGAGATTCGTGCCGATGCCGAACGCCTCGGTTTCCCGGCGGTAGAAGAGCAGGCTCTGGAGCGCGTCGCCAACACGGCCGCCGATCCGGTCGAGAAGTTGAATGCCGAGCTGGCAGTCGCCAGTTTCCACGAACGGCAAAAAGATCTCCCCGCCGCCGAGCGTGACCTCTCCGCGCTGCTCCGCGATAATCCCGAAATCCTGGGCGTTGTTCGCTCCAATGCAGATTTTTATGAACGCAACAACCAACCGGC
>JBARMQ010000380.1:0-16161 GCA_049802535.1 Bryobacteraceae bacterium | reverse complement strand
GGACACGCGATGGCAGGACCCCGCGGTCTTGAAACCGGAGACGGTAAAGAAGGCCGAGATTCTGGCGAAGGTGCGCGACAAGCGTCTGTTTGGATTTATTCCGATTCCTGGGACAGAAGTTAACGTCAACGGGAAGAGCACCTCGCGATAAACTTGCGCAGGCGGTTAATCGGCATATGAAAGAGCTGTATGTTGGCACGCTTGTTCCCAACGAGGTGGCTACAGCCCAGTTCCTGGTACTGAACAAGGACATTCGGCAAAAGAAAACGGGCGAACCGTATCTTTCGCTTCATCTGGCGGATCGTACCGGCGAGATTGAGGCCAAGATGTGGGACAACGTGGCCGAAATCATGGAGAGCTTTGACCGCGACGATTTCGTCAAAGTCAAAGGGATCGTGCAGATCTATCAGAACCGGTCGCAGTTCACAATCCATAAACTGCGCCGATTGCAAGAGCACGAAGTCGATCCGGCGGATTATTTTCCGTGCTCGGAACGCGATCCGGAAGAGATGTTTCATGAGTTGCGTTCAACCATCGATAGCATCAATGAGCCGCACTTGCGGACACTGTTGAATAGCTTCTTCGATGATTCGGAACTGGCCGCATTGTATAAACGAGCACCGGCGGCGAAGAGCATCCATCATGCTTATCGCGGCGGCTTGCTGGAGCATGTGCTGTCGTTATGCGGCCTTTGCCGGTTGTGCGCTACGCACTATTCGACGGTAGATCTTGATCTGCTGTTGACGGGCGCCATTCTGCACGATATCGGCAAGGTCGAGGAGTTGACGTATGAACGGAGCTTCGGGTACAGCTCCGAGGGGCAGTTGCTGGGCCACATCGTCATCGGGCTGAGGATGCTGTCGCGGAAGCTGGACGCGATGCCGGAATTTCCACCGAGACTGCGATCGTTGGTAGAACATATGTTGATCAGCCATCATGGCGAGCTGGAGTATGGGTCGCCTAAGGTGCCAGTATTTCTGGAAGCGCTACTGCTGCATCATCTGGACAATCTCGATTCGAAGATGGAGACGATGCGCGCGGCGATTTGCCGGGAGCAGCAGGTGGCGACGGAATTTACGGGATGGATTGCACCGCTGGAACGGGTTGTTTTGAGGAAGGCGCAATATTTGGCGGGACCGAAAGTGAATGCGCAGCCCGCAGCGGCAGCAGTGAAGGCGGAAGAGCCGAAACCTGTGGCGGCCACGCCAGTACCGATGAATGTCGCACCTTTGAATGAGAGTGCGCCCGAGCATCCGGCTCCTGTTCCCGTACGGCCGCCGGAGGCAGTAGTGCATACGACATCTCCTTCTGCGCCTCAGAATTCCGATCGCAGGGTGCCGCTCAATACGCTGTTTGGCGACAAATTGCAGGCAGTTCTTCGGAAGTAAGGCGGTTGATTTACGGCGCGCAAGAAGGGCTGTGAAAACTGCTTTGCGCCCCCCACTCCCTCATGGTCATGGTTCTGAAGCCGCATTTACCGCGCTCCAGCTTTCAAGGTGCTTTTCTTCTGATCAGGCAGCTCGAAGACGATCGTCCTATCTTCAAGGGACATGGCTGAGACTCCGGGATTAATGAATTCGCACCTCGCTCTGGATGGTACGATTGTGAGTTGTCAGGCTCCGGGCTTCGTGCAATGGGCGGCCGTAAACCCCGCCAGGCCCGGAAGGGAGCAACGGTAGCGGTTTAGCTCGTGTGCCGCGGATCACCCGGGGTCTGGCAAACACCCACAAAGCTTTTTTCCCTGCCTCATGTATCAAGTCATTGCGAGGAAGTATCGTCCGCAGACCTTCAGCGAACTCATTGGTCAGGAACACGTCCAGAAGACGTTAGTCAACGCGATTGAAAGCCGGCGAATCGCGCACGGCTACATCTTCGCCGGACAACGCGGAACGGGTAAGACGACCGTCGCGCGCATATTAGCGCGCTGTTTGAATTGCATCAATGGACCGACGCCTACGCCGTGCGGTGTGTGTTCCAGTTGCGTTGAGATCGCCGCAGGCAATTCCGTAGACGTCATTGAAATCGATGCGGCGTCGAATCGCGGCATCAATGAAATGAGGGAAGTGCGCGAGAATGTGCGCTACCGGCCAGCGCGCGATCGCTACAAAGTTTTCATTGTCGATGAAGCGCACCAAATCACCAAAGAAGCTTTCAACGCGTTGCTCAAGACACTCGAAGAGCCGCCCGAGTGGGTGGTCTTTATCCTTTGCACCACGGAAGTCTACGAAATTCCCAACACGATCGCGTCCCGATGCCAACAGTTCACGTTTCGGTCGGTCGATTTCGTTGAACTCGTGGAACGGATGAAGTACATCCTGTCGCTGGAGCACATCGAAGCGGATGAAGATGTACTATCGGTGATTGCGCAAGCAGGTGAAGGCAGCGTGCGTGATTCGCTTTCGGCGCTCGATCAGGCGATTGCCTGCTGCGGCAGCACGTTAAACGCCGAGGATGTTCGATCGCTGCTTGGCATGTTTGGCATCGATTCGTTGAGCGCCGTGGCGGCGGCAATTCTTGCTAACGACGGCGGCAGGATGCTGGAGATTGCACAGGATCTGGAGCAAAACGGCCGCAGTCTGCAACACTTCTGCCGGGAACTTTCCCGCTATTGGCGGAATCTTCTGGTTGCAAAGATCTCGGGCAAGCCGTCGCGGCTGATCACGGCGACCGATCGCGAACAGGCCCACTTTCTGGAAACCGCCGGCCACTTTAGCGAAGAAGATCTGACGCGCTACCTGAGCCTGACGCTGGAGCTATATAAGGTTATCCAGTCTTCGTTGCAGCCGCGGCTTCATTTGGAACTTGGTTTGGTGAAGTTGGTGCAAGCCAGCCGATTGCAATCGATTGAAGAAGCGCTGGCGCAACTTCCACCAGTGACGAAGGCGCTTTCGGCGGCTCCGAGCGCTTTGCCTTCCCAATCGTTAGCCGCTACTTCGAAGGCTGGGGCGCCGAGGCCGGCTAACTATCAGGCACGTCCGGTGAAGGCTGCCGCCGAAGCCGTTGTCAGCCCGGTTGCTGTGCCTTCGACCGCGCCAACTGCCGAACCCAGTTTGCCGCCAGAAGAGGCAGGCGATTTGAAACAGGCGCTCTATCGCGCTTTGGTCGACGCCAAAATGAACTATACGGCCGATGCAGTTCAGACGTCCGAGGTTCTGCTGGAAAAGAACGAATTGATCGTTAAGGCGCCTAAGGTGATGACACTTGCCTTGAAGGACACGGCGCTGCAGCGCATCGCCTCCCAAATTGCCGGCAAACCGGTACGACTGCGCATTGAGGTGGACGATACCAGGTCTGCTGTGGCGGCCACCGCGCAAGCGGCCGAATCCACCGATACTGGACTTCGCGATCGAGCGCTTTCGCATCCCGGCGTGAAACGGTTTCAGGAGATATTCCCCGAAGCCCAAGTGCGAACTGTGCGAAATTTGAACGAGTAGGTCACGTATACATGAAGATGCCCGGAAACATGCAGTCGATGATGAAGCAGGCCCAGCAGATGCAGGCCAAGATGCAGGAAGAGGTTGCGGCCATTCGCGTAGAGGCTTCCGCCGGCGGCGGCATGATCACGGTGAAGATGGACGGCCACAAGAATGTGCTGGGCGTGAAGATCGATCCCGAAGTCGCCGGCGACATAGAGATGTTGCAAGACATGGTAATGGCCGCTTTTAACGAAGCGACAAAGAAAGTAGAAGACGAGGCCCAATCGAAAATGGGCGGCATGCTCGGGGGCATGGGACTGCCGCCGGGCTTGTTTTAGTCGCTCGCGCATGCCCGACTTTGCGGAGCCACTGGCGCGGCTGATTCAAGAATGCAAGCGCCTGCCTGGCATCGGCCAGAAATCGGCACAGCGCATCGCATTTCACCTATTGCGCGCGCCTCGCGAAGACGCGGAAAGGCTGGCGCAAGCGCTGCTGGACATCAAAGACAAGCTTGGAATCTGCGCCCAGTGCTATAACATCAGCGATGGGGAGTTGTGCCTATATTGCGGCGACCCGAACCGGGAGCAATCGCAGATCTGCGTAGTTGAGGAGCCGCATAACATACTGCCAATCGAAACCACGCGCGCGTTCCGCGGCCTGTATCACGTGCTGCACGGCACAATTTCTCCGCTTCGCGGGATAGGCCCAGAGCAGTTGAAGATTAAAGGACTGGTCGATCGTGTGCATCAGACCGTGACAGAGGAGATTATTCTCGCGACTAATCCGACGGTGGAAGGCGAGGCGACTGCCGTTTACCTATCGCGACTCTTAAAGCCGCTTGGTCCGCGGATTACCCGGATCGCCATGGGCATTCCCGTGGGAAGCGATCTGGAATTCGCCGATGAAGTCACTATGTCGCGGTCATTAGAGAATCGCCGTGACATGTAGGCACGGGCGTTACACTGAAGAAAAGTGCTGGTTTCTATTAGCCCTCAGCTGGAGCGGCCCAAGTGGCTTCGCGCTCCGGCTCCAGTTGGAAAAAATTATCGAGAGCTGAAGGATCTAGTCGCTCGCCTTAAGCTGCATACAGTCTGCGAGAGCGCCGCTTGTCCCAATATTGGAGAGTGTTGGAACCGGCGCACGGCCACTTTTATGATTTTGGGCAACGTGTGCACGCGGCGTTGCGGATTTTGCGCGGTTCAGAAGGGCGCGCCGCTCGAAGTCGATTACGGCGAGCCCGGCCGTGTTGCGGAAGCTTGCGCAATCCTCGGGCTTCGCTATGCCGTGATTACCAGCGTGGATCGCGACGATCGTAAGGATGGTGGAGCGGAGATGTTTGCGTTGGTCATTGCCGCGATTCGCGATCGAGTGCCCGCTTGCCGGGTTGAAGTCCTGGTGCCTGATTTTCAAGGCTCGCGCGCGGCCATGGATATTGTGATGAATGCGCATCCGGACGTGCTGAACCACAATACGGAGACGGTCCCCAGGTTATATCGCCAAGTTCGCTTAGGCGCGCGATACGAACGTTCGCTGGACATGCTGCGCTATGCAAAGCAGGTGCGGCCGCACATTCCGACTAAATCCGGCTTGATGCTGGGCCTTGGTGAATCCCAGGCCGAGGTGCTGCAAGTGATGCGCGATTTGCGCGCCCATCAAGTGGACATATTGACCTTAGGCCAATACTTACGGCCTTCCGAGAAGCATCTTCCAATTGCACGGTATGTTTCTCCGGCCGAATTTGACGAGTACCGGGGCGCGGGCCGCGAAATGGGTTTTTCCCATGTCGAATCGGGCCCATTGGTGCGCAGCTCGTATCACGCCGACGGCACTTGAACAGATGTTTGATCATTGTGGGGCACCGATCGCCCATGCGCTTGGTAACGTCGAGAGACTAGATCGCCAGCTATCATGGTCACAGGTCTTTGGATGGCAACCTCCCGTGCGTCTTTCTTCGCTTCCGGCGCACAGTTATTCCTGGGCGCGATTCTCATAGGCTCGACATTTGCGGCGACGCAACAACCGGGCCAACTGGCTCCTGCTCAGGCTCAGCCGCCAGACGCAGTTCCTGCCAAACCGGCCCAACCGGCTCCGGAGCCGAATCAACAACATCTTTTGCAAAGGCCGCCGGCTGCGCCGTCCGAAGCCGTCACGCCTCCGATCCAATTCGAATCGCATGGCTTGCAGTATGAGTCGATCACACGGGGCGGCGTGACGCTGATGTGCGCGGTTCTTCCGCCGAAAATGAGGGACTATAGCGTGCTGCAAGTCACCATAACGAACGGCAGTCTGCTCTCCTGGACGGTCAAGGCCGAAGACTTCAAGTTCATGCGCGCGGACGGTATGCTGATTTCCCCTTCGACAGCTGACGATGTGGTCGAAAGCTTTCTGGATAAGGCCAGTCGTAATGACGTCATCAAGCTGCAGTTGATTTACGAGTCGACCATCTATGCGTTATCGAATTTCCGGTCGACCAACGATTATGAAAAACGCCGTGAGGCGGCGATGGCTCAGTTCATCAACGTGAAGTTTAAAGCGGCGGCCGAAGCATCCGCCATTGCGCTTGTTCCCACCAAGTTAAAACCTGGCGACAGTGCGGACGGCGCGGTCTTTTTCCCGAATCAAAACAAGGAAAAGACGCTGGGCGCGGGCCGGTTGAATGTGCATACATGCGGCGAGAGCTTCGATTTCGATGCGCCGCCGGAGCCAAAAGGGAAATAGTGTCTGAGCTCAGCGGATTTATAGATCTTCACTCGCACACCAACGAATCGGACGGTACGCTTACGCCGCTGGAGCTGGTCAGCCTGGCACGGACGATTGGTCTGGACTCTTTGGCGATTACCGATCATGACACATTTGCAGGATACGAGGCCGCACTTCCCATTGCCGAGATGTATAAGTTCGACCTTGTGCGCGGCATCGAATTAAATACCAAACTCGTTCTTGCAAACGGTCAGACCCGGACGCCGCACCTACTCGCGTATTTTCCATCTCACGATCCGTCGGCAGACTTTCTGGCGTGGCTAAAAAAGGCTCAGAACGACCGGCGAACCCGTAATCACAGGCTTGCGGAGGCTTTAGCGGCGCGCGGTATTCAGATAGACGTTGGGGAAGTGGAGTCCATGGGCCGCAGTTTGGCAGGCCGTCCTCACTTTGCTCGCCTGTTAGTCGAAAAAGGGTACGCTCATGATTTCGGCGACGCGTTTCGCAAGTACCTTGGAGAAGACGCACCCACCTTTGTCGAACGGGAAAGCCAGCCCACGGCGGAGGCGATCCGAACAGTACGCGCTGGCGGCGGTATTCCTGTCATTGCGCACCCGATTCGGCTGTCGCTTGAACCCGCGATTGAACGCAAAGTTCTCGCGGAGTTTGCCGACGCGGGCTTGTTGGGCCTGGAGGTGTTTCATTCAGAGCACTCGCCCGAGCTCCAGGTGCATTATCGGCGAATTGCAGACGAATTGGGCTTGATGCCGACGGGCGGCTCCGATTTCCATGGCGCGATCAAGCCGACGGTTGCACTGGGCCGGGGAATAGCCGATAACATTCGAGTGCCGCGCGAATTTCTGGAGCGCATGCGTAAGTCTGACTGATGCACTCTCTGCTATATAGTATGAGGGGCAGGACGCAGGAGCATCGATGCGCCTTGCTTTATTTCCACGTGGGGTAATGTGGCCAAGACTCGTCTATCTGAAATAATTGCTCTAAATCAATCCGAGCTGCTGAACGAATGGATGCAGCTTCAGGCTGAGTCGCTTTCGGCTCGACGCGATCGTCTATCGGAAACCCAACTACGGGCGCTGTCGCAAGACTTTCTCCGCACGTTGACGGAGGCCTTGTCTCGTGACGCCGGCGACGATTTGGCGGCTTCAGAGTGGTCAGGCATGCGGGACCTGCTTTCGGAGTTCAGCCGGCAACGGGTTGCGCAAGGATTCTCGCCCAGCGAGACCGCCACCTTTGTCTTCTCATTCAAGCGGCCTTTGTTTAAACGTCTGCGGGCCGAGTACTCCGATCCAGACGCGTTGGTCGATGAAATGTGGACCGCGACTGAAATGCTGGATCGTTTGGGCCTTTTCACGGTCGAAATCTTTCAAAAGACGCGCGAAGAAGTGATTCAGCGCCAACAGCAGGAGATGCTGGAGCTTTCGACTCCAGTCGTCCAGCTTTGGCACGGCGTGCTCGGCCTGCCCCTCATTGGAACGCTCGATAGCGCTCGAACACAGATCGTAATGCAAAATTTGTTGGAAGCAATCGTCGATAAAAGCGCGGATCTCGCCATTATCGACATAACGGGTGTTCCTACAGTCGACACATTGGTGGCTCAGCACCTGCTGAAAACTGTAGCGGCGGCGCGTCTGATGGGAGCGGAATGCATCATCAGCGGCATTCGTCCACAAATCGCCCAAACGATCATTCATCTTGGCGTGGATCTGGGCGGAGTGCTGACTAAGGCGACTCTTGCCGACGCGTTCCACCTGGCGCTAAAGAAGAAGGGTTTAGCGGTAGGCCGCGCATAGGAAGCAGGAAGGCGCGAGAGTATGGAGCGGATACCGATTCTCAAGGTGGGTTCGTTCCTCCTGGTCACAATCCAGGTGGATATGCACGACCAGCTTGCGCTCGCACTGCAGGACGACCTTACGGCACGGGTTGTTCGGGACCGCGCGAGTGGAGTTCTCATTGACATTTCAGCACTCGACATCGTCGACTCATTCATTGGTAGGATGCTTGGCAACATTGCCGGCATGGCACGAATCTTAGATGCTGAAACGGTTGTCGTTGGAATGCAGCCTTCAGTCGCAATTACTCTAGTCGAGCTTGGCCTGTCCCTGCCGGGGATTCGAACAGCACTAAACGTGGACCGCGGGATGGAATTGCTCCAAAATGCTAATCCGGGAAACGCGGTCGTCGATGGTTTCCAAGAAAGTTGATCTGCCGATCGCCGCGCAGGAAGACGTCGTAGCAGTGCGCCAAACGACGCGATCGCTTGCGGTTGAAGCCGGCCTCTCTCTGATCGATCAAACTAAGGTCGTTACGGCAGCGAGCGAACTGGCGCGGAACACCCTGATTTATGGCGGGGGCGGCGCGGCTATTATTGAGATCGTGAAGGAGCCGCCGAAACAAGGATTGCGTCTGACATTCGAGGACAAAGGTCCCGGAATACCCGATGTCGAGCGGGCCATGCAGGACGGCTATACGTCCGGCGGCGGCCTGGGCTTGGGCTTGGGCGGATCAAAGAGGCTCTCTAGCGAATTTTCGATTGAATCCAAGGTTGGGATAGGGACGCGGGTCGTCATTACGCGATGGAAGGCATAGCCCGGCGATGCTACACATCATCCCTGTCGACGGCGGAAGCCGCATCGCCGAAGCAAGGCGCGTCGCGTTAGCGGTCGCCCGGGAAGAAGGTCTTGATGACAAGCTTGCTGCAAACATCGCGATTGTATCGACGGAAATTTGTACCAACCTACTAAAGCACGCAAGACAAGGCGAGTTCTTTGTGTCGCCGCTATCGAAACGCACCGGTCCAGGAATTGAAATTCTTGCGGTAGATCGCGGACCGGGCATACAGGACGTTGCCGCCTGTCTTGCGGACGGCTATTCAAGTGTGCAAACAGCAGGAACAGGCCTGGGCGCGGTCTCCCGGTTGTCCGACGAATTCGATGTATATTCGGAGCCCGGCAAGGGAACTGTGCTGGTCGCGCGCATGAGCGGCTCCCATCAGCCGGCGACCACTGTCGGAGCCGTGCTGAAACCAATCGCGAGCGAAGACGTATCAGGGGACGACTGGGCAGTCGCTCAGCAAGATGGCATCATGACGTTGATTGTTGCCGATGGACTTGGGCATGGAGTAGACGCGTCCAGGGCATCCGCCGAAGCAATTGCCACGTTTCGCCAAGCTCGGGATCTCACGCCTCTGTCTGTGCTCCGGCAGATCCATGGAGCGCTGAGGAGTACGCGGGGCGCGGCGGTTGCGGTAGCACGAATTGACATTGAGGCTCGAGCGGTCCGTTACGCGGGAATCGGTAACATAGCAGGCGTAGTCAGCCAAACTGGCAGGGCTACGTTCATGGTCTCCCATGCCGGCACGGCAGGCTATCAGATGCCCCGCCTGCAAGAGTTCTCGTATTCAGTGCCGGAAGGCGCGGTCATCGTCATGCACTCGGATGGTCTAACCAGTACTTGGAATCTGGATGGCTATGCCGGTCTGCGGCGCGCCCATCCGTCTGTGATTGCAGGGGTACTATACCGGGACGCCACTCGCCACCGGGATGATGTGTGCGTTGTCGTTGCAAAGATCTGAGGGATTTATGAGCACTAAGCCGCGATCCTTCGATTTCACTCCTCTTCTATCCGTCAACGTTCAAACCGAGCAGGATGTCGTCGCCGCCCGCCAGCGCGCCCGCCAAATATCGGCTCTCTTAGGCTTCGATCATCAGGATCAGGCGCGGATTGCCACCGCAGTTTCCGAGATCGCCAGAAACGCTCATAACTATGCAGGGCGGGGCCGAGTGGAGTTCTCCGTCGATCTGCGATCTCGCCCGCAGATGCTATGGATTCAAGTCATCGATCAAGGACCTGGAATTCTCGACCTCAACGTTATCCTCGGGGGTCAATATACCTCTCCGAATGGTTTAGGCCTCGGGATTATGGGCACCAGGCGCCTTATGGATGAGTTCCATATTTCGACGACACCCGGTGCGGGGACCGCCGTCCGGTTTGGAAAGGCATTCCCCCTGAGCGCCCACCCGGTAGAGATGGCCGACGTCGGCCGGATCTGCGCCAGGCTCGCCCAAGAGAAGGTCCCAGGCGCGGACCAAGAGTTACAGAGACAGAATCGCGATCTTCTCCAGGCGTTGGATATTCTCCGCACTCGCGAGTCGGAGTTGGAAAAGCGGCATCAGGATTTGGAGCGACTCAATCTCGAACTCGAAGAGACCAATCGCGGCGTGTTGGCGTTATACGCGGAGCTCGATGAACAGGCTAAAGCTCTGCGGCACGCCGACGAGATGAAGTCACGCTTCTTGTCTTACGTGAGCCACGAATTTCGCACGCCGGTGAACTCCGTGCTCGCCTTGACCCGTCTACTGATCGAGCGGGCCGATGGCGACCTAAGTTTGGAACAGGAACGGCAGGTTTTATACATCCGTGATGCCGCACAGCAATTAGCCGATATCGTGAATGATTTGCTCGATCTCGCCAGAGTGGAGGCGGGCAAGATCGAAGTGCGCCCAAACCGTGTAGATGTCGCCCAGTTCCTTGGCGCAACCCGAGCGCTGATGCGTCCGCTAGCCACCCGAGAGACCGTCAATCTTGTCTTTGAAGATACAGCGCCTGGACTCACAGTTGACACGGATGAAGGCAAACTTGGTCAGATTTTGCGTAATTTGATATCGAACGCATTGAAGTTTACGACGGACGGCGAGGTGCGCGTGGCGGCTCACCTCGCGAGTCCGGCTGAGGCTTTGTGCTTCACCGTCAAAGACACCGGCATTGGAATAGCCCCACAGGATCAGGAGCGCATTTTTCAAGAATTCACCCAAATCGACAGTCCGATCCAGCAGCGGGTGAAGGGCACCGGCCTGGGACTGCCATTATCCCGGAGACTGGCCGCTCTATTGGGTGGGACGTTGAGTGTCGAGAGCGCGATTGGCTTGGGCGCCACTTTCACGTTGTCTCTACCAGTGCAAGCTCGGGCGGAGTCGGCCCCTGAGGACTTGAACGCAGCAGAAATAAGCACGCCGTCGGATACAGTCCTGATCGTTGACGATGAAGCCGCGGCGCGCTATCTGGCCCATCAACTTTTTAGCGGAAGCCGGTTCCGGACAATCGAGGCGAGCGGCACCGAAGCCGCCGAACGCGCACGTTTTGAACGGCCGGCCCTCATTCTGCTTGACTTGGTAATGCGAGATCGCAGTGGATTTGAAGTTCTGAATGACTTAAAGTCAGACGAGAGCACTAAAGCGATCCCCGTGGTCATTCACACCTCCAAAGTGATAACTGAATCCGACCTTGCACGTCTTGGCGGCCGGCAATTCGCGATTCTGCCGAAAGGAATTGAGGGACGGCTAACGGCTCTGCTCGATATTCGCGAAGCGCTCGGCGAGCCCACTCTGTTCCAGGGAGAGCCCGAATTTAGAGACGATTTTTCGAACTGACCGAGTAACTACATGACGCCACCGGTAATCATCGTCAACGTCGACGACAACGAACCCGCCCGCTACACCAAGCGGCACACCTTAACGCGCGCGGGTTTTGTTGTGCACGACGCCGCCACGGGCAGCGAGGCGCTAAAGCTGGTCAAAGAACACAAGCCCGATTTGGTTCTTCTCGATGTCAACCTGCCCGATCTTAGCGGCATCCAGGTTTGCCGGATCCTAAAGAGCTCCGACGTATCGGTGATCGTGCTGCAAATTTCCGCCTCCGCAATCAGCGCGCCGCAAGCCATCACAGCGCTGAACAGCGGCGCCGATACGTATTTGACAGAACCAGTGGACCCGGACGTGTTGATCGCCACGGTTCGCGCCTTGCTGCGCCTTCGGACTGCTGAACGCGAGCTTGCTTCGGCCAACAAACGACTGGAGGCAGCCAACCGCGAGCTTAAGCGGTCAAACGACGATCTTCAGCAATTTGCCTTCGTGGCGAGCCACGACCTGCAGGAGCCGCTGAGAACCGTATCGAGCTTCGCAGGTCTTCTTGAGCGTGCGGCGAGACCTCGCCTTTCCGAGCCGGAACAGCAGTACCTGCAATACATCGTTAACGGTGCCGAGCGCATGCGAGTCCTGATCCAAGACCTGTTGCATTACTCCCAGGTCGGATACCGCCCAGCCCCATCGCAGACGGTCCATCTTCCGGCCATTGTCGGATGGGCGCGCGAGAACCTTCGCGAACTAATTGCCGAGACAGGGGCCGAGATTTCAGTTGGAGAACTGCCGATTGTTCCTGGCGATGAAGCTCAGCTAGGACATGTGTTTCAAAATATCGTTGCCAATGCCCTGAAGTACCGGCGGGATGGTGTCGCGCCTCGCATTCAGATTGGCGCGGCCCGTCAAGACGGCGATTGGCTGATCCGAATCGATGATAATGGCATGGGCATCGACCGGCGTCACTGGGAATTGATCTTCGCCCCTTTCAAGCGTCTGCACAGCCAAGACATTGCTGGGACAGGGATCGGACTGGCGGTGTGCCGAAGGGTCGTTGAGGCTCATGGCGGCCGCATTTGGGTGGAATCGGAAGTCAACGAAGGTTCATCGTTTTTCTTCACACTGCCGGCCGCGAGCCGGCCTACAGACACAGGCGGGGCATGACGCAGTTGACGCCTAAGTCCATACTGCATGTAGAAGACGATGAAGGCTCGGCCCTCCTCCTCCAAGTTGCACTACGGGAAGTAGACACAGGCGTCAAATACTATCGCGCCGCCGATTCCGATCAAGCTTTGCGGTTTTTGGGCAATGCAATAACGACCGCGGATGCGCCGAAGCCCGGATTGATTCTCTTGGATCTGAATTTACCCGGTACGAGCGGCTTCGAGATTCTGAGTGCGATACGGGCCGATCCTTCTTGGAGCAATCTGCCGGTAGTCATTTTCACCTCATCTTCCGCATCGCGAGACATGGACCAGGCGGCGAAGCTTAAAGCGACTAAATACATGCTAAAGCCGTCGACGTTTGACGGGTATTTGGACGCGGTCACCACGTTTCTTCAGGTGATCGCCGCGCGCGAAGCTATTTTGCCCCCCAACGTTCCCGATTAATGATGCCGGACCCCTCACGAATCGTCACCAAATGGTTGGCTTGCACCTTTGTGAATGTCTCCGTTTTCCCATTGGGCCATCTGACATCCAGATCGGCCATTTCCGCGGCACCCAAGCCAAAATGCAGCCGCAAATCATTGGTGGAATAGAAGCTTGACTGGCTCAACACCTCCTGAGCCTGCATCTTTCCGCCGTAATGCGCCGTAACGCGAGCTCCAATGGCACTGCGATTGGAGGTTGAGCCGATCAGCTTGATCTTCAGCCAATGCGCTGTACCGGACAAATCGTTTCGCAGCAAGGAAGGCGGCTCATTCAAATAGATCACCACCGCGTCGATGTCGCCGTCGTTGTCGAAATCTCCAAATGCGCATCCACGGCTGGCATGCGGCGCGGAAATACCGGGGCCCGCTTCGTCTAAAAGCTCTTCAAATTTGCCGTTGCCTAAATTGCGAAAAATAATGCGCGGAGTCTTGAATGGATAGTTAGGCAATTTTTTTTCGATCTCTGGATAAACGCTGCCGGTCACGAACATCAAGTCGGGATATCCATCGTTATCCACGTCGGTGATCGCGGCGCCCCAGCTTACATAGCGGGTTTCGACACCAAGGCCTGAGCGGATCGTCACATCTTCGAAGTTTGCGTTGCCGTCATTGCGGTACAAGACGTCGGTATCGTCCGCAAAGTGGGTTTTAAAGATATCAAGTTTGCCGTCCAGATTGACGTCCCCAATGCCGACGCCCATACCCGCCTGCTCCATGCCGTCTTCGTTCAAAGCAACGCCACTTTCGAGGCCGATATCGGTGAACGTACCGTCTTTGTTATTGCGGAATAGAAAGCTTGGCGTTGAGTCGCAAGCTATGTAAATGTCGGGCCAACCAATATTGCGAAAGTCGGCTGCCACGACGGTCATGCAATAGCTGCCGGAGGCTTTCGAAATGCCCGAAGCCTCACTTACATCTGAAAATGTTCCGTCATGATTGTTCTTATGTAAGTAGACCCGGCCTGGCGGCAAACCGCGGGGACCACAATTGACGGGGATGCCCTTCCAATTGCAATTGGCATTTTCGCCGGGCTTCGGAATGGTTTTTGGATCGAATTCCAGGTAAGTGCCAACCGCTAGATCAAGCCATCCATCGCGGTTCACATCGGTAAACGTGCAGCCTGAAAACCACTGAGGCTTGGTGTGCAGTAATCCGGCTTTCGCGGTTACATCGGCGAACGTCCCGTCGCGATTGTTGCGGTATAGGACGTTCTGTCCCCAATAGGTGACGAACAGATCCTCGAACCCATCGTTGTTGTAATCACCGACGCACACGGCAGACGCCCAGCCGGTTTTTCGCAAGCCGGCCTTATCGGTTACATCAGTGAATGTGCCGTCCCGGTTGTTGTGATAGAGACGGTTGGTTGCATCTTTAGGATCGCCGTCCAGACGAGTTCCGCACAGCACGAAGATATCCTGCCATCCGTCGTTGTCGTAATCAATAAATGCAACACCGCAGCCGACAGTTTCGATGATGTAGTCTTTGTGTTCGGCTCCGCCGTAGATGACGGGAGAGCGAAGTCCTGCCTTCTCTGCAATGTCAACGAATTTCGCGTGAAAGGGAAGGCCGGACGGTTTGCCGCGAGGCGTGGGGGTTACATTTCTAGTAGAAACACCCTGTGCCAGCAGTTTAAGACCGGGGGTCATCAGAAGGCATAGTAAATCTCGTCTGCCGATCAACCCCCATGATATAGCGAAGGGCTCGAATAACGATTAAATCCCTTCTGAGCCGTGCAGTTTCACCAACTTGTTGTACAAGCCAAGAATAAGAAATGTGGGCGCCCAATGACCTACGAAAGTGGCCTTTTGCTCGTCACCGGTGGCTTGGAAAAAAAGCGACAGGCCAATTGATCCAAACGCCGCCCACAACCAGGTATCGGACGGCAACTTAGCCGTATAGTGTTCAATCGTCCGGGCAACGCTTCCTTCACGATGCTCCGGGCTGGGGCCTGTCTGCGGTTCTGTACGCAGTTCTGTGTAACTCATGTCGAAATGTTCTCCTCGTCGAATAAGATCGTTGTGGGAAGGCTCCGTTACCATCCACTTCTGTTTGATGTGATTCAGCGTGCGACGGGTGTTGAATGTGCCACTAGTGCATATCAGGCATAACTACGGGCGCCTACTGGCGAACAAATACGACAGAGACCGGTGACGCTACCTGCAGCGTCTCTCCTGTGGGAGACAGGTGGCCATTAGCGGGATCGATACGGAAGACTACGACGGTGTCAGTATTCTGATTGCCGGCAAATAGATACTTGCCTTCCGGATCGATGCCAAAGCCGCGTGGCACCTTGCCTTGTGTCGAGACGTTTCGCTCCATTGTCAGTAAACCGGTAGACGGATTGATATTCAGTTGGGCGATATCATCGGCGCCGCGATTAGAGACATACAGAAAGCGGCCACTCGGATGAACTTCGATCTCGGCCGCGGTGCTTTCCCCATGGAAATCTTTGGGAAGAACGGATATTGTTTGCAGCGTTTCCATTTTTCCGGAGGCGTACGAAAAGGCAATCACATCGCTCGCCATCTCGCATGCCAGGTAGACAAACTTGCCATTCGGTGAAAAGACGAGATGCCGGGGCCCCGATCCGGGTTTGACTTCTACCCAAGGAGGATCATTCGCGGTCAGCTTGCCAGTTTTCAAGTTTTGTTTGTACACAAACACGCGGTCGAGTCCAAGATCCGGCGAAAGAAGAAAATGTCCGTCCGGCGAAGGGACCACTTGATGAGGGTGCGGGCTTTCCTGCCGTTTATGATCGAACCCGGAACCGGTGTGTTGCAGAAGGGTTACCATTGGCCCGAGGCGGCCATCGGATTCAATTCCAAAATTTGCGATGCTGCCCCCGGAGTAGTTCGCTACCGCCACCCACTTGCCAGATGGATCGATTGCAATGTGCGTAGGCCCCGGGGAGCCGGAAGACACGGTATTGAGAAGTGTCAGTTTTCCGGTAGCGCCGTCGATT
>JBARMQ010000379.1:0-5840 GCA_049802535.1 Bryobacteraceae bacterium | reverse complement strand
TTTTGATCGATAGCGAAATAGCACGAGCGCGCATCTCCTACGTTCGAGTGAACGGAGATCACATAATGCCCTGGCTTCTGCCAGTTGGAAAAGTCACCTGTCCAGAACACGCGGCCGGTCCAATGGTCAACCTCGTGGGACGGAATGAGACTCCCGGAGAAGACATTTTTGTTATCGGCGGCATCGATCAAGGAAAATTGCAGCGGACGCTCACCCTAGACAGGATGCCAAAGTCCAAATGCACCGATGTTTGCGTTGGTAGATCACTGAAGTGCATTTTAGAAGGCTCCTGTGGGAAGCGTTAAGGTTTTGCGCGGAATAGGATATTATGTCCGGGACAAACATGAAGTCAGCCACGTCACGCCGGACTTTCCTCAAACAGTCAGCCTGTTCGCTCGGCTCATCATTACTGGTCCTCAATTCTGAAGTTATGGAAGCCAACCCTTTGAACAAGCCTATCGGGCTGCAACTCTACACCGTTGGAAAGGAGATGGATGAGGATCCCGCCGGAACTTTAAAGCGCGTTGCCGCGATCGGCTACAAGCAAGTGGAACTGTCGCCGCTGGGTAAGACGCCGGCGAAGGAACTGCGGAAGGCGGTTGATGACGCAGGTCTCGAAAACCCGTCGGGCCACTATATGCTTTACGATCTGATGGCCAATTTGCAAGAAAAAATCGATTTGGCCAAGCAGTTCGGCGAAGAGTACATGATCGTGACTGTCCCTTGGGTCGCCGATCCGTCTCGTCTGAAGAGCGATCCGAAGCTGGGGCAAATAGGCATGTTCCTAGCGCTGATCAACAACCTCACACTCGACGATTGGAAATGGAACGCCGAACAATTCAATAAAATCGGCGAGCCCGTAAAGAAGGCGGGCTTGCATCTTGGCTATCACAACCATAACTTCGAGTGGAGACGGTACGGCGATGTTACCGGTTATGACGAATTTCTTCGTCTTACCGATCCCGAGCTGGTGAAACTCGAGATGGATTGCGGATGGATGACCGTGGCGGGCCAGGATCCCGTTATGTATCTCCATAAATATCCAAACCGCTACCGCCTACTGCACATAAAAGATTTCCGCAAAGGATTCACTCCACGTACAACATTGATGGATCAAGGTCCAGGCGCGCCGGTGCCCACGGAATTGGGGCGCGGCGCGATCGATTACCGTCCCATTTTCGAGGCTGCGGAAAAGGCCCCGATTCGCGCTTATTACGTCGAGCAGGAGCCGCCATTTACGGAAATGCCAGCTCTTGAAGCGATTAAGGTGGATTACGACTATCTCAAAAACCTGCATGCCTGAAGTGAGGTAAATAAATCCATGTCTACCTGTTGGCTTAGCGCATGTTCGGCCCTGCTCTTGGTTGTTCCGCTAGGCGCCCATCAGGCCGATCAGGCGGCCGCCGCTGAAAAGCAAAAAGCATCGGCCACCGCTCCACCCCAAAAAGATCAGAAGAAGACCGATAGCGCCAGCGCTCTTGCCGCGTTGATGGGAATGCCTAAGTTCGATCAGGCAGCGGTCGATAGAGGCCGCAAGGTCTTCATTCCGGCCTGCGGTTTCTGTCACGGTAACGATGCTCGCGGAAAAAGTGGACCCGATCTCGTTCGATCGGCGCTGGTCTTACACGATAAAAATGGTGATGCGATCGGTCCTACCATCCATAACGGACGGCCCGATCGCGGGATGCCTGCATTTCCATCGATGTCAAGTGAGCAGATCGCCGATATTTCCACGTTTCTTCATTCGCGCGCAGCCGCCGTATCGAACCGATTCAGCTATAAGATCGGCAACATCGTAACCGGCGATCCTCAGAAGGGTGCGGCTTTCTTCAACGGTGAAGGCCATTGCGACACATGCCATTCTCCAACTGGCGACCTGGCGCACATAGCGAGCAAGTATGAACCGACTGAGTTACAGCGCCGTATGTTATACCCGGCGCCGAACCTGATTGACATGTTCATGGGGAAGGCCGTTAAGCCTCTAGCCCCGACGAAAGTCACGGTGCACCTTGCTTCCGGCGAGCAGGTTGCCGGCACGCTGGACCATCTGGACGAATTCAATGTCGAAATGCACGATTCCGCCGGCTGGTACCGTTCTTACTCGCGTAAGGATGTGACTGTTGACGTTCAGGATCCGCGTGCCGCCCACAGCGCCTTGTTGCCAAAATACACCGACGATGAAATGCACAATCTTCTGGCTTATCTGGAGACCCTGAAATGAGAAGTTGGGCGCTCGCGTTTATCTTGTTCCTGGCCCCAGTCGCGTGCCTCGCCCAGGAACTGACTCCGGAATCTCTCTTGAAACCGGCCACCAATAATTGGCCTACCTACAATGGCGATTACACCGGCCAGCGCCACAGTCTGTTGAAGCAAATCGATGACTCGAACGTTGGTTCGCTCCGCACAGCCTGGACTTATCGGGCAACGAACTACGGTGCGGGCGGTTTTGGATCCATCATCAAGTCGACGCCACTGGAAGTCGATGGCGTGCTCTATTTCACGATGCCCGATAACGTGTGGGCGGTTGACGCCCGGACGGGCCACGAAGTTTGGCATTACAAGTATCCGCCCAATGAAGGCGGCCATATCGGTCATCGTGGTGTTGCCATGTGGGGCAACTGGCTTTACTTTGAAACGCCCGACTGCAACATCCTTTCCTTGAATGCCAAAGATGGTAAGGAACGTTGGACCAAGCAGATTGCCGATGTAAAGCTGGAATACTTCTGCACGATGCCGCCGCTGGTTGTGGGCAACCACATCATCACGGGAGTCGGCGGCGATTCGCTTGATAATCCCGGCTATCTGGAGTCGCTGGATCCCGAAACAGGCGAGATGCAGTGGCGTTGGAACACAGAACCCGGTGCGGGCCAACCCGGCGCCGACACTTGGCCGAATGCCGATGCTCGTGAACATGGCGGCGGTATGACTTGGATGACCGGCACGTACGATCCAGATTTGCATCTCATTTACTGGGGCACCGGAAATCCTAACCCGGTGCATGGCGGCGACGCGCGGAAAGGCGATAACTTATGGACCTGTTCCATTGTTGCCTTGAATGTCGACACCGGGAAAATGGCGTGGGGCTTTCAGGTTTCGCCGCATGATACGCATGATTGGGACGCGGTACAGACGCCTATTCTTTTTGATGCGGACTTCGACGGCCAGCATCGCAAGCTTCTTGCGCAAGCCAGCCGCAATGGATTTTTCTTCGTCATCGACCGAACCAACGGACAAGACCTTCTAACGAAGCCGTTTATCAAAACCAATTGGACGCTAGGCATCAACGCTAAGGGGCAGCCCATCCCGAATCCCAAGAAAGAGCCCTCACGCAACGGAACCTTTGTCTCACCGAGTTCCAACGGGGCATCGAACTGGTTCGCGCCGACTTTTGACTCTAAGACAGGGCTTTTCTACGTCGTTGCTTCGCAGAGTTACAGCATCTTTTACTTGACGGCGGAAGGGAAAGCCGAAGGCTTCGCGGGCCGTGACGATTTTCTCAACTATCCAGGAACAATCGAGGCTATCGACTACAAGACAGGCGATATTCGATGGAGCCACGACATAGGCGGTATGGGCGCCGGCCTGCTATCGACTGAAGGTAACTTGCTCTTCGCGGGTGACACGTCCGGACACATTCTGGCTATGAACGCTGCGACCGGCAAGACGCTATGGCACACGACAGTAGGACTTAATCAGGCAAACGGAGCTATCACTTATCAATTGGATGGCAAGCAATACGTTCTGGTAGGCGCGGGCGATTCACTCTTCGCGTTTGCGCTTCCGGCGAATCACTAGTCATGCTTCGAATCAGGCGTCTAAAATAGCCGGTCTTCGCTTGTGCCACTCGGTTGCCTGTTGATATGCATAAGCCACCGCGAGGACCACGGGTTCGCCGTAAACTGGGCCGACGATCTCCAATCCAATGGGCAGCCCATCTTTTGAAAATCCGCAGGGCACAGTGATCGCAGGTGTCCCGAAGTGATTAAATGCGCTGGTATTGCTGGGCGGCCGGTGGTGCGTTTCGTTCACTGTTTCAGAAATCAGGGGCGCCGGTTCCCGTTTCGTCGGCAGAACCAGCACGTCAACCTGCTCGAACGTACTCCGAATATCACGGCGGCATTCGCGTATCCGCTTCAGCGTCTCAATGTAGGGTACGGTCTCTACCTTCTTCAGTTCATTCAGCTCGCGTTGAGACCACGGATGATAAAGCTCGGGAGTCTTATCGAAAAATGGTTTCTGATAGTGATAGAGCTCCACGTCATAACTGCCTTTCGGCGCGACATGAAGACGAGGAAGAACCACATCGCGTACTTCTCGAACTCTGCCGCTCAGCAATCGAATTGCATCTTCGACGGCGGAGGCAACATCCGGGTGAAGTTCTTCGAAGAAATAATCGCGGGGCACGCCAATTCTCAGCTGAGAGATCGGAATACTCAGCGCTTGCATGTAATTCGGTACCGGCCGAATCTGAGTAATCGCATCTTTGGGGTCATAGCCAGCCAGAACCTGCAATAGAGCGGCAGCGTCCTCCACCGTGCGCGCGATCGGGCCGATCGTGTCCATGGAATAGGCCGACGGCACGACGCCTCGCGTACTCACGCGGCCATACGAAGTCTTGAAGCCAACCACTCCGCAGAACGCGCCCGGAATGCGAACTGAGCCGCCGTCGTCGCTACCAACAGAGCCAAAGCACATGCCCGTTGATACGGCTGCGGCAGAACCTGCGGAAGAGCCTCCTGTGATCCGATCTGTGTTCCACGGATTGTGGACGGGTCCAAAGCAGCTGGTCGTTCCGGTACCTTCAAATGCCATCTCATCTAAGTTCAGCTTGCCGAGAAAAATGACGCCGGCGGCCTTCAAACGCCTGGTAACTTCCGCATCTTCCGATGGCACGCGATTCCGGAATACGTTGCTGGCGGCCGTGGTCAAGACGCCTGCTGTATCGATGTTGTCCTTAAGCGCGATGGGAATGCCGAAGAGACGTCCTTGATGTCGATCCTCGGCGCGCTGGCGGTCGCAATCGCGCGCTTGCGAGATTGCACTTTCTTCCTGTAGCGTGATCACTGCGTTCAATCTGGGTTCCAGCTTATGAATGCGCGCGAAACAGAGCCTGGTGAGCTCCTCCGACGAAATGTCCCGCTTTGCCAGGGCATCTGCCGCTTGGTTCAGTGTCCACTCCAGCGGATCGCTCGAAGTCTGCGCGGCCGGTGATGCCGCGAGATATGCTGCGCTTGCTGCTCCTCCAATCAACAGCTTTCGCCGGCTTAAGGGTTCAAAATTCATTAGGATCCACGCCTACATCTCCGTCTACTAACATAAAAAGGATTTCCCATGTCCCGATATCTAAGTATCGCGCTCTTATTCGGCCTGATCGTTCCGTTCGCCATTGGGGTGGCCCAGACACCAAGGGTTTCTGCACGGCCTCCCCGGCCTACGCCTCCGACTCGCGATCCAAATACTTCCGGGTATGTCAAAGCAAAGGAGTTGCCTGACGGCACCAACGCTCCGGCAGATGTCGACGGAAACTTCATTATTGGCCCTACCCACACTCCGGCGCCGGAAATGACTGTGCACGAAGGTGTCCCGCAAGGAAACATCATTACCCTGACCATGGAATCGACGGACAGCAAGATCTATCCCGGCATCACGCGCGAGCCCAACACCTTTGGAACGCCTGACCCGTCCAATCCCGCCAAGCTGATCGTAACCACCAGCCACCCTGCTCCCTATAGCCGCCGCGTTACCGTGTATGTGCCGAAACAATATGTTGCCGGCACAGTTGCGCCTTTCATCGTCGGAGCGGATGGTCCCGATCATATATTATTCACAGCTCTTGACAA
>JBARMQ010000378.1:0-8017 GCA_049802535.1 Bryobacteraceae bacterium | reverse complement strand
GTCCGATAGGCTTCATCCAGCAGCTGAACCACGTGCAGAACCCGCTCGCCCTTGCCGTACAGTCGAGCACCTGCCGCTAATTGAAGCATGCAGCCGGGGTTGGCGGTCACGATTAAGTCGGCTTTGGTCGTTTCAACGTAAGCCATCTTATGTTCCAGAATTTCCATCGCCATCTCATTCTGACTGATGTTGTAGATTCCGGCGCTGCCGCAGCATAGGTCAGCCATGGGCATTTCGCGGAAAGTCAGACCAGGGATCGCACGCAACAGTTGACGCGGAGCAGCCTTGATCTTTTGCCCATGGGCCAAATGGCAGGAATCCTGATAGGTAACCACCGCATCAATCGGCCCCATATTCGAATTCAGCTCGATGGAGGCCAGAAATTCGGTGATGTCCTTCATCAGCTTTTTGAAGCGGATCGCCTTGTCGCGATAATTTGGATCGTGCTCGAGCAGCTCATCGTACTCCTTCAGCGTCGATCCACACCCGGCCGCGTTCGTAATGATGGCGTCGAAGTTGCCGTCAAGAACGGCATCGATATTGTTTCGCGCCAGCGCGCGTGCTTCTTCCTTCAGACCCGCGTGCACATGCAAGGCGCCGCAGCAGTTCTGAGCACCGGGAATCACGACCTCGCAACCGTTTTTCTGAAGAACGCGAACGGTCGCCTCGTTCATGCGGGCGAAGGCGACATTCGCGATGCATCCGGCCAGAAATGCCACGCGATACCGTTGCTCACCCTGGGGCGCAAAGGTCTTGCCGATTTTCGAAAAGAAGAACGGGGCTTCCGCGTTTGGCGATAAAGCTTCCAGATTGCCAAGCTTTCCAAAGAGTTTCAATAGACCCGTCGCGCGCAGCAGCCGCTGCATTCCCGAAGCCTGATAGAGAAACAACCCGGCGCCCGCCATTTGCAATGCTGTTCGCGAAGGCAGAAATTTGTGAAATATAAAATTCCGGAACGCGCGATCGAAGAACGAGGGTTTGCGGCTCGCCTCTAGCTCGGCCCGTGCCGCCTCGATCAGCCGTCCATACGGCACGCCAGAGGGGCACGCCGTTTCACAGCCGCGGCAAGCCAGGCACAAATTGATGTGTTCTATGTAGGAATCCGTAATGGCTGCGCCATTCGCCACTTGGTTCATCTGGTAGATGCGTCCGCGGGGCGAATCCATCTCAACGCCCAGTTCGCGATACGTGGGGCACGCATTTAGACACAGGCCGCAATGAACGCACTTATCTAAATCAGATTGGGCAGGCCCTTCAGAGCGTTCGTGCAAAACCGGGAACAGACTAGATTCGACCATACAGACGTGAACGGTTCAGCAAATTGTCCGGATCGAACATGTGTTTCACTTTTCCCATCATGGCAAATGCCGCCGCGCGAGAACCGGCCGCCGGTTCCTGCCAGAGAGTGGTTGTGCGGCGAAGCTCATTGGGGGCGAATTCGGCCGTAACGACCCATTGTCGATCGGCGGCAACCTTCCATAGCGAGGCGCCGCTGGACCAGGACGAAAGATAGACATAGCTGACGCCAGATGCGGCACGGGAAATACATGCGCCGGGCACGAGCGAAAGAAACGGCGCGAGGTCCTTCAGCGTGGTGGAGACGCGAAGTACGACGCCTTCGGGTTGCCGTTCTAGAAAATCCGCTGTGAACTCGCGGGCCGATGTCCAGAACTCTGCGTCTCCGTCGGTTAGTTCCTCCGCATCGTGCAATTCCCGCGAGTACCGCGCAAGCACTGCGGGAGTGCCGGCGGCGCGGAGCGCCAATAAACATCCGCGGCGGTCGAAACGGGCTGCGGCGGTGGGCGAAATCAGATCGAGTGCAATGGGTTGCAGCACGCTCTTCAAAATTGTGTTCCGCCGCTCGATCGCGGCAGCCAACTGCGGGTAAGTAAAAAGGTAAGTTCTAGTTTCGCTCGGCAGCGAGTGCAGGCGGAAATTGATGCTGGTCATGACCGCCAGTGTTCCGAAACTGCCGATCAGCATCTTGCCCATATCGAGTCCCGCTACATTCTTCACCACCATGCCGCCGGTTTTGACGATCCGGCCATCCAACATGGCAAAGCTCATGCCGATGACCATGTCGCGCGCCGTTCCGTATCCTCGGCGCATCGGTCCGCTGCTATTTGCCGCAATGACACCGCCGACCGTGGCACGCGAATAGAACGGTGGATCGATTGCGATCATCTGTCCATTGTTGGCAAGCAAAGACTGCAATTCCCCGAAAGGCATTCCGGCTTCGACACTGATAGTCAGATCGCGCGGCTCATATTGCAATACTTTGCGCAAGCCGCAGGTCGATATGCTGACGTCCGATCGCAAGATCGGTCCGGCAGCGGACTGCTTGCTGTCATTACCGAAAACGGAAATTGTGTGTTTGGCTGCCGCTGCTTCATGCAATTGAGCAGCAAGGTCCTCCGCCGACGTGGGTGTCACACAAGCCATGTTTATTCTATTTTGCGCCGACTGCGGAATGACTATGTCATGACCGGAGTCGCTAACAACGACTCGGCATCGTATGGCCCGTTGTATCGAATGCCATTCACGAACAAACCAGGAGTGCCATAGACGCCGTTCTGCACGCCACGGCGAAAATCTTCACGAACGCGGTCGGCATAAACGCTCTTCTTGAGTTCGTTGGCGATTCGATGGACGTCCAATCCCAATTGCTCCGAATAGCGCAGCAAGTCCTTTTGCTCCAGGTGGTCCTGGTGTTGAAACAGCAGGTCGTGCATCTCCCAAAACTTTCCTTGCTCGCCTGCCGCTTCGGCCGCTTCGCTGGCGCGTTGAGCATGGTGATGAATACCTGAAAGCGGATAGTGACGGAAGGCGATACGCAAACGGTCCGGCGCCGTCTCCTGCATGCGATGAATCGCCGCGAACAATTGGCCACAAGCCGGACACTCGTAGTCGCCGTATTCCATTAAGGTAATTTCGGCGTCTTCGTTGCCAAAAACATGGTCTTCAGGGCGAATCGGCAGAAGCAGACGGCTTAGATCGGGGGCGGACATGCGCCTTCATTTTCCCATGCGGCCCAAAACAGGGTCGACGAGATCACGAGGCCTTGCCAGAGCTCTTTCCGAGACCCAAACCCGCCACGACTTGAGCATGATTCACGGCCGAAACCAAAGAAACGCCGCCGATGATGTTGCCGATCAGCGTGGGGATCATGTACCCGGCCAGATAGGAGATCCAGCTCTTCTCTCCAATCATCACAAGGAATAAAACTTCCACCGATCCCACCACGACGTGCGTCAGTCCCGAAATTCCAACGACGTAGGTCAAGATCACAATGATCCCGACTTTTCCGCTCTCGCTCGCGGCCAACATCCACACCACCATGGCAATCAGCCAGCCGGCAAAAATGCCGCGCAGAATGGCCGATCCGAAGGACACCGCCGCGGCGCGCAGGGCAATGTCGCGCAAAGCATGCTGCGTGCCGGAACTATACATGGGCGTGTTTGACACTACCCACGCAAAAAGATGAGCGCCAATTAAATTTGCGGCCAGCACGATCGCCCAGAGCCGTAATACCGATATCAACGTGGTCAGGTTGCGGCGCGCCAGCAACGGAATAATGGCGGTCAGCGTGTTCTCAGTGAACAATTGCTGGCGGCCAATAATGACGATGAGGAACCCAAAAGGATATCCCAGGTTTGTTAACAGGGGACGCCAACGTGTGTCGGGTAGGTGAGCTTGAATGAGGCCTTCGACGACGAAGGAAAAGCCCATGGACAATCCGGCTGCGAGGCCAGACCAAGCGAGAGCCGAAACCGGCCGTTGTAGTTCCTCATCGCCATCCCGGCGAACCGCCTCATGAACGACAACGGCGCTGATGGAAGTCCGATCCTCAGCTTCCTGCTTTTGCCGCTCGTTTAGCGGCGGCGTCGACATTTCCGCTTCGAGACTCTCGCCCTTTTCGTTGACTAACATATGAACGCCCGAATTTAGGGCTGCTTCAAGAACCGATCCATCCAAGCCATCTCTTCGTAGAGCACATGTTCGTTGGTCTCGAGCGCCCGATAGGCGTGTGCTTCCGACGGTAGCATGACCAAGCGCGCCGTTCCGCCATTGCCGCGGATGGCCTGGTATAGACGCTCCGATTGAATCGGAAACGTGCCCGTGTTATCGTCCGCTTCGCCGTGAATCAGCAGCAGCGGCGCCTTAATATCCTGCGCGTGGACAAATGGCGACATCGTCAAATACACGTCCGGCGCTTCCCAAAAGGTCCGCCGCTCACTTTGAAATCCAAATGGAGTCAACGTCCGGTTATACGCGCCGCTTTCGGCCATCCCAGCGTGGAACAAGGTGGAATGCGCCAGCAGATTCGCGGTCATGAACGCGCCATAACTGTGCCCGCCAACACCCACTCGAGCCGGATCGGTGACGCCCATTTCCACCGCTTTATCGATCGCCGCCTTTGCGTCCATCACAATCTGTTTGACATACGTGTTGTTAACTGTATCTGGATTACCCACAATCGGCATGGCGGCGTTGTCAAGAATGGCGTAGCCGTGCAGGGCAAACAGCAGATGCCCAGTCAGCACAGTGAAGCGATCGTTTGATCCGCTCACCTGTCCGGCCGTGCCGGCGTCGTTATATTCCAACGGATAGGCCCACAACAGCGTCGGCAGCCGCGTGCCCTCCTTGTAATTTGGAGGCAGATACAGCGTGAAGGATAGCGGCACCCCATCTTCGCGTTGATAGGTCACGATTCGCTTTGAAATTTGGCGCACCTCCGGCGCTGGATCGGTGTAATGCGTCAAAGCCGTCTCCTTCCCGCCTTCGCGCAAGTAATAGTTGGGGGGATCGGACGGGCTCTCCCGGCGCGTGATGACCCGTTCGCCTTTGCTATCGAGGACTGCTGCGACGGCTTCGTACGAGCCACGCTTCGATTGAAACAAACGGTCTGGCTTTTCCGTCGCAAGATTGTATCGGTCCAGGAATGGATGGTCGCCGGTTGGCGATGCGCCTAAGCCGTCCAGCAGAATGTTGTCGCCATTGCGCACGATGACCGGGCCTTCCGCGGTCATCTTCGTTACAGGCGTCCCTTCATCTTTATAACGATCCTGCGCATCGCGTGCAAAGATCAGTTTGCCCGCATCGCCAGTCTTGGTTAGATCCACTTCGAATGTGCGCACCCACTTCTTATTACGCTCATAATCGGTGACTAACGCCAAGTCCCCGCCCGCAATCGGCTCGAGTCTTTCAAATCGTTCCTGTGTTTCGAGCAGCTGCGTGGGTTCACCTCGGAACGGCGCGGCAAGCGACATGATTCGGTCGCGATGCGGTACTTTCTCTTTCGGATTGCCGCCGTCCATCGCCTCAGCCCACACCACGGTTGCCTTCTGATGGGGCAGCCAGGCAAGGTCGCGAGGCCCAGTACGCACGCCGCCGATCGGCACGCGATCCGCCAAAGGCAAATTCGCAATCGTATGTTCGACCGCGCCGCTTCGTGACCAGATTTCTATATCTTTCGGGAAGTCTCGGGCCGGATGCAAATAAGAAAAAGGCCGGTGAATGCGCTCCACCAGAAAGTACTGCTGGTCGGGCGAAGCATCTACTTGATCGAAGATCGCCGGTTTGCCTAGAGGCGTCAGGCGGCCGCTCGCTGAATCCATCAAGCCAAGTTGCGCCGAGGCATAGTAATCGAACAAGTCTTCGTCGTGTGGCGTGTTCAGCATGTCTTCATACGTCGGCACCGGTCCCGAGTGGCCGGCAGTCTCCTGCGTATGCGGGCCCGTCGGAATCGCTGCCAATGCCGGAGGAGCGCCGCGATGTTCAGGCACAAGCCACACGAGCAGCGTTTTGTTATCGGCCAGCCACGCTAGCGGTTCTTGGCGGCCGGTACGCACGCCGTTCAAATGCATGCCGGTGACCGGACGCAGTTGACCACTGCGCGTGGATGCGATCCACAACTCAATGCCCGATGCCGTCGTGTTCGTGAAGGCGAACGACGAACCATCGAAATTCCAAACCGGTGGTCCCAACGCTGCCGACGGAGGCAGTTTGATGGGAATGTCCGTCGCATCGGATAGTCGCTCCAAGTGATACGCGAAGAAGGTGGGCGCCAAATGCAAGCCGTTTGTGTTGGTATCGATGCGCAGACCCGCCAGCCGTTCCATCGGTTGCGCCACTTGCGAAATGGGCGGATATCGGACCGCATTCAAGAAGAGCGCATAATCGCCCGCAGGGCTGACTGAGATCAATGGCGGCGCGGGCGCAGTGAGTACAGCCAGCACCTCCTTCGGCGGCGTTCGATATTCGGTCGCCGTCTCAGCAAGGGCCAAACAGGCGCAAGCAGCGACGATTCCCGTCACGATTCGTTTCGTCTGCATCATGTCTTGCGATGGTACGCTACAACGCGCTTTTCCCGCAACGCATGGTGGCCGCCCGCGCCCAGCCTTTAAGCCGGCGCTTTCATAAAGCCGCTCTTGCCTGCGCCCGCGGAGCTGAGTTCGTCATTCAACGGATCGTCCAGCGCCAGGATTGCACGCACTTGCCGCGAGAGATGTGCCTGCGTCTCTGGCCTCAAGAGGCGTTTCTGATATTGCTGCTGCGGTTTATCGAACCGGCAATAAAAAGCGTGCAGTGCGCTGCGCGGCGAACCGGACCGGTTTGCAGTTCCCCCGTGCCAGGCATGCGTATTCATGACGATTACGCTGCCGGCTGGCGCCGTCAAGCATACTTCTTCGGCATGCCGCGCTTTGGGATTGTCTAAGACATCTTGCGGAAGGCGCCCCCAGCGCTGCGAACCAGGGATCACTCGCGTCGGGCCGTTCGTCCCGGTGAACGCATCCAGGCACCAGATCGTATTGCAGACCCAAAAGCCATGCTCGTCCGGCAGCGCCCCGGCATCGCAATGCAGCGGCTGCGCCTCCTCCGAATGTGCGTTGGCCGATCGCGCGTTCAAGCTGCTGAGTTTGAAACGTGGACCCAGGACATGCTCGACCAGTTTCAGCACTCGCGGATGCGCAATCATCTCTTCATACACGCTGCCTTTATCGACCAGATTGGCAAGACGGCGCGAACCGGGCTCCGTTAAGAACTCTGAGCCGCCCTGCGCTCCTTCCAAGTCATAGAGCTCTTCTGTACGGCCTCGTAAACGCTCGAGTGTGTCGTTGTCGAGCAAACGTTCCAGCACCACATAGCCTCGGTCATCGAGCGACTGCCGTTCGGCATCGGTCATGCTGTGAGCCTATCAAAATACCGGCGTTGACCGCCCGCATGCTAAATTCGTGGTTCAGGATCGAAGGCTCTCTTCCGCTCGCGGCGCGCGCGGCCCCAAAACGCCACCCGAAACATGGATCATTTGAAGCAATTAATCAGGGAAGTGAAAGACTTTCCGAAACCCGGTATCAACTTCTATGACATCACGACGCTGCTCAAGGATAAACGTGGTTTTCGCGACACTGTGAACGCACTCGACCAGCATTATGCAGGCCGGCCCATTGATGTCGTGGTCGGAATCGAAGCGCGCGGATACTTTTTCGCACCGGCGATGGCTTTAGCTCTCGGCGCGGGCTTTGTTCCCGTCCGCAAGCCGAAGAAACTGCCCTGCTCTGTAAAGAGCATTGAATATCAGTTGGAGTACGGGGTCGACAGCCTGGAAATTCATGCCGACGCCATCGAACCAGGCCAAAATGTTCTGATTATTGATGACGTATTGGCCACAGGCGGCACAGCGTCGGCAGTGGCGCGGCTGGTTCAGTTGCTGAATGGTAAAGTCGTCGGCCTTGGATTCGTCATAGAGCTCGATTTTCTGAAGGGCCGCGACCGGCTAAAAGAATTCGAGTTGTTTTCGCTCTTACATTATTAACGCCGCAGCAAAAAAAGCCGCCTGTAAGGGGCGGCTTTAATTAATAATGACGGGAGAATTATAGCCGTTCGGCGCTTTAGTGGTTTACGACTGAACCGGGCACTTGGTTAGCGATTGATCCGGGCACTTCTGGTTCGAGGTCGTGCCGCTCATCGTTAACGATGTCGTCGTTGATGTTGTCTTCATCCGATGGGCCAGGTG